>CAZYIH010000282.1:0-3331 GCA_964646915.1 uncultured Planctomycetaceae bacterium | reverse complement strand
CTAAAGGGCAGAACCGAGTACTCACCAGACGCAAAATCATGAACAACGCTGTTTGCACGAGCAAGAACAACAACCGCCGTACTCGTGCCTGCGAGCTCAACAATATCTGTCACGCCGATAAACATCGTATCGTAATTACAGCGGTTAAGCCATGGCAATGAGTGCCTACGATAGACTCCGGCGCTCACATTAAGCTCCAACACGTCGCTATCCCCTAACGGAATCCACCGGGGCGCCCCAGCCCAAATGCTCTGATTGGGGATAGGCCCCGCCTGTTCAGTCGCTCCAAAACACGAACGCACTTCTGCCGATTCTCCCTTGGAACACACCATGAAGTCAGCCGCATACTCCGTTTCTAGGCCCTGTAATGCATTACGGACCTTGGAATACTTTACAACCAGAAAAGAGTGCGGACTGCAATCGTACAATTGAAACCACCCGTCTAGCGCGACATCAAGGATATCTACTCGCTGATCGCACAAGCTGAAGCGACACAGCCTTCTATCCGAAAAATATATAACTGATTCTGTCTGAGAATCATATACTGCAGTGTCCATGATTACCCTTCCAAGAGACATGCCTAATCAAGTATCCCTGCCTGTTTGTATATCGAAGCCCGTATACGGTTCATATCGCCCACAAACACATCTTGGCGAAATAACGGGATAGGGCCATGGATGCGGTTCGGCGCAATATGCATCGTCGTAAGCTGGTAGGCTGGGCACTTGTGCCCAGTCTACGAACTCTGCTTGGCGATGACCTGTGAATGCTTTCTCAGTTCTGTCATTCTTCGCAAGCAGATTGTGCTCCACACCAGCGGAATGCCGCACAGGCCCGCCATTGATATCACATACCCACCCCGAAGAAACGCATCTACATTCATGGCAATGATCGCCCAGCGAGGCTGCATTTGCGAATGCGAACCCAGCGGGAGGATCGTGTTCACGGCTGAAAGACCACCGAGAGATATCCCAGCAAGAACGCCGAGAACAAACCACGCCCTGCATATCCATACCCAACCCTGCCACAGGCCTGAGCGTTCTTCCCCATGATCCTTACGTCTGCCACCGTCAGTGACTATATCCCACCACAGCACTACGCCGAAGCCTACAACAACGGCCACGCTGCCTATGTGCATTCCGGCGAAACAGACTAAACCTGCTGAGAGGAACACAGGCGGATAGTACGACAGATAGTACGACAAAGGTGTGTCTCTACGGAGGAGTCCTGCCAGTGAACCCAGGCCGCTGATAGTACCAACACTTAGAAGTAGCCATTCTGACAGACCAACTTCTACATTGGTTCCGATGTAGATCAGGATACTGACCCACAAAACGCAGACGGTGATGTTCGCATGTTTAGAGGCGCGCATCATTGGCTGCGACATCATCCTACCACGGTGTATCAGCGACCAAGTGAGCAGCCATAGAAACGGCAACCATATCAGTACCCCCCCACCTGCAGGCCCGCCGTAGTGCCACGTGGCTCCCAGTAATGAGACGCCGCCGATGGGTAACGGAGAAGCATAGTACATCAGCAACAGGCCGCTGTAAGCAAACACAACCATGCTGGATATACTGACTGTCCGTGAAACCTGTCGTGTTTCCGTCATGGCTCCCGCCTTGTTGTGCTATTCCCGATTTATTCCAGCTGGTAGGCTGGGCACTTGTGCCCACCTTTACAGTTCAGGCATTTCCAGCATTTTCCACGAAGCTGAACCGCCGGGCGGGCGTGTTGGTGTTCGGTGTTACCGTCGTCGGCCTCGCAGGAGGTTTCGGCGGACGGGTTTTCGTCTTCCCCGGTAGGCGGTGCGGTTGAGCGTGCGTTTCTTGGCCGGCGGGCGTGAGGCGTAGGGGTGTTCCTCGACGAACTCGATGGGCTTTTTCACGAGGCTTTCGATCTGCGAGAGGACGGGGCGTTCCTGCACGGCGCAGAAGCTCAGCGCCAGGCCCTTCGCCCCGGCCCGTCCGGTCCGTCCGATGCGGTGGACGTACGTTTCGGGCTCGTCGGGCATGTCGAAGTTGATCACGTGCGAGATGTCGTCCACGTCCAGCCCGCGGGCGGCGATGTCGCTGGCGATCAGCACGCGGGACCGCCCCTCGCTGAAGTCTTTCAGGGCCCGCTGGCGGTCTGCCTGGGAGCGATCGGAGTGGATGACGGCCGCGTCGATGTCCTGTCGTTGCAGCCGGGCGGTGATGATGTCCGCCCGCCGCTTGGTGCGGGTGAACACCAGGGCCCGCGTGATGTCCTCGTCCTCCAGGACATGTTCGAGAAGCTCCTGCTTCTTGGGCGTCTCAACGAAGTAGACCTGCTGGGTGACATTCTCGGCGGCCGGCGCTTCGGGCTTGATGCGAACCTGCTCGGGATCGGTGAGAATGCTCCGTGCCAGGCGGTCGATGGCCGGCGGAATGGTCGCCGAGAACATCAGCGTCTGCCGCTGTTTGGGCAGGGCACGTTCGATGCGGCGGATGTCGTCGATGAAGCCCATATCCAGCATGCGGTCGGCCTCATCCAGCACGAAGATCTCGACGGTGTCGAGGTGGACGTATCCCTGCTGCATGAGGTCCATCAGTCGTCCCGGCGTGGCGACGACGACGTCCACTCCGCGGGTGAGGTCCTGCGTCTGGCGTTTCTGCCGGACGCCGCCGAAGATGGTCGTATAGTCGATGTTCTTAAGAAAATGGCTGTAGGCGTCGAAGCTTTCGCCGATCTGGGCGGCCAGTTCTCGGGTGGGGCTCAAAATCAGCGCACGGATCGGCTTGGGCGGGCGGGACCGTTTGCGATTTCGTCCTCTGGAGCGGTCGCGGCTTTGGCGTCCCTTGCCCGGCCGGGGTTTCGTCGAGTCCTGATCGTCGGACGCTTCGACGGGTTCGACGTTGTGAGCGGGCTCGTTGGTGTGGAGCATCTGGAGAATCGGCAGGGCGAACCCGGCCGTCTTGCCCGTGCCGGTCTGCGCGCAGGCCATCAGGTCGTCGCCGGCGAGTACGTGCGGAATGGCCAGTGTCTGAACGGGCGTGGGGGTATCGTACCCTTCGCGCTTTACCGCCCGGAGGAGGGGCTCGATTAGCCCGAGGTCATCAAATTTCATGCAACAGCTTTCCGTGAGAGATCTTGTTCTTCCGTCATTTCGTGTATCCCATATGATACCGCATTGGCGGGATTCGACAAGTACCATTCGCGGATCGCTTGAAGTCGCGGCTGGCTGAGGCGGACCTCGCCGATACAATGAACCGAACAACGCATCCAATGGCGGGCCGTCGCGGCGGCGCGTCGCAAACAGCGAGAAGGAGAGCACATGCAGAAGCAACCGTTTGGAAATACAGGATTAAGT
>CAZYIH010000281.1:0-3340 GCA_964646915.1 uncultured Planctomycetaceae bacterium | reverse complement strand
CGGGACCGAACAAGGAGTTTGGGCGGCAGCAGGCTGGGAAGGGGCGGGCTGGCGATTCTTGCCAGGCCGATGTGGGGCAGGGGCAGCGCGAACGGGTCGGGCGCATAGAGAGGGCCCGGACGGCCTGACGCACGTGCGTCGCTGTGACTGTGGTGGCAATCCGGGCCCCTCGGAGCGGCTGGGGTGTGTTCCTACAGCGAGATATTCAGCTCCCGGTCATCGTCGGGGGGCTGATCGCTCTCGCCGGGCGGTTCATCGTTGGTGATGGGGTCTTCGTCGAGCCGTCGGCCGAAGCGCGCAAAAAGCTTGTCCATGAGCGTTCGGAGCACAAGCAGTTCGATTCGCTGCTTGGGTTCCATTTCCATGCGAAGGGGCGGAAGTTCGCGCTTGGCGGCCTCGGCGGTGAGGTGTCCCGCCTCGACGCGCGCTTTGGCGAAGGAGGCCACGGGGTTGCCTGTTACGGCGAAATCCCGCTCATTAAGCCACTTCTGCATGTCCCCGGCGGCTGTCTCTGCCGACCGGTCGCTCTCCTCCACCGGCCCGAGTGCGGGGCGCACCTCCTGGCCGATCAGGTCGGACAGGGACGCTGCTGTGGCGTCCTGCCCGTTTCCGGGGGTCTTTGCGCGCACCTCGAGCGACTCGTGGACCTCCTCGGTCTTCGGACAATGCGCATTGAGATCGATGCTTGTTGAATCAACCTTCATCTCGATACCCTCCGGCAGCCTCTTGGCCTTCCAATCGGCCCGCTGCCATAAGTGCGTCTGGTCGCCCCGACGGGTCCGAACCAAACGCTTCCTCCACAAGCCATTATCGAGTGAAGTACGGAAACCTTAAGTCCAGGGTGCGGGATTTCTTCAGCCGGCCAGCAGGATCGTAAGTCATTTCTGTGGCTGCGATTGTGCCGCTTCAGAGCCAAGTGGGTGAGACCGCTCATAGACGCCCTTGAGGCGTTGGGTGGTCAGGTGGGTATAAATCTGCGTGGTGGAGAGGCTTTCGTGGCCAAGAAGCTCCTGCACGCTTCGCAGGTCGGCCCCGGCGTTGAGCATGTGCGTGGCGAAGCTGTGCCGCAACGTGTGCGGGCTGGCGTGCTGGTCGATGCCCGCCAGTTGGAGATACTTCGTCAGACGCCGGCGGATGCTGCGTCCGCTGAGCCGCTTGCCGTGCTTGTTGACGAACAGCGGCCCGCGCTGCGGCAGGCCGAACACCGCCGACCGCTGGAAGCAGTAACGGTAGATCGCCTCCACGGCATGGCTGCCGAGCGGGACGAGGCGCTCCTTGCGTCCTTTGCCCCGCACTCGAAGGGCCTCGTTGAACTCGTCGAGGTCCTCGACGTTCAGGCCGACCAGTTCGCTGATCCGCAGGCCCGCTGAGTAGATCGTCTCGAGGATGGCCCGGTCCCGCAGGCCGCCCAGCGTGTTGAGATCCGGGGCGTTGAGCAGCTCGGAGATCTGTTCGACGGTGAGGCAGGAGGGGAGTTTCTTATCCTGGCGCGGGGTGCGGATCACGGCGACGGGCGAGGCCTTCACGACCCCTGTGCGCACGAGGTACTTGTAGAAACTCCGCAGCGAGGCGAGTTTACGGGCGACGGTGCTTTTGGAGTAGCCGTGGGTTCGCATGCGCGCCAGGTAGGCGCGGACGTCCATCGCCTCGACGGCCAGCAGTTTCCCGGTGAGCATCTCGCCTGCGTCGGGGTCGTCGTCGAGCTGGGGCATTTCGTCGAGCTCGATGCTGTCATGGTCGTCGCAGAGCAGGAAGCGGGCGAACTGCGTGAGATCGGCAGTGTAGGAGCGGATCGTGTGCGCGGAGAAGTTGCGCTCCAGCTCGAGGTAGTCCAGAAAACGGTCGACGTCGGGGATGTTCGTCATTCTCTCAGCCGATGCGGGGTCACGGTTCGCCTGCATGGATTATCGGCTGAGGGGCGCGGAAAACTCCAGCCCGGCGGGGGCTACTTCATATTGAACGGGCTGAGGGCCTTGTTGCAGTCGCACGCGGCGTGGTGGGTCACCTTGAAGCTGAGGGTCGCGGCGTCCAGCCAGTCGATGCGATGGTCCCTGTCGTCGGCCAAGCGGACCAGTTCCTCCACGACGTCGTCTTCACAGCCGGGGGTGTAACGAAAGACGTAGAGGTCTTCGTCCTTCTGCATGGACAGTGTTCGAACGATCATAGTGGTCTCTCTCTTTTGGGGTCGCAGCCGACCCCGAATTGTGCCCGGGGGCCGACCACCGTATGTATCGGAGAGCGACCGGCCCGACTGAACGAATGAGACCGGGCCAGAGAAGTTTTTTCCGGAGCGTCCGGCAATGTCCGACCAATCCGGGGACTTCGGCGCGGAAAAACGCGCAAAACGCCCCTCAGGCGGCGTGGAGTGAACGGCTGACAGGGGTTTATGGCTGCATCAGGAGTTGGGAGGCAGAAAAAATACACGAAGTCATTTAATTGCACATACAGGATTTACCTTACCGAATCTTGATTTTGTGAGAAAACCGGGAGAATCCCGTGTTGACACACCCCGCGATAGCTTATACTATATTCAGACATAAGGCGGGTCTCCCCCTGCCCGCCTTTGTTCCCCACGAACAGCAGGCTCGACCCTCCCCCTGGTCGGGCCTGCTGCTTCTTTTTTGCGCACAGGGGGTAGGGCATCCGCTGTATAGGGATGTCCGTTGAACAAGGGCAGGGCTGCTTCCGGCATGTGGCAGTCGCCTGGACGCCCCAGCCGCCCGACGGTACACTCTTGTGGGAGATTCCTGCTTCCGCGAGGACCAACGGCCATGCCACCTTCTCGAATCAAGCTCGATACAGGCGATCTGTGGTCTCCGGGCGATCCGCTGCCCGGCGGGGCCGTTCTGCGCAGGATGGCTGCCCGCGTGATCGCGATGTGGGAGATGCCCGAGTTGGGCGACGCGACGATCGGCTACAACGGTCGGCTGCGGACCACGCTCGGGCGGGCGATGCTGGATGAGCGGCGCGTGGAGCTCAACCCGCGCCTGCTGCGGGACCATCCCGAGCAACTGGTCTCGACGCTGGCCCACGAACTGGCGCACCTGGCGGTTCACGTGCGGTTCGGGCGACGGGCGGGCGCCCATGGCAGGGAATTCCGAACGCTCATGCGGGCGCTGAATCTCGACGCACGGGCGACGCACGATTTGCCCGTGGAGCACCTTCGCCGCCGTCGGCGTCGCTATGTCTACCTGCACCGGTGCGACCAGTGTGGCCGATCGGTCATCGCCCGGCGCGTCCTGCGAGATCGCATCTGCGCCCGCTGCGGGCCCGGGATGCAATGGGACGTCTATCGCGCGTGCGACACCCCGGCAGGGCGGGCGCTGCTGGAGACGCTGGC
>CAZYIH010000280.1:0-3348 GCA_964646915.1 uncultured Planctomycetaceae bacterium | reverse complement strand
CCCGCAAGGTGAGGACACTGGTCAACGCCGCGGCGGGAGGGTAGAATACCGCGCATCGCCGGGCGACCCCGGACGATCGAGCACGCATCGAAAGGACCGCGCGATGAGCGACGTGTACCCGCTGAAGTTCCAACCCATCTACAAACCGAAAATCTGGGGCGGGAGAAATCTCGAACGCCTCTTTGACCGAGCCCTGCCCGGACAGGAGAAAATCGGCGAAAGCTGGGAACTGGCCGACCTCACCGAAGGCGTGAGCATCGCCGTCAACGGGCCCGACGCGGGCGTCACCCTCACCGAGCTGACCGCACGCTGGGGAGCCGACCTCCTGGGCGGCGCCAGCCCCATGCCCGATGGCCGATTCCCGCTGCTGTTGAAACTTCTGGACGCCAATGGCATCCTCAGCCTGCAGGTGCATCCCGACGAGCAGGCCGTCGAGGAAATCGGCGGGGACGCCGCTCTCAAAACCGAATGCTGGTACTACGTGGACTCCCGCCAGGGCTACGTCTACCTGGGTGTGAAGGAAGGCGTCACGCCCGAGCAGTTCCGCCAGGCCGTCGAGGAAGACCGCCCCGAGGACGTCGTGCGTCGCATCGACGTGGAGCCCGGCGACTTTCACTACCTGCCGGCCGGCACGGTCCACGCGCTGGGCCCGGGGCTGGTGGTAGCCGAGGTGCAGACCCCCTCCGACACGACCTATCGCGTGACCGACTGGGGTCGCGGCAGGGAGATTCACCTGGAACAATCCATGCAATGCATCCGGTTCGATCAGACCGGGCAGGACGCCCCGGGCGCAGAAGGCGGGACGCTGCTGAAGACCGACTATTTCAATGTAACCAAGCGATCCGTCGCCGCCGGCGATGTCGCCACGTTGCCCGCCGGGACATGCACAGCCCTGATGATTCTCGAAGGATACGGGCCGATGACGCTGCGTCACGCCGGGGCGATCGAGCCGAAGGTGCCCCTTCGGCAGGGGGGAGCGGTCCTGGTCCCCGCCGGCGTGGAGGCGGCTGTGCTGAGCTCGGAATCCGACGCAAGCTGGCTGGAAATTACGCTCCCGACGGGCTGACCCCCGGACGGACCGAACGAAAGACAACGATGGACAAGCTTCGCATACAGAAATTCCTGTCGCGCATGGGAGTCGCCTCGCGCCGCGCCTCGGAAGAACTCGTCGAGGAAGGCCGCGTGCAGATCAACGGCACGACCGTGCGGGAACTGCCCGTGTTCGTGGATCCGGAAGTGGACACCGTGAGCGTGGACGGCAAGGCGCTGTCCCGGCCCGAGAGCATGCGCGAGGGGCGGGTGTACATCCTGCTCAACAAGCCGCGCGGCGTGGTCTGCACGCAGAGCGATCCGGAAGGTCGGCCCCGGGCGGTGGACCTCGTGCCCAACATGGGCAAGCGCGTCTACTGCGTCGGTCGGCTGGACATGGAAAGTACGGGACTGATCGTGCTGACCAACGACGGCGAGCTCACCGAACACCTCACGCATCCGCGGTACGAGGTGGTCAAGACGTACGTGGTGGAGATCCCCACGCAGGTCGCCGGCGACGATATCGAGACGATCAAGGCCGGGGTGTACATCGACGGCAAGCGGACGCAACGGTCGGGCGTGAAGGTGCTGAAGCGCAATCGCGACCGGACGCTGCTGGAGATTCGTCTCACCGAGGGACGCAACCGCGAAATCCGCCGCATGCTCGCCGGCTGCGGGTACAAGGTTCGTCGGCTTCACCGTAAGGCGATCGGCCCGATCACCGACCGCGGACTGAAGATCGGCTCGCACCGCCCGATGAGCCCGCCGGAAGTCGACGCGCTGCGCAACGCCGGGAAAGAGCCCGGCAAACCCGCCCCTCGAGGCCGAAAGAAGACGCAACGACGACGAAACAGAGGCAAGAACTGACGACGCAAGCAGGGAGGCAGACCCATGGCTGAACATCGTTACCTCGCGCTGGACCTCGGAGCCGAAAGCGGCAGGGGCATCGTCGCGACGCTGGCGGGCGGAAAAATCTCCGCCGAGGAGATCCACCGCTGGCCGAACAAGCCCGTTCGCATGGCCGGCACGCTGCACTGGGACGTTCCGTACCTGTTCCGCGAGATTCTCCAGGCCATCCGCATCTGCGCCGAGAAGAAGATTCCGATCGAGTCGATCAGTGTGGACACCTGGGGCGTGGATTTCGGACTGCTGGGTCGCGACGGCAAGCTGATCGGCAACCCCGTGAATTACCGCGACGGGCGGACCGACGGCATTCACGAGTATTCCGACCCGATCATGTCGCGCCGGGAAATCTACGAACTGACCGCCTACGAGCCGTGGCAGATCGCCTCGCTGTTCCAACTGCTCTCGCTCAAGCGGGACGACTCGCCGCAACTGGCGATCGCCGAGGGCTTCCTCAACATGCCCGACCTGATGCACTACTTCCTCACCGGCCGGCGCGTCAGCGAGATGTCCATCGCGAACACCTCCAACCTCATGAGCACCAGTTGCACCTGGTGTCGGCCGATCATCGAACGGTTCGGCCTCAACCCGGAGATGTTCGCCAGGCTGGTTCCACCGGCGACGGTCATCGGCCCGCTCAGCGACGAGGTCCGCCAGGAGACGGGCATCGGCGACGTGCCGGTCGTGGCGACCTGCGGGCACGACACGTCCGGCGCGGTGGCTGCCGTCCCGGGCGAGGGCAGCAACTGGGCGTTCCTCTCCTGCGGCACGTGGAGCATTATCGGCACGCTGCTGGACGCGCCCATTCCCACCGGCAGGGCGTTGGAGATGGGATTCACCAACGAATACACCATCGGCGGGTGGTACCTGGCGCGGAACATTTCCGGCCTGTGGCTGGTGCAGGAGCTGCGCCGCAAGTGGGACACCGCCTCGGACCCCTGGGACTACAACCGCATGACCGCAGAGGCCGGCGGCGCCCCCAGCGGCACGCTCGTGAACGTCGCGGACGACTCGCTGCTTGCCCCCGACGACATGGAAGATGCCCTGCGAAAGCTCATCGCCGACAGCGGCCAACCCGACCCGACCTCGCGCGGCGAACTCATCCGCATCGTGCTCGACAGCCTCGCGCTGGAGTACAACCTTCGGCTGGACATGGTCGCCGACCTCCAGGGACACAAGCCCGAATCGCTGTACATCGTCGGGGGCGGCATTCACAATAAGCTGCTCTGCCAGCTTACCGCCAACGCCTGCGGCCTGGATGTCTACGCCGGCGCCGACCAGTGCACCTCGATGGGCAACGCCCTGGGACAGGCCCTGGCGATGGGCCACCTGGACAGCCCCCAGGCGATCCGCGACGTCATGCGGAACTCGGTGGACGTCACCCACTACACCCCGCAGGACGCCGACGACTGGGCC
>CAZYIH010000279.1:0-3396 GCA_964646915.1 uncultured Planctomycetaceae bacterium | reverse complement strand
CTGCTGAACAGCGTCGCCGACGTGCGCTCGGCGGTGCTCATCGACGACGAGCAGGACTGGGCCCACGATGCGATCGCCATGGGCTTGCCCGGCCCGAAGGACCAGGCTGCCAAGGCGTATCACCAGCTTTGGCTCCGCAGGCTGGCGTGCGGGTATGTCCACGCCCGCGACTCGTTCGACGGGCTGGAACTGATCGTCCTACCGTCCATGCCGCTGGCCGATGAGGCGCTGGGCGAGAAGCTCGACGCGTTCGTGCGGGGCGGTGGGGTGTTGGTCGTCACGCCGCGGACCTTTACGCGGAATGCAACCAACTGCGTGCTGTCGGACACCCCGCCGGGGCAGATCGGGGCGCTGACGGGTACGGCGGTCGTCGAGTTCGGGAAGGTCTCCAGCGGGCTGCTGAACTTCTCGCTGCACGGGCGGGAGCTGCCGGCCGGCGGGGCGTATGAGATACTCGCGCTGGATGATGCGCAGGCGGCGGCGACGTGGCTGGGCTTCGACGACGGTCGACCCTGCGCTGCCGACGGTGCGCCGGCTGTGGCGGTGAACCATGTCGGCGAGGGAACGGTGCTGACCGTGGGGACCTACCTCACCGAGCAGAACGCCTCGGCCATCCTGGGATTCGCTCTGACGTTCACGTCCCTGTCGCCGCTGGCCGACGCGGACGACGGCGTGGAGGTGACCGCCCGCGTGCGAGGTGGACGGCGTTTTACCTTCGTGCTGAATCACAATCCCCACCCCGCCGGGGCGGTCGGGTTGCCAAGAGGCCGCGAGCTTCTCAGCAACACCCAGCCGGTGGGCGAACTGCAACTGCCCGCGTACGGGGTAGCCATCATCGACAGCGAGGTATAAACCGACCGGGCGGGCATCGGCGAATGATGCTCGCCCGGCCGGAGTGCGTGCGCTGGGATGTCCGGCAGCCTGTGGCGGAGCGTCAGACCAGGTCGCAGGCTTCCGGGGGCATCCAGTGTTCTTCCTTGCCCTTCCACTTCACGTTGCAGCCGATGGGGTTGGTCACCTGCACCGGCGGGGTCTTGCCTTCCAGCAGGGCATCCAGGGCGTCGGCCAACTCGTGGGTGGTTTCCTTGCCGGGCTCGCGCGGGTTGTCGTCCATTCGGCCGGTGTATTGCAGCGTGCGGTTCTCGTCGAACACGAAAAAGTGCGGCGTCCGCAGGGCCCCATAGGCGCGGGCCACCTGCTGGGTCTCGTCGCGAAGGTACGGCCAGGGGAGATTCTCCTCGTCCACGCGGAGGACCATGTTCTCGAACGAGTCGCCCGGGTGGTTCTCGGTCTCGTTGGAGTTGATGGCGACCATCTCCACGCCCTTGGGTTTGTACTTTTCGTACAGCCGTTTCATGCGATCTTCCGAGCCGACCACGTAGGGGCAGTGGTTGCAGCTGAACACGACGATCAGGAGTTTCGCGTCGCCGTAGTCATCGAGGCTGTGGTTGTCTCCGTCGGCGCCACAGAGATCGAAGGACGGTGCTTTGTCGCCAATTCCGAGGGTAAAAGCCATGGGTGTTCCTTTCATGATCGGGGGTGGTTCGTTTTTCCGTTTAATCATTGTAGGCAGGCGGGTCGCTACTGCCCGCGAATGGCCGGGCGCGGCTGGGCGGGAACGGAGACCTCGACGGTGGTTCCGGTGGGGCTGCTCTCGAGGCTGAAGGTTCCTCCGATGGACACAGCCCGTTCCTGCATGGTGCGCAGGCCCAGGCTGGTGGAGTTTGATCGGGTCACGTCAAAGCCGTTGCCGTCATCGGCGATGCGCAGGGTGAGTTCCTGCTCGCTCATCGCCAGATCGATCTCCACGGTTTCGCACCGGCCATGCCGCACGGCGTTTCGGACGGCTTCCTGGGCGATGCGGAACAGGGCGATTTCAATGGTGTCATCGAAACGTGAGCGCTGGACGATCTCGCCGCAGGTGACGTTGATATCCGTGGTCTGCTCGAAGTCCCGGGCGAGTTGGCGCAGGGCGCTGACCAGGCCGAGCTGCACCAGCCCCGGCGGGTAGAGGCCCCGGTAGACGGCCCGGGTTTCGTGAATGAGCTGGTTGCACTGCTCGATGGCGGTTTCGAGGTCCTGTTGCCGGCCGCATTGGTCGCACTGCCTGTGGAGGCGTTTGAGGCGCATCTGCAGGGCGAAGAGCATCTGGCTGACCGAGTCGTGCAGGTCGGACGCCAGGCGGCGACGCTCCTGCTCCTGCACCTGCATGAGTCGGCGTTGCACGTCGTGGAGGGCCTGTTCGGTGGCTTTGCGTTCTGTGATGTCCTGGGCGATCAGCGTCGCGCCGATGACCTCGCCACTGCGGCGGAACGGCCCGAACCGAACACTGAACCATCGTGGCTGACCGGTGATTTCGGCGCTGAGGGCCTCGCAGCCGCTGCTCTCGGCCCCTTCGATCACCTTGCGAAGCTCGCCGTTGATGATGGAGCGGTATTCCGGCGCGGCGAACTCCTCGATTTTCATTCCGACGATCCGGTCGAGGGGCAGTCCCGCGTATGCTCGGTTGATGTATCGCACGGTTCCGTCGGGCCCGACGAAGACCACGTAGTCCGGGGCGGTCTCGACGATGGATCGCCATCGTTCCTCGCTGGCGGCGAGCTCGGCGGTGCGTTCCTGAACGCGCTGTTCCAGCTCACTGTGTGCTTCGCGGAGTTCCTGCTGGGCGCTGCGCTGCTCGGTGATGTCATAGGCCGACCCTGCCACCGCGACCAGGGCCCCGTCCTCGTAGAACAGGGTCGCCCAGTCCATGAACCAGCGGTACTCGCCGGTCTTGCTGCGCCGTCGGTATTCCAGCACCGCCTGGAGTTGGTCGTGATTGTCGGGGATCGGTTGGCGAAGGAGCTGGCGCGTCACCTCGTCGCGGTCGTCGGGATGGAGGGAGTCCAGAAATGCCTCCGCTCCCAGTTCTTTGTACTCCTCGGCGGTGTAGCCGCTGTACATCTCGACCGAGTCGGAGACGTACTCATACCTGCCGGTCACGAAGCTGAAACGGTACAGGATGCTTTGGGAATGACGCAGCGCTTCCTGGAAGCGGGCTTCGCTTTCAAGGGCGGCCTGCTCGGCCCGTTTGCGGTCGGTGATGTCGTACACCGCCCCGACGACAGCCACGACCTGCCCGTTCTCGAAGATGGGAGTCGAATGATCGCGCAGCCAAATGTACTGGCCATCCGCCCGGCGGCGCCGGTACTCGTTGATCAGTTCGCGACGTGATCCGTCTTGCGGCCAATTCTGCGTGAAGAACTGTTCGACGTTGGCGCGATCCTCCGGGTGGATGTGCTCGAACGACTCGGCCTTGCCGAACCGCAGTGCTTCCTCCATCGGCCAACCGAACATCTCCTCGACGCAGTCGGAGAGATACTCGTAACGGTCTTCGATGGCGTTGTAGCGGTACAG
>CAZYIH010000278.1:0-3428 GCA_964646915.1 uncultured Planctomycetaceae bacterium | reverse complement strand
TCCGTCAGCGACGCCCACACCACGCCCCACTCATCCCGCCAGCGTTTGATCTCGTTGCCCTGCGGATCGAGCGGCTCGCCCGGCGGGTTCGCCCTGCCCCCATGGGCGAGGTCGTTGGGGTGCGGGTCCGGCAGCGCCATCGCGCAGCGCGGCGGATTCTCGAACGCCAGCGTCGCTTCGACAATCTCGCGGGGTGTCATTGAACGGTGTCCTTTCAAACAGCTACAGTTTGAGCCCGCGCTGGGGCGGGTGAATGGTCAAAATCCGCCATCGGCCGTCCTCTTCCTTGACCCATTCGAGGTCCCAGATGAGCGAATCTCGGCCGTTGTCGCCGTAATGGATGACGGTAACGACATTCATCGTCGCCCTGCCGTCGCGGATTTCCACGGTCGGGCGATGGATGCGGACCTCCCGGACGCGGTACGAGTCGGCCCGTTGCTCGACCAGGTCGATCACGGTGCGGCGGTCCAGCAGGTCGGGTTCTCCCAGACCCGCACTGAACTGGGCGGATCTGCTCAACACCCGTTCGAGCTCCTCGTGGGCCCTGCCCTCGCGCACACTGGCAGCCAGCCGGTCGGTGGAGCGGAGAATCTGCTCGCGATCCGTGACGACTGCGCGCTCCAGGGCGAACACGCCCAGCCCCAGCGCGATCGGCAGGAGCATCCACAGGGCAGCCCGTCGACCCCGGCGGATCAGCCACCGGGCCAGGAGCCCCGCTTCGAGGAAGATCAGCGCCGCGTAGACGAGCGTGGGGCTCTCGAAAAATGTTTCGCTCAGCCATTCCATGCGAAGCATTCTAACCCCGAACGACTGCGGGCTAAAGGTTTTCGTCGCTCCGGGGCGATACAAAGGACGGACACCCCCATGGACGACACCTCCCGAAACCAGCCCGATGCGCCTCGGCGCATGAAAATCTCCCAGGCCGCCCGCCAGGCCGGCGTGAGCAAGCAGACCGTGGAATATTACGTCATGCTCGGGCTGGTCGAACCGATCCGCGAGGGCGAAACGCGCCGGCGATTCTTCACCGACGAGCACGTGCGGCGCATTCGCCTGATCCGCCAACTCAACCAGACCGGCTACACACTACGGGCGATCAAGGAAACCTATCTGAAGTAGCATTCCCCGCCCGGGGGATGGTTTCTTCGCGGCTTGGAGCGGGGGTTACTTTTATCGTCCCGCCGGTTCGGCTACAGTACGTCCGATGGCCAAGAGTTTTGTGCGTATATCCCTGGCGACGAAGTTCCGCCTCCTGTTCGGCACGGCCGTTCTGGGCATCATCGCCGCTGCGCTGATCGTGCCATGGTATTTCATGGAGCTCCTGGCCGAGCAAGGCCTGCAGCGACCGGCCGAGGAACTCGCGAGGTTGCGGATCAATGAATGGATCCGCGAGCACCCCATCAAGGAGCGTCGCCACCTCGCGACCGACAAGGGAAGCACCGTGGTGCAACTGGCGTCCGCCGATCGGGACGACCGCATGGAAGGCCCGTATCTGGTGATCTTCGACGACGAGTACAACCCATCGCGCGAGATCGATCCGCCCGGTAAGCAGGCCGCCGGGACATTCATCCGCCAGAGCGACCGCCGGCAGGCGATGATCCGCGCCGAAGACGAGGAAGGCGGGACGGTGTACCGCTACTTCCACGCACTCCGCGCGCAGCCAGACTGCACGAAATGTCATTCCGACGCGATCAATCCCGTGATCCGCTCCTTCCAGCAAGGTCAGTTGGTGGGCATGGTCACCCTCTCGCTGCCCGAGGAGGCCGCCTCCAGCGAAATGGTGCGTCTGACGCGGTTCGCCCTGGCCATCGGCGGCGGGCTGGCGACGCTGCTGGCGTTTTTCCTGTTCGCAGCCATCACGCAGCGACTGGTGCTTCGCCCGGTGCGGCGTCTGCGCGAGATGGCCGACAACGTCACCGAGGGCGATCTGTCGGTTCGCAGCGGCCTGACCACCGGCGACGAACTCCAGCGCCTCGGCGAGAGCTTCAACGAAATGCTCGAAGCCATTGAGGACCAGACCGACCGCCTGCGATCGGCCAATCGCGCCCTGGACCTGAAGCTCAACGAGGTCGCCCAGGCGAACGTCACGCTCTACGAGGCCAACGCCGTCAAGACCGAGTTCGTCGCGAACGTCTCTCACGAGCTGCGCACGCCGCTCAACAGCATCCTGGGCTTCGCCGACCTGCTCGGGGAGGCCGAGGACGATCGCGTGCGACGCTGGGGCCAGAATATCTCATCGGCAGCCCGCAACCTGCTGAACATGATCAACGACATGCTCGATATGGCCCGGATCGAAGCCGGCAAGGCAAGCGCCCACTTCGACAAGGTCTCGGTTCTCGATGTCTGCCAGACGCTCGTGGCGCTGGTCAAACCCCTGGCCGACAAGAAGGAGTTGACCCTCTCGACGGAGTTCGATCGCGATCTGCCGTTGATCGTCACCGACAGCGGCAAGCTCCAGCAGATCCTCTACAATCTGCTGAGCAATGCGGTGCGCTTCACGCCCCCCGAGGGCGAGGTCACCATCAGCGCTCGCACCCGCGGGGCGTTCGAGTCCGACGCGCCACCCTCGGAGGTCGAAATCGCCGTGCGCGATACCGGGCCGGGCATTCCGGAGTCCGAGCAGCAGCACATCTTCGAGAAGTTTTACCAGGTCGATCGCGGCCTCACGCGCCAGGCGACGGGCACGGGGCTGGGATTGGCCATCTCCCGCGAGCTGGCGTCGCTGCTGAAGGGCACGCTCACGCTGGACAGCACCGCCGGGCGCGGCGCGACGTTCACCCTCGCGCTGCCGATGGACCCGCGCGAAGAAGACGAACAACCCCGCCCGTGACGACCCGGACGATCAGTACCACACCACCACGATGACGTTTTCCTCGGCCTTCTTGCCCACCATCGTACCGGTCATGTGTCCGACGTGCTTGACCTCGATTTCCTCGCTGTCGATCCAGTCGTTGATCATGTTCTCCATATGCAGCAGCGAGCTGTCGGCAACCTTCGAGTGAAACACCCGGCAGCGGGTCGCGCCGGTACCGGTGATGTTGGCCGGGCGTTGGAAGTCCTTCTTGTGCGAGACGTTCTTCGCCGCGGCTGCCCCGAACGCCTGCATGCCGCCGCCCTCGCCGGTGGGCTCCTCCACCAGGGTTAGCGGTTCATCCTCCACGGGTTCGGGCTCGGGGTCCTCCCCGGCGAAAATCGGCTTGTTCTCGTCGTCGCCTTCGGGTTCCAGCGAGATCGGCTCGTCGTCTTCGAACTTGAAATCGTCTTCGGCTGACATGCAATACTCCCGGTGAGAGACCGCGGAACGCCCCACGCGGAACGCCCCGTAGATGTGTAACACCGATGGTATCGCTCCCTCCCTCCAACGTCAACATTGCGCCCCGCGTCGATGCTGGCGGAGCCGACTTGCAGAAACTCCCGTCGCCCTGCTATGT
>CAZYIH010000277.1:0-3443 GCA_964646915.1 uncultured Planctomycetaceae bacterium | reverse complement strand
TGAGGCGGTGGGTGCAGGTTTTCTCGGGGTGCAGGCCCCAGGCGTGCAGGTCGGCCAGCAGGTCCTGCATGTGCTTCAGCGAGGTCACCCACGAACCAACCAGCGTGATCTGCTTGTGGATCAGCAGCGGTGAGACGTCGAAGCGGACGTCCCCACCCTCGCCCACGAACGCGCATCGCCCCCAACTGCGGGTGCACTCCAGCGCGAGATGGCGGGCAGCCGACGCCCCGCTGCAGTCGATGCTCGCGGAGAACCCTTCGTCGTCGCCGGCAGCGGAGAGCACCTGCTGTTTCACGTCGCAAGCTGACGCGTCGATCGCGGCGTCCACGAGGCCGAGCGTTTTCGCCAGCTCGCGCCGCCCCTCGGCCAGGTCGGTTCCCACCACCGTATGGGCGCCCAGGGCCTTTCCCAGCATCGCCGCGGCCAGGCCCACCGGTCCCAGGCCGGTGATCAGCAGGGTGTCCGAGCCGCTCAGGCCGATGCGTTTGAGCGCCTGGTAGCTCGTGGCGAACCCGCACGCGCACAGCGCCCCGTCCACGAAGGACAGGCTCTCCGGCAGCAGGATGCAGGTGTTCTCCTCGGCCAGCATGTACGCGGCGTGGCCGCCGTCTCTTTGCCAGCCATAGGCGGCCCGGTGGGGCGAGCGGCAGGAGATCATGTATCCCGCACGGCAGTCCTCGCACACCCCGCACCCGGCGATGTGATACACCGCCACCCGATCGCCTTGAGCCAATCGCCGACAGCCCGGACCGACCTTGGCCACCTCGCCGGCCGGCTCGTGACCGGCGATGACCCCCTGATACGCCTCGGGCCCGGTCCCCAGGTGCTCTCGATAGATCGCCCGGATGTCCGACCCGCAGATGCTGGAGGCCTTCATCTCCAGCAGCACCTGCCCGTGGCCGGGGGAAGGGATCTCGACGTCGCGGAACTCGACGCTGCTGTCTCCGGGAAGATACACGCCTGTCATCACGGCCATGGGTTGCTCCCGTTGTTGGTGCTCCTGTAAACGGCCTTGTTTCGCCGTCGCCCCAGTGTACCGGCCAGAGAAGAGGTGTCGAGAACTCTCGGCGAGTTGCCTGACGGGCGGAGAAGCCGGTGATCCTGTCCAATGTCGTGCGTCGCGGACCTATGCGCAATATGGAAGCAGCGATCCTGTGCAGCACAAGCATCATGTAAACCCTGATGATGCGTATTATGGAACTCCGGCCGTGTATTCCATGCTTGCCGTCTCCAGCGACCTGTCGCATCTCAGCATCTTGGCCAAATGACTGAATTACTGAAGATCCACCGGCCTGGTTCCGATACCCTAAGGTAGTCTCATGCCTTACGGGATGCAACGCGGCGGGCAGGAGACTCGTAAGCTGGAAGCACAGCGGGGGCTTTGGCGTTGGCCGGGCTCGGGGCGTTGTGTGCTTTCCGTGAAGCACCTAATTGTGTAATGTGGGAGCGGAGGAGGCCGCAACTTGCCCCTTTCTGTGCAGACGCATGCGCAGAAGATTATCGGTGCCTCACCCACCCCGGGCCTGATCCTGGATCAGGAAGGCACGATACTCTGCGCGAACCGAAGTTTCCTGGACATTTACGATCTGAAGAATGCAGGCGAAGCGGTTGGTCAAAATGCCGCCGAGTTCCTCCACGACGGCGAGAATCTACCCAGACTGTTGAACGTGGTCCTCGACCAGGGACAGTGGTCGGGGGAACTGCTGGGAAAGAAGAAAGGCGGTGAGGCACTCTACCTCTCGGTGGAGGCCCAGCGTCTGCAGAACGGAATCCACCCCCCTCTCATAGCGACCTTCGGCACGGTCTCTCTCAGTGTATCGGATCCGCTCGATGGGCCTGCCGCCCATGGCGATGGGCCGGTGGGCACGATCTCGCTGATCGGCGGCGCACCCGCGCTGGATGAGATCCATGAGCAGCTGAAGGCCGACGGGTACGGATCAGAGCGCTTGACGGCTTTCTCAGACGCAATGGAGTCGGCCCGTTCTGACCGGTGGGATGTCGCTGTTGTTGAGGTCCCGGCAGATGGGGACGAAGAATCTCTGTCGTTGCTGTCGCAGCTCAGCCGACGACCTGGTCATCCGCGGACGCTCTGTCTGCACCCGGACATATCCGCTGCGACGGCTATGCGTTTGATGCGCATCGCCCCCGGTGCTTTCTGCCATATGCCCCACGAAAGAGATCGCGTCCCGGGCGCAGTCCGTGGCTTGATGCGCGCCGCTCGATTCCAGCGTTTCGCCGAGAACACCAGCCGTGTTCTGCGAAACTGGCTGGACGGCAATGCCCTCTGGATGGAACGAGCGGGGCAGGATTCGCGTGGTGTTCATTCCATGAGCTGCCAGTGGTACGTGGAATACGCTCACAGGCAGATTCACAGGATTTTCGGCAACATCCGTCAACTGACCGTCGAACTCCTCGGCGGAGAGCAGCCGCTTGAGGCCTGCTCGTTTTTCCGATGCCCGCGGCTGGATGAACTGACCGCCATTACCGAACAAACAATCACGATTCTAGAAAAAACCAGAAAGTCCTTTAAATCAACAGAACTCGCAAAGCTTAGAAAAAATCTAGAAATGTGTCTGAAAAGACTGAACGAAAATGATTTACCATAAAGTGTGACATAGGTTCCACCGATACACAACACAGAAACCGGAACTATCGTCACGGACGATAGTATACCTTGTCGGGCAGGCGAAAGGTCTGCAAGACGAAGGCACGACAATGTTGGTTCTGCGCTTTGCGCAAACCGCCATTGTGGTGCCTTTTTTATTTATCAGGGAGCGCCGCTATGGCAATCTGCAGTTGTAGAAGTGACGAGGTCCGCAATGCGATCCGCCTGTGCAATCTTGCATCGGCCCGATTGATGGAGTGCGGATCGGCCCTGCGGAATTGCTCGGAGAGGCTTGGTCGTTTCCGCACCCGTTTAGAGCAGCACGGGCTGGCAGTGGAATCGGAAGCATTGATTCTGGAGTCACTTGCGTCGGCCTGCGAGCGGACTGCCGAACGGCTGTGCGAGGCGGCAGGGGAGTTGGCCGCCTCGGATACGCCCAATGAGGGTTTGCACTTCCTTGTTCCACTGACCAGCCTGACCGCGCGTCTGCTGGGCATCGCCGAAAGTCGGGCGAGGATATTAAGGACTCTGCTCGACGTACCGGATCAATATATCCATCAAGCTGACCAAATATAGATCACACGCCTGCAGTCGGGGAGTCTGTATTCGGCGTTAGAACCTGTTGGCTGAGCTTCAACCTGTACGGACACATGGACCAAGGTGACGGATCACAACTAGAAGTCATTCATGACGACGAGGAGCCTCAAGTATGTTTCGTAAAATGACAGTCGGGAAAAAAATCGTGCTGGGCTTTACCACGGTGTTGGTGTTGCTGGTGGCGGTGGCGGTAATTTCGTTTTACTCGCTGAACGGCGCATCGCAGGGGTTCGACGAGTAC
>CAZYIH010000276.1:0-3471 GCA_964646915.1 uncultured Planctomycetaceae bacterium | reverse complement strand
CATGGACAGGATGTCCATGCCACGAAGCTCCCACCGATTCCAGGGTACTTGTCGGCCGCGATCCATCTTGGTAGCATCCTGCCCATGCACCGCGGCGGTCGCGGGCGAGGTCCTCCTCGGGAGCTGGAATGGATCCGGACCGGCAGCAGACCAGCCATCCTCGTGTGCTGGTGATCGTACCGGCCTACAACGAAGAGCGCCGCATCCGCGTCGCCCTGGACGACCTCCGCACCCAGGCTCCCTGGGCGGACGTGGTCGTCGTCGACGATGGATCCGTCGACGCCACCGCCCAGGTGGCCCGCCAGTGCGGCGTGGAGGTGCTCTCGCTGCCGATCAATCTTGGTGTGGGCGGGGCGATGCAGACCGGCTATCTCTACGCCCGCCAGGAAGGCTACGACATCGCCGTCCAGTTCGACGGGGACGGCCAACACCGCGCCAACCAGATCGAATCGCTCATTGAGCCCCTGCTCGACCGCCGGGCCGAAATCGTCATCGGCTCGCGACTCACCGGAAAACGCCAGTACCGCTTTTCCCCCCTGCGCTGGATCGGCAGCAGACTCCTGGTCGGCCTCATGCGGCTGGTGACGGGCAAACACATCTCGGATCCCACCAGCGGCTTCCGCGCCGTCTCGCGAGAGGTGATCGACTTTTTCGCCCGGTACTACCCCGAGAACTACCTCGGCGATACCGTCGAGGCGCTGGTGCTCTCGGCCCGCCACGGGGCCCGGGTCACCGAAGTGCCCGCCCGCATGCGCATGACCGACGAAAGCAGCATCACCTCAGCCGCCGGCGTGATGCACACCTTCCGCATCTGCCTGGCTGTGCTGATCGACTGCATGGAAGCCCGCCTGCCTACCGACCTCACCCCGAAAGGAGAGCAGGACGCATGACCTCCCTTGCCCTGACCATGCCCCTGATTCGACGCCTCGTACCCATGGTCGTCGCCCTGATCGTATTCGTCACCGTCATCGAGCTGATCCGCCGCCGGAAGTTCCGCGAGGAATACGCCATGCTCTGGCTGCTCGCATCGGCCGTCATGCTGGTGTTCGCGATCTTTCCCGGGGCGATCATCCACCTCCAGGAACTTCTGCAGACCAACTACCTCACCATCGTGATGCTCTCGGGCTTCGCGTTCCTGGCGCTGATCATCCTGCACCTGACGTCTGTGCTCACCAGCCGGGCCGACGACGTGCGTAAACTCGCCCAGTCGGTCGCGCTGCTGGAAAAACAGCTCCGAGAGTTGCGCGAGTCTTACATCGACCCGGCGGGAACGAACCGTGACGAACACTGACCCCCGCGCCATGATTCGTCTGTCGCGCGGCGAGATCCGCCGACTCATCCAGCAGACCCGCGCCGAGTTGAGCTCCCACGACACCGACGACATGGCCATCCCGACCTGGCTGCACTGGAACCCGCTGATCCGCTGGCTGTTCTGGCGAAGGCTGGAAGTGGTCAGCGAACTGGCGGACCTCACCCCCGCCGATGCCGTGCTCGATTTCGGCTGCGGGATCGGCCTACTGCTGCCCACGCTGTGCGAACGGGCCGATCAAGTCCACGCGACCGACCTGCGCCTCCACTATGCACGCGAGCTGGATAAGCAGCGGCAACTGGGCGTCGGGTTCATCAACGACGTCGACGAGCTTCCGGCCGAATTCCTGGACGTGATCATCGCAGCGGACGTCATGGAGCACCTCGACGAACCTGCCGACTGGGCACGCCGCTTCGCCGGCATCCTCAAACCCGCCGGCCGACTGATCGTCTCCGGACCCAGCGAAAACGCGCTGTACAAGCTCGGGCGATTCGTCGCGGGCTTTGGCGGCAAGGGCGAATACCACCACACCAACATCGCCGCCCTCGTCGAGGACATCCGCTCAGTCGGCTTCACCCCGCTGCGACGTCGTAAGCTTCCGTTCGGCCTGTTGCCGACGCTTTTCGAGGTCATCGAATTCCGCCGGCCCGACACGCTCCGGCAGGCAGAGACATTGTGACCTTCGGCCACCTGAAAAACCGCACCGACCCGCTTGCGTCTCCCAAGGCGATCTGGATCATCGTCGGCCTGGTCGCCGTTATTCAGATCGCGGGCATCTCCGCCAAATGGTGGCCGTCGCCGGACAGCGCCCTCTACCTCGGATTGGCCCGCTCCATCGCCGCCGGAGATGGCTACCTCTTCAACGGGGAGGCGAATACGACCGTCACTCCCGGGCTGCCCGGGCTGCTGGCAGGGCTGAGGATCCTGTTCGGTGAGTCCTTCTACGCCGCCAACGGTTTGATCGCCCTGAGCGGACTGGCCATGCTCGCGATGGTCTGGCGGGTCGCCGTCAGCCGGGTCGGGCGGACCATCGCACCGGCCGTCCTGCTGGTGGTGGCGTTGAGCTATCCGGTGTATCACGCCGGGCACATGGTGCTCACGGACGTCCCCTTCGCCGCGTGCGCCTGGCTGTGTGTGTGGGCCTGCCTGCGCCTGCTGGAAACCGCCCGGCGGCGCTGGCTGATCGTCGTAGCCGCCGCGTGCGTCGCCGGGGTCCTCATCCGCGCCCCCGGCGTGCTGCTGCTGGGGGCGCTGTCGCTGGGAGTATTGGCCCATCGGGCGGGAACCCTCCGGTGGCGGGCGCGATTGGCCGTCGCCGCGACGATCGTCCTGAGCAGCGCCGCCGTCCTGGGCGCGATGCTGCTGTTGGCCCGCAGCCAAGCGGGCGGCGAGACACCCCTCTACGTAGCCCATTCGCAGCAGCAACTTGCCGGGATGGGCAAGATCGCATCCAACATCGCCGCTGGCCTGGGCGAACTGCCCCGCTCGGTCTCGCGACTGTACAGCGGCCAGGAGTTTCCGCCCATTGGCGTCGCCCTGATCGCCCTTTGGCTGTGGGGGTCCTGGCTGGCTGTGCGCAGCGGGAAGACCGTCCTGGCGATCACCAGTCTGCTGTACGCCCTGGCGGTGGTCCTCGTCGGCGGCGAGATCGGCGCTCGTTCGCGATACCTGCTGCAGGTTTGGCCGATGATGGCGATGCTCATCGCACTGGGCGCCGTCGACGTCGTCAGCCGCGTCGGCCGGGCGCGGGGCAAGCCGCTCACGCCGCGTGGATTGGCCACCGTCGCCGTCGTCACCCTGGGAATCGGCATCGCCATCAACGCCCCCCGCACGCTCCGCAACGCGTTGTACTACGGGCCTCTCAGCCATACCGACCGCTACTACGAGGCCATCCGCGACGGCGACCACCGGGACCTGTTGGCCACCGCCGACCTGCTCAAGAACCACTGGCGCGAGGGAACCACGATCCTCGCCAGCAGCGACGACGTGTCGATGCTGCACTTTCTCACCGATCGCCGGATTCGCTCGCTGCCCACCGGCGACGCGTGGGTCAGCCGAGCCCTCATTGCCCGCGACGAAGTCCTTTACGCCGAGTTCGTCGCCTCGATCCCGGGCGAACTGCTCGTGGTGGTGGACCTCAGCGAGGGCGATCGCGCCTTCCG
>CAZYIH010000275.1:0-3508 GCA_964646915.1 uncultured Planctomycetaceae bacterium | reverse complement strand
ACGACAAGACCTGCATGGTGGACGTGGCGAAGTTCTTCATGGACTTCATCCAGCGGGAGAGTTGCGGCAAGTGCATCCCCTGTCGTGAGGGGACCCGCCGGATGCTGGAGATTCTCCAGCGGATCACCACCAGCCGAAAGACCGAGAGCGGCCATGACGCCCTGCACCGCTTCCGCGGGGTGATGTACATGAACCGTCTTGCCGAGGTCATCAAGGACACCAGCCTCTGCGGGCTGGGTCAGACGGCCCCGAACCCGGTGCTCAGCACGCTGCGGTGGTTCCGCGACGAATACGAGGCCCACATCTACGAGCGGACCTGCCCGGCGGGGGTGTGTACCGAACTGCTGGAGTACACCATCGACGCCGAGAAGTGCAAGGGCTGCACCGCCTGCATGCGGAAGTGCCCCACAGGGGCGATCATGGGGGCCGCCAAGAGCCCGCATTACATCGTGCCCGACAAGTGCATCGGCTGTGGAACGTGTGTGACCGTCTGCCGCTTTGACGCGGTGAACGTGAGCTGAGCAGGACCCGAACCAACGGCGCCGGCCCCCGGGGCGGCGCGTGAGAGGATTGAACCGTGGTAGAGATCGAAGTCAACGGCAGAACCATCCAGGCCAAGTCCGGCGAGATGCTCCTGGGCGCAATGCGTCGGGCGGGGATCAACGTCCCCACGCTGTGTCACATGGACGACCTGTTCCCCAGCGGTGCCTGCCGCATGTGCGTGGTGGAGGTGGACGGAGCGCGGACGCTGGTTCCCAGTTGCGCGTATCCGGTCAACGAGGGGATGAAGGTGCAAACGCACTCGCCCCGCGCGATCCGCGCCCGCAAGACGATCATCGAGCTGCTGCTGGCCGACCATCCGGACGATTGCCTCTATTGCGTCCGCAGCGGAAACTGCGACCTGCAGAAGCTCGCCCGCGAGCTGGGCGTGCGTGAACGTCGCTATTCCGGCCAACACAGTACCGCCAACGTGGACGTCTCGAGCCCGTCGATCGTGCGGGACCCGGCCAAGTGCATCCTGTGCGGCAAGTGCGTGCGGGTCTGCGAGGAGGTCCAGGGCGTCGCGGCGATCGACTTCGCCGGTCGCGGGTCCGAGGCGAAGATCGCCACCGCATTCGACGAAGGACTCAACGTCTCCAGCTGCATCAATTGTGGCCAGTGCGTGATGGTCTGCCCGACCGGCGCCCTGCGCGAGACCAGCCACGTCAAGCAGGTGACCGACGCGCTGGCCGACCCGGAGATGTTCGTGGTCATCCAGCACGCCCCGGCAGTCTCGGTCACGCTGGCGGAGGAGTTCGGGATGAAGTCCGGCCAGGACGTCTGCGGAACGATGGTGACCGCCCTGCGGCGGATGGGGTTCGACCGCGTGTTCGATACGGGGTTCACCGCGGATCTGACGATCATGGAAGAGGCCTCCGAGCTGGCGGCGCGGGTGGCCAGTGGCGGCACGCTGCCGATGTTCACCAGTTGCTCGCCCGGCTGGATCAAGTTCGTCGAGACGTTCTACCCGGAGTTCACCGCGAACCTCTCGACATGCAAGAGCCCCCAGCAGATGATGGGGGCGATCATCAAGAGCTACTTCGCCGAGAAAGAAGGGATCGACCCGTCGAAGATCTTCAGCGTCTCGGTCATGCCCTGTACCGCCAAGAAGTTCGAGTGTGGCCGCGGCGAGATGGGACGCGACGGGGTGGCCGACGTGGACGCCGTGCTGACCACGCGCGAGCTGGCGCGGATGATCGAGATGCGAGGCCTGCAACTGGGCGACCTCGAAGCGTCGCACGCCGATACGCCGTTCGGTGAGCGGACCTCTGCCGGTAAAATCTTCGCTGCCTCCGGTGGCGTGATGGAAGCGGCCGCCCGCACGGCCCACTATCTGCTGACCGGCGAGGAGATGGACAAACTGGACGTGACGGCCGTCCGGGGCATGGACGGAATCAAGGAAGCCCGCGTGAAGATCGGCGATCTGGACGTGGGCATCGCGGTTGCCAGCGGACTGGGCAACGCCCGCAAGCTGCTGGATGAGATCCGTAACGGCCGGGATGATCTGCACTTCATCGAGGTAATGACCTGCCCCGGCGGGTGCATCGCCGGTGGCGGTCAGCCCCAGGGCGGTCAACTGGACGCGGTCAAGTCGCGGATGAACGCGCTGTACCGCATCGACCGCGACGAGTCGCTGCGGGTGTCCCACAAGAACCCGGACGTCACGCGACTCTACGAGGAGTTCCTCGGCCAGCCGCTTTCCGAGACGAGCCATCATTTGTTGCACACGAAGTACGAACCGCGCGAAGCGATCCGTTAGCCGTTCCGACACGTAGTAAGGAGCGGGCGCTCGGTCCCGATGCGCCGCACCTGCTGTCACTGAGGAGAGCTTTTGGCCAATCGCGACAACAAACCGCTGATCCGCACGATCAAGGAACGATGCCGGGTGTGCTACACCTGCGTCCGGGAGTGCCCCGCCAAGGCGATCCGCATCGCGGACGGCCAGGCGGAAGTGGTCAACGAACGCTGCATCGCCTGCGGAAACTGTGTGCGCGTCTGCAGCCAGAATGCCAAGGAAGTGCTCGACGAAACCACCGACGTCTGGGCGCTGATCGCCGGGCCCGCAAAGACGGCCGTCATTATCGCCCCGAGCTTCCCGGCGGAGTTCACCGAGGTGGACTACCCCCAGCTGGTAGGCGGATTGCGGAAGCTGGGGTTCGACATCGTCTCGGAGGTGGCCGTCGGGGCCGACCTGGTAGCCGACCGCTACGCCAAGCTGCTGGGCGATACGGAGAACTGCCGGCAGCGCCTGATCGCCACGACCTGCCCGGCCATCATCGGCTACATCGAGCGGTACCACCCCGAGCTGGTTCCGTCGCTGGCGCCGATCGTCTCTCCGATGATCGCCTCGGCCCGGGCGCTGCGGGAACTCCACGGCGAGGACCTGAAGGTCGTTTTCGTCGGTCCGTGCGTGGCCAAGAAGGGTGAGTTGAGCGGCGCGGATGAGGCGGAGATCGACGCGGCGCTGACATTCTCGGAGCTGCGCGAGATGTTCGAGGCGATCGAGCTGGACGTGACGCGGACGGAGGACGACGAATTTGACCCGCCCCACGCCGGAACCGGTGCGCTGTTCAGTATTTCGCGCGGGCTGCTGCAGGCGGCCAACATTCAGGAAGACCTCATCAACGGAAACGTCGTCGCCGCCGAGGGGCGCATCAGCTTTGTCGAGGCGATCAAGGAATTCGAAGCCGGCGACCTCGATGCCCGCCTGCTGGAGGTACTCTGCTGCAAGGGCTGCATCATGGGAGCGGGCATGACCAGCAAAGAACCGCTCTTCTCCCGCCGTTCCAAGGTCTCGCAGTACGTTCGCACCCGCATTCAGCGGACGCTCGACGAAGGTTGGGTGAGCGCCTCCGAGCAGTTCGCGGACCTGGACCTCTCGCGCGAGTTCCACCCACACGATCAGCGGATCCCCGTGCCGTTCAACGACGAGATCGACCAGATCATGCAGCGGATGGGCAAGATCAAC
>CAZYIH010000274.1:0-3550 GCA_964646915.1 uncultured Planctomycetaceae bacterium | reverse complement strand
ATATGCGCCAGGTACTCGCCCCGACCGCGGCTGAAGGTAGCCGTCGTGCGGGCGTCGACGCCGGGAATAAACTGGAACTTGTCGCCGTCCAGAATGTCCACCGGCTTGTCGATGTCTTTGATGACGGCTGTCCGGTCCAGAACCCACCGGGCCGAGAAGCCTACCAGGTAGCGGGATGTCTTGACCAGGGAGTCCTCCTGCTTCAGGCCGCGCGCACGCGGTCTTTTCTTCGGCGTGTACTTCACGTAGTCCCTCCCAGCGTCCCCCTTGAGCGAGCCATCCGAAACGAAAAGATACACGTGCCGGTCTGGCGAGCCGAGCGCATCGACAATCCGCACAGCCGTCCGCGTGCCCTTTACGGTCCCGGCCGGGTCGGCTGCGTCCGTCTTGACGCCCGCGTCCTTCGCCATGAAGGCGATCTCATCATCGACGTCGAGTTCAGCGTTCGGATCGGCTCCGACGTTCGTGTCCGGATCGGCGTAAACGGTGGTCACGCAACGCCCGTGACGGGACGCCTTTCCCAGGTCCATCTCCAGCCGCTCATCCACCTGCACGGGGATCTGCTTCCAACCGTCATTCCAGGCGAAGGCCACGATCTTGTTGGGTTCCTGGCCCAGTAGCCGGTCGAGCCCCTTGGCCGTCAGCACCACCGGGTCCAGGTCGCGCGGCACGTTCTTGCGAGGAAGAGGAACCTTCGCAGGTGGAGTATCGGGGGCGGGGGGCATCTTCGGAGCCTTCGGCGGCGAGCCCGCCCAGACGCACACCCCACTGAACGCTGCTACCAAACACGCCGTCACACCCGCTGCCTGTCTTACGTTCATGGCAAGCCCCTTCTGTCCACCATTATCCACCGATGAAGCTGTTCTGGCAAGCCTGCAGACAGCGGCCGGTCGGCCGGCTCAGGCGTTGGACAGCTCCACGAGCTTTCGCAGGGCCGCAGCGGCGGCACCGGAATCGATGGAATGTGCCGCACGGAGCATGCCGGACTCAAGGTCGTCGACTGTGTCGGTCACCATGAGGGCGGCCGCGGCGTTGAGCTGCACGATGTCGCGGGCCGGGCCCTTCTCGCCGTTCAATACGCCCCGGATGACGTCGGCAGACTCCTCGGCCGAGCCGACCAGCAGGTCGTCCAGTTTCGCCCGGGAGATTCCCACATCTTCAGGCCTGAGGCGGTAAGTGCTCACCGTGCCGGCCGCGAACTCGGAGACCTTGGTTTCGGAGGTGGTCGAGAGTTCGTCGAGCCCATCGTCGGCGTGAACGACCATCGCCCGGGTGGCTCCGAGCGTCCCGAGGACCTCCGCGAGCGTCTCGGTGAGGTCGGCGTCGAACACGCCCATCACCTGCCGCCGCGCGCCGGCCGGGTTGGTCAGCGGGCCCAGAACGTTGAAGATGGTTCGCACGCCCAACTGTTTGCGGACCGGCACGGCGTACCGCATCGCCGGGTGGTGTTTGACCGCGAAGCAGAAGCAGACGTTGGCGTCCCGCAGGCAGGCGGCGAGTTGCCCGGGGTCGGCGTCGAGGTTCACCCCGAGGGATTCCAGCACGTTGGCCGAGCCCGAGGCACGGGTGTTGGTGCGGTTTCCGTGCTTGGCGACGGCTACGCCCGCCCCGGCCAGCACCATCGCGACGGCCGTGGAGATATTGAACGTGCTGATGCCCGTCCCGCCGGTCCCGCAGGTATCCACGACGTCGGCGTTGGCGGTGTCCACCGGAATCACGTGCTCGCGCATCGCCAAGGCACCGCCGGCGATTTCGTCGACGGTCTCCCCCTTGGCAGCCAGCGCGACGAGAAAGCCGCCGATCTGGGCCTCGGTCCATGCCCCGTCCATGATCTGCGAGAACGCGCTGTGCGCGACGTGGCGGGCGAGGCTTTGCCCGGTGACGACCTGGCGGAGAATTTCGCTGTAGACGACGTCGGCCATGACGGTGCTCCCGATCGGCGCGATTTTCGTGAAAAGCAGGACCAAATCGGATTATATTGCCCCTGCGGCGGATGGCAAGGGAGGGCCCGCCGATCAACCGATGCAAGGACACGATATGCCCGAGATGACGTTGCTGGTTCTCACCGACATTCACGACCACCACGAGCCGTTCGGCCCCACGCCTCATCGCCGCTGCGAGCTGGGTCGCGAGCTGGTGCGCCGCGCCATCGAAGACGCCAGGCGGCGGGGCTCCTTCGACGCGATCGCCATTCTGGGCGACCTCGTCAACGACGGCAGAGACGCCACCGCCGACGCGATGGTCGCCGGCATTCTCGACCAGTGCGCCCAGGCCGCCCCGGACGCAGCGGTGTGGGTGGTCCCGGGCAATCACGACTACCGCGCCGACGGGGAGCACCTGCCCGGTGGGCTGAGCAACCAGACGCGGCTCATCGAGCACAACGGCTACCGCGTGATGCTCTTCGCCGACCGCTATGAGATGACGATGTTCGCCCGTCGCCCCGACGGAGCGCTGGCGAAGCTGGACGAGCTCGCCGACCAGCCCGGCGGGCCGATCGTCGCCCTGCAGCACAACCCGATGCACCATACGCCCCCGGGCGATTACCCCTTCATGCTGGCCAACCGCTCCGAGGTCATCGCCGGTTACGAGCGGGCGGGCGTGGTCCTCTCCCTCAGCGGCCACTACCACGGCGGCCAGGCCCGCAGCGAGCTCAATGGCGTGACGTACGCCACCTGCCCCGCCCTGTGCGAGGAGCCGTATCGTTATACGGTGGTGACCCTGAACGACAGGGACGTGACGCTCGAAACGCGCCGACTCCGGGCGGGCGACGAGCTGGCCCCCGTCGACAGCCACGCCCATACGGAACTGGCGTATTGCGGGCAGGGGATCGACCACGAAACGCTCCTGCATCGCGCCGGGTTGATGGGCCTGGGCGGGGTGGTGGTCACCGAGCACGCCCCGCAGTTGTACTGTTCTCCGGACGATTTCTGGGAGGCCCGACACGTTTTCGACCCGCGCGTGTGGCGGACGGCCGACGAGACGGACCGCATGGACCGCTTTCGCGAACTGACCGCCCGGCTGGACCGCTCTTTCACGCGCGTCGGGCTGGAAGTGGAGTTGGACGTCGACGGGGCCCTCACGCTGCGTGAGGAGGACCGCGAGGTGGCCGACGTGCTGATCGGCGCGATTCACTGGATTCCCGAAGACCTCACCGCTGCCGACCAGACGCGGGAATTCGACGCCTTCCGCCGCGCGAACCTGCGGCTGATCGAAGCGGGCGTGGACATCCTGGCCCATCCGTTCCGCCGGTTCATGCGGAAAGGCGTCTCGCTGCCGGACTCGGTGTACGACGAACTCTCGGCCGCCCTGGCTGCCTGCGGAGTAGCCGCCGAGGTGAACTTCCACAATGCCGACCCCGACGAAGCCTTCTTCCGCCGCTGCCTGGAGCAAGGGGTGAAGCTGGCCTTCGCAAGCGATGCCCACTACCCTTGGGAAGCCGGCGGACTCACCGCCCACGTCGCGTTCGTCCGCCGCCTGGCTGGGCGGAACGACATCGCCGATCTGCTGCTGTACCCCGACGGGTTCGCCGAGACCGTGGGCGTGTGAAGGT
>CAZYIH010000273.1:0-3550 GCA_964646915.1 uncultured Planctomycetaceae bacterium | reverse complement strand
TTGCCCAGCCAGAAGGGCTTGCTCAGCGTCACCATACGCTGGGGGCCTTCGCGATCCAGGTGGCCTTTCTCGGAGGCGGGGCTGCCCATCCGGAATCGGCCGGCAGGGATCAGAACCAGCTCCAATGTCTTCCCGCCGGGGAGCTTCAGTGTCTTCGTGGTGCCCTTTAAACCCAACGCCTTGGCCGTCGCCGACTGACGACGCTTCGCCTCCGTCGAGTCGAACCGCCAGTCCGTTTCTTCTTCTTCTGCCTTCGCCATTGAACGGGTGGCTGGGCTGTTCGGATCAGGCGAACGCTCTGCGGGGCTGTCACAGCCAACGGCTGCCAACAGTGCCGCAAACGCCGCGATCGCAAGAATCTTCCGATGCATGCACCGCACGGTGCGATTGTGTCTTGAGCTGTATCGCCTTGTCCGTTGACTCATGGGCAAACCCCTCCGGTTGACGTCCCATTATCTCCCCCCGGCCGACCTATGACAAGGACAACTCTCAGCCCGATGAGGCGGTCATCAGCAGGATGTATTCCCGATTGCCGCCTTTCCCGCGGATGGCGCAGGGGGTCCGGTCCAGAACGTCCACGCCGAGCTGGGTCAGTTGCTCGCCCGCGGCGGCGAGGACGTCGGCGGATTCCTCCTCGGTCAGCGGGCGGTAGAGCTTTCGGCCATGGATTTTGGCGTATTCGTAGTGGGGCTTGAGCAGGGAGACGATCGCGCCGCCACCCCGGCTGGGCGGGAAGGTCGACTCGGCGTCCAGCCATTCCAGGGCGGCTGGGATGATCCGCCGCTGCGGCGTCCAGGACACGTCGACCACAGCGAGGTCCACCTTCGCCTGCGGCTGGAAGTGCAGGGCGTTGGTGCGTTCGTGGAGGGTCACTCGCGGGTCGTTCCGCAGCGTCCAGGCGAAATCCCCATAGCCGGTGTCGACGGCGTGGACATGCTCGGCGCCGCGTTGCAGCAGGCAGTCGGTGAACCCCCCGACGTTGCAGCCAAGATCCACGCATCGCAGGCCCGCCACGTCCAGGTTGAACGCGTCCAGGGCCGGGGCGAGCTTGTGTCCGCCTCGCGAGACGTAGGAGCGGGTTGGTTCGTTGCCGGAGGTCATGAAGGGTCTGAGGTGGCAGCCGACGCCGGGTCGACCCGGGCGCAAGCAAATCGCCCACCAGCGATCAGGTTCAGCTGCGGTTTGACCCGCGCGTTGACCCGATCAAGCCGGAGGGCGAAGCTTGTATCAATCCGTGTTTCGCCGGCGTTACGCGTTGGCCTTGTCGAGCCTTTTGGACAGGCGGGCCTTCTTGCGGGACGCGGCGTTCTTGTGGATCGTTCCCTTTTGGGCGATCTTGTCCAGCGTGGAGAAGCAGACCTTCAGCTGCTCGGCGGCATCGGTAGTATTGCCGTCCTCGATCAGCTCGTCGAACTTCTTGACGACGTCCTTGATCTGGTTCTTGCGCCAGCGATTACGGGCACGTCGCTTGACGTCCTGTCGCATTCTCTTTTTGGCAGAGGGTGAGTTCGCCACAAATCTCTCCTGTTGCGTTCAACGGGGTTCTGCATGTCGCCCTTCCTTCAGGGCGAACGACGCATTATATCTCAGGCGTTGGCGAGGGCAAGCCCTTTTCGCACAGATTTGCCGGTGATTTCCGCTGCGGTCAGCTTTCCTGCTGGTTGGTCTTTGCACGGGCGGCTTCGAGGCGGTCGCGAACGTCCTTGAAGTTGTAGTCCGTCTGGGCGACGTGGGAGAACTGCTCCTGGGCCTTTTTGTACTGCCCCATGTTCTCCAGGGCGTCGCCGAGATGGTATCGCAGCTCCTTGGCCTGATCCTCGGTGAGGTCCATCTCCAGGGCCCGCTCGAATGTCTCCGCGGCCTCGGTGTACCAGTCCTTGCGGGCGAACGCCTGACCCAGATAGGTCATCGCCAGCCGCTGGCGACGCGGGTCGCGCTGGGCCTGCTGCAGCGATGCGATGGCTTCGTCCAGCTTGCCGGCGAGGAACTGCCGCCGACCCAACTCGTACTTGATGCCCAGGTCGGTCGGGTAGTTGGAGGCCCGCTCGCCGTACTCCTCCAACTCGAAGGCCAACTGGTTCCTGGCCTGCTCGGCGGCGGCGTCGCGGTCGCCGTCCTGCACGAGCTTGCGGTAGCGCCGGGTCATCTGCTTGATGCGGATATCGCCCATGCGGACCTTGAACTGGTAGTTCCTGGTGTCCTGCCAGGCCTTGTTGAGGATATCGATCGCCTCGTTCTCGTAGGAAGGGTCCTCGGTGCGGGTCAACGCCTCGACCAGGGCCATCACCTTCGCCGGAACGGTGGGGTTTTCGGCGTACTCGGCGCGGGCTTCCTCGATCTGCTGTTCGAGGTAGCTCTTGCTCTGGACCATCTGGTCGGCCTGGGAGAGCTTCATCTGCTCGTCGAGATTCTTGACGGACTTCTTGAAATCGCCCTGTTCGCCGTACCCGCCGGCCTTGAGGGTATCCAGCGCGCCGAGTTCCTTTTCCTTGTTCAGGAAGAAGTCGTCCTCGGGGCTTGCCTCCCGCCCCAGCCGACATGCCTCCAGGGCGGCGTGGTATTCCTCGATGCTCTCGTAGCTCTCCATGACCTTGCGGATCACGCGGATATTGGGCTTCTTCGCCTGGCGCATCGCGTCGAGGATGATGTCGGTAATCCAGTCGACCAGGGGAGGGTGCTCCAGCTTGGTCGCGGCGTTGAGTACGTTGACCATCAGCTGCACGTTGCCGGGATCCTTCGCGAGGAGGTATTCGGCGTTGGCGAGGTTCTCGGCGGGGTCTTTCGACGAGCCGTGCTTGAGGCTGTCCATCATGCCGGCCTTCTTGCCGCCGGCGAGCTTCCGCTTCAGCGCGATCTCGCGCAGAGGCTTGTGGCCGCGGTCGATGTCCTCGGGTTCCCGTTTGATGCCCTCGGTGTACATCTCGATGGCGAAGTTCCAGTTGCCGGTTTCCGCCACCTGGTCGGCGCGGTCGAAGAAGGCTTTGCCCTTTCCCTTGCGGGCGTCGGCAGCCTGCTGTGCGTCACTCGTCTCAGCCATGTTCGATCCTCATTGGGGTACCGCGATATCCTCTCCATGCTACCCGACAGGCCGCCGGGGGGCAAGTGCTTCGCGGGCGCGGTGTGCGCACAAAGGCGGCGCCCGGCCGACAGCCGAGCGCCGCGCGGTGAATCGTTCGTCGGGCGTTGTGTCGTTCTCAGACGGGGACGACTTCCGAGACCTCGGGGATCTCGGCTTTGAGGCGCCGTTCGACGCCCATCTTGAGTGTCATCGCCGCCCCGGGGCAACCGGCGCACGCGCCCTGCAGACGCACGGAGACCTTGCCGGTCTCTTCGTCGACGTCGACCAGTTCGATGTCGCCGCCGTCGGCCTGCAGGTGAGGCCGAATGGTCTGGATGACCTCGGCGACTTTGTTTTTCATGGTGGCTTCTTCCGTCATCGTGGTTTCCCTTCGATTGAAGTTCTGTCAAGTCACTCTCCATTATACCGCCTGCAGACGGCGAGGGAAGCCCCTCCTTCGTCGAGAAGGCGTGCCCCGTGTGCGACATTGTT
>CAZYIH010000272.1:0-3578 GCA_964646915.1 uncultured Planctomycetaceae bacterium | reverse complement strand
TGCACCGCTTGGCGGATGAAGCACGCCGGTGGATGCGGCGGATCGGGCGTTTAGCTCAGTTGGCTAGAGCGCTTCCCTTACAAGGAAGAAGTCACTGGTTCGAGTCCAGTAACGCCCAGTTGGCGTAAGAATGTGCGGATGAATAGGTTATCTTTCCAGGATTAGTCTGGCAGAGCGGCACGGGAAGCCCGCAAGCGTGTGCAGTCCCCACAATTGCGGGAGGGCAGGTGCTGCGACGTCCCAGGACTCACTCCCCGCGTATCATCTCCCGCAAGCCCCCCCCTTGGCCTGGCGATCGTTGCGGGCATCAGGAACGCGATGCGAGGCCCTCTTCGGCCCGGTCCGCCCACGCCGTGTTCACCCAGCGATCATCCGGCCCCAGGCAGCTTCGGCTGCCTCGGCGTCTTCGGCGCCACCAGGCTTCATGAATCGTGTGGCAAGCATGGCTGCATGATGAGGCTTGCGACTATGCAGGCCTGCATAGTCGCAGCAGGGGGTGGTGGCGCAGGCCGGCGGTCGTTCGGTGGCGGGTTGTACCGGTGTCGGCAGAGAGGCTGTTTGTGGGGTCGATTTTTTCTCAAGTTTTCCGGCTTTTGTTTTTGACAGCCGCGAGGAGTGGTGGCATTGTATATTGTGCAAAACGTAAAAAGCTATTGGTTTCCATCCTTGGAAGCAGCGGAAAACGCATGACAGGACGCGACGAGACAACCAGGCCCGACGGGCACGCCAGTCACCGCGAACACGGTGAAGGGGCGGGGTCCGGCGAGGGCGTCGGCCCGCAGAGCGATCGGCCGTCGTTGTTGCAGGAAGCGTCCGGCGGCGGTCGAGGGTCGGACTGGGCGGCCCGGCGGCGACGTCGGCCTCACCCGCCGAAGATGTATCGCATCGGGGAGGTCGTGAGCTATTCGGGGCTGAGCCGACAGACGATTCACAACTACACCACGATGGGGCTTCTTCGCGAGTCGCACTGGACGCCGGGCGGGCATCGCCTGTTCGCACCGGATGTCTTCGACCGTCTCGACGCGATTGCCGAGATGAAGGCCCGTGGCTACACGCTCGCGCGGATTCGCGAGCATTTTGCTGCCGAGGAGAAGGGTTCTTCGGCGGCGGGTTGACCCGGGCAAAAAGGCCCGGCCATTTCGAGTTTCCGGCGTGAGGCAAGGATGTCTCTCGCTGAGTTGGATGAGTGGATGCACCCAGTGGCCAAGGAGGGCCACGCAATGACGGCAACGCTCGGACACGATGCGCCGCAGCTCTCTGGCGTCCCGGCCGGTCGCGAAGACTGCCTGCCCGGGAGCGGTTTCAGCGCGCCGATGGCTGAGCGATACCCCATTGCACTGGACGAAACGCCTCTCGCCCTGTACACTCCTGAACTTACAGCCGAGGGCGAAGTCGGCCAAATCGCGCCCCGACGGCGCGTCCGTCCCAGTGCCCGCAGCCTGGCTGCGAGGCTGGCGACATTCCCTTCTGCGCGGCGATTCCGTCCCGGCATGGCAGGGCTCCGTGCCCAAAGCGGAGGTGTCGACGTGTTGTCAGACGAGCGGTCCAGCCATCTCAGGGACCTCATGAAAGAGGCCACCCAATGCCGCACCATCGCCATCACATCCGGAAAGGGCGGGGTCGGTAAGAGCAATGTCGCACTGAACCTGGCGATTCTCCTTGCCGCTGCCGGCAATCGGGTGGCGTTGGTGGACGCCGATTTGGGGATGGCCAATCTCGATGTCCTGCTGGATTTGACGGTGCGCGGGAATCTCTCGCACGTCATCCACGGCAGAAAGACGATCGACGAGATCATCATCGACCTGCCCAACGGCGTTCAGTTGGTGCCCGGGGCAAGCGGGCTGGCGCGGGCGGCGGAGATGGGCGACCTCCAGCGATGCCGTCTCGAGCGGGAAATGACCCGGCTGGAAGAGGACAACGATATTATCCTGGTCGACACCGGGGCGGGGCTGAACAACCACGTCATAAAGTTCGCAGCCGCCGCTGATAACGTGATGGTCGTGACCACGCCGGAACCCACCGCGATGACCGACGCCTACGCGTTGACGAAGGTGCTGCACCACGCCGGGTACGAGGGGCACCTCAGTATGCTGGTGAACATGGCCAGCGGCCGACATGAGGCGCGCATGACGCATCAGCGGATCGCCGGGGTCGCCAGGCAGTTTCTCAACACCACGATTTTCGACGCGGGCTACATTCTCGAAGACGCCAGGCTGCGGGATGCGGTCCGGCGTCGCGAGCCGGTCGTGCTGGCGTATCCGCATTGCCCGGCCAGCAAGTCGCTGGCGGCGCTGGCGACGAAGCTCTGCTCCGGCGGGGCGTTGGTCGCACGGAAGGAAGGGTTCTTCCGACGCGTGGCCAACTGGTTTTCATGATCCGACGAAGTACCTGCCGCCCGGGAAGTTGCCGCGGTGAGTTGGCCGACGGATCGGCCGACGTGCCCACCAAAGCGATCCCGGAAAGAAAAACGGCAGAAAATGGGTAAAGAAATGGCGAAAAGGCGAGTTAATAACATTGCCGAGCAAGGTGCCCGACCCAGGTCCTTTCTCTCCGTCCGGGCTGTCCCGGACGTCGTTTCTACCCAGCAGGCCCGCTGAATCCGCTTCAGCAGTGGTCTTGGGCACAATCTGGCACATTGGCTCTCGCGCGGAAGAGCCCCACGTAAAGGAGTGCGAGCATGAACATTCGGACGAAGCGCACAAAGGCCCCCCAGGAAGTCGTCGATGGCTGGTGGAAGCGGCTGCACGAGGACGGCGACGAGGACGCGAGGAACTGCATCCTCGAGAATTACCTGCCGATCGTAAAATACGCAGCCGAGCGGCTTCACGCGAAGCTTCCCGGTGAGGTCGAACTGGACGACCTGATCTCGGCGGGCATCTTCGGGCTGATGGACGCCGTGAAGGCCTTTGACCCCCAGCGGGGCGTGAAGTTCGAGACCTACTGCTCGCCGCGAATCCGCGGGGCCATCCTCGACGAACTCCGTTCGATGGACTGGGTCCCCCGGCTGGTGCGTGCCCGGGCCCACAAGCTCAACGAGGCCACCCAGTCGCTCGAAGCCTCCCTCGGGCGAAAGCCCAACGCCAAGGAACTCGCCAAGGAGATGAGGCTGTCGATGAAGGAGTTCCGCAAGGTGCACCGCGACGCCAAGGCCACGGGTATGGTTTCACTGTCTCGCAAGTGGTTCGAGACCGACTCCAGCCGCGATATCTGCGAAATCGACGTGCTGCAGGACCGCAAGAGCGATGATCCGCTCCGCTGCGTCCAGCGCAAAGACATCAAAGAGCTGATCACCCGAGGCCTGAATCGGGCCGAGCGACTGATCGTGATCCTGTACTACTTCGAGCAGATGACGATGAAAGAGATCGGCGAAACGCTCGACCTGTCCGAGTCCCGCGTCTCCCAGATGCACTCAGCCATCCTCGATCGGCTCAAAGGCCAGCTCGAACAGCGACAGCGGGAAATCAGCGTCGTGTAAGCAACGGGCAGTTTTATCCAACGAATCCTGTTTCGAACGACGCGCAGCGTCGTGATAAGCGTCTGCTCCACCGGCAGGCGTTTTTCTATGGAGAGTGGGGAGT
>CAZYIH010000271.1:0-3593 GCA_964646915.1 uncultured Planctomycetaceae bacterium | reverse complement strand
GGGGGTTATCCCGCGTTGGGTCCGTTGCCGCCGTCCTTCTCTTTCTTCGCGTTGCCGCCGAGGGGCAGTTGTGCCTGGCTGCTGTCGTCGGTCACCACGCGGGCCAGTGCGATCAGCTCGTCGTCCTCGCGCAGTTGAATCACCCGCACGCCCTGGGTCGCCCTGCCGATGGTCCGAAGGTCCTCGGCCCCGGTGCGGACGATCATGCCCGATTTGGTAATGAGCATCATCTCGTCCGCATCGCGGATGGTCCGCATCGCGACGACCCTGCCGTTGCGGTCGGTGGCGCGGATGTTGATGATTCCGTACCCGCCCCGCCCCTGAAGGCGGTACTCGTCGAAATTGGTCCGCTTGCCGTAGCCGTTCTCGCACACGGTCAGCAGCGTGGCCATCGGATCGACGAGGCACATGTCCACGACGTAATCGTCGTCGCGGAGATTGATGCCCCGCACGCCGCTGGCCGTCCGCCCCATGGAACGGACGTCCTGCTCCGAGAAGCGAATCGCCTGCCCCTCGGCTGTCCCGAGCATGACCTCGTCGTCGCCGCGGGTGATGGCCACCCCGATCATGCGGTCGCCCTCCTGCAGCCCGGTGGCGATCAGCCCGCCCGAGCGGACGTTGCTGTAGGCCTTCAGCGTGGTCTTCTTGATCTGTCCGAAACGGGTGGCCGTCACGAGGAAGCGGTCCTCGTCGAAATCGCGGACGGCTTCGACGGCACAGATATGCTCGTCCCGCTCCATCTGCAGCAGGTTGATGATCGAACGCCCCTTGCTCTGGCGGGCCATCGATGGGATGTCGTACACCTTCAGCCAGTGCATCTTGCCGTTGGTCAGGAAAATCAGCAGATAATCGTGCGTCGAGGCGATGAAGAGGTCTTCGATGAAGTCGCCTTCCTTCGCGTCCGAACCGATGATGCCCACCCCGCCGCGTCCCTGGCGGCGGTAGGTGGTCAGCGGCATGCGCTTGATGTAGCCCTCGTGCGTGAGCGTGACCACGACGTCTTCCTCGGCGATGAGGTCCTCGATGTCGAAGTCGCCCACGTCGCCGACGATCTGCGTCAGACGCTCGCGCCCGAAGCGGTTCTTGATCTCGTAGAGGTCCTCGCGAACGACGTCCAGCAGCAGCTCCTCGTGAGTAAGGATCGCCTCATGTCCTTCAATTTCCTCGACGAGCTTGGAATAATCGCCCGCAAGCTTCTCGATCTCCAGGCCGGTCAGCCGTTGCAACTGCATGGAGAGAATGGCGTTGGCCTGCACGTTGGTGAGGGTCTGGCCGTCGCCGGACGCCCGGTCCACAAAGCGGTCGGGCAGCATCTGGCGAATGGTGGCCGACTCGGTCAGCCGCAGCTTGAGATTCATCAGCCGGTCGCGTGCGGTGGGCACGTCGGGGGAGGTCTTGATGGTCTCGATGATGCGGTCGATGTCCGCCACCGCCAGAATGAGCCCTTCGAGGATGTGGGCCCGCTGTCGCGCCCGTCGCAGCAGGAAGACCGTCTTGCGTCGCGTGACCTCTTTGCGGTGCTCCAGGAAGTGATAGAGCATGTCCCGCAGGGAGAGCGTCTGGGGTGCGCGGTTCACCAGCGCGATGTTGATAATGCTGAAGGTGCTCTGCAGCGGCGTGTAGCGGTACAACTGATTGATGACGACGTCGGGCTCGGCCCCGCGTTTCAGGTCGATCACGATCCGCATGCCCGTGCGGTCGGAATGGTCCTGGATATCCGCAATATCGGGGATCTTGCCGTTTTTCACCATCAGGGCGACGCGCTCGACGATGGTGGTCTTGAGCACCTGGTAGGGAATCTCGGTCACCACGATCTGCGTCTTGCCGCCGCGGGTGGTCTCGGTGTGCAGCTTCGCCCGCAGCGTGATCTTGCCGCGCCCGGTGCGATAGCCGTCCAGGATGCCCTTTCGCCCGCAGATGACCCCGCCGGTGGGCAGGTCCGGACCCTTGATGTACTCCATGAGGTCTTCGAGCGTGGCGTCGGGATGGTCGATCATGTGGACCAGCGCGTCGCAGACCTCGGTGGGGTTGTGCGGCGGAATGCTGGTAGCCATGCCCACCGCGATGCCTTGCGAGCCGTTGACCAGCAGGTTCGGGAAGCGGCTGGGCAGCACCATCGGCTCGGTGCGGGTATCGTCGTAGTTGGGCTGCATGTCGACGGTGTCGAGGTTCATATCGACCATGAGTTCGACGGCCGCCGCCGACATCCGCGCTTCGGTGTATCGCATCGCCGCCGGTGGGTCGCCGTCGATCGAGCCGAAGTTGCCCTGCGGGTCCACCAGCGGGACGCGCATGTTCCAGTGCTGCCCGAGACGGACCAGCGTCGGGTACACCACCCCTTCGCCGTGGGGGTGGTAGTTACCGCTCGTATCGCCGGCGATCTTCGCGCACTTACGGTGCTTGCTGCGCGGGCCGAGGTTCAGGTCGTTCATCGCCACCAGCACGCGCCGCTGGGAGGGCTTGAGCCCGTCGCGGACGTCCGGCAGGGCGCGGTCCACGATGGTGCTCATCGCGTAGGTGAGGTAGCTCTCCCGCATCTCGGCGACGATCTGATGATCGACAACCCGCTCGTTGCGGAACATCAGAGCCGTGCTCTTACCGCCCGTGAGCTTGTCGCCGCCACCCTCCGCGGAGGCCTGGGGGGCATTCTCCTCGCCGCCTTGAGGCTCTTGGGGGTCGAGGGCGTCGTCTCGCGAAGCGTCCGATTCGTACTGGTTTTCGTCGTTGGTTGGGTCGTCTTTGGCCAATGTCCTGCTCCGAGGCTATCCGTAGCGTTCTGGTGGACAATTCGCCCGTCGATCGGCCGTCCTGGCGATCAGCGGACGAAGGAAAATGTCGAAGTGGGTATTATCGCACATCCGTCGGCCGGTTGGTAGTCTCAACCGGCGGCGAAAACCGTCGAATGGGCGGGTTTTTCCCGAAAGGGGCGTTAATCGGGCTTCGGGCCGGGAGGCTGGGGCTCATCCCCGCGAACCACGCGCCGGATCGCGTACGTCCGAGCCGGGGTGGACTCGAAATAGATCCGCATCATCAGCTCGCCCATCAGCCCGCACGCCAGAAACAGCATCGCCATGATGACCAGCAGAAACCCCAGCGCCATCAACGGCCCGTGCGTGGCGTCCAGGTCGAAATTCCAGTCGATCAGCTTGCGGATGAGCCCATAAAGCAAAATGCCTCCCCCAATCAGCAGTGACCCCACCCCCCACTTGCCGAAGAAATGCAACGGCCTTGTGAGGTAGGCGGTAATGAACCGCAGACACACCACATCCAGCGCCACGCGGAACGTGCGCCCGATCCCATAATTGCTCTTCCCGCTGGCGCGACGGACGTTCTTGATGGGGATCTCGGCGATCTTCGCCCCCAACCTCGCGCAGACGGCCGGCACGAAGCGGTGCATGTCCCCATACAGTCGAACGCCCTCCAGCACCTCGCGGCGGTACGCTTTGAACGTTGTTCCGAAATCGTGCAGCCGCACGCCGGAGACCTTCGCCAACAACCAGTTTGCCACGCGCGACGGCAGGCGCCGCATCAGCAGGTTGTCCCCGCGACGCACCCGCCAGCCGCTGGCGATGTCGTAACCCTCGTCGATCTTC
>CAZYIH010000270.1:0-3607 GCA_964646915.1 uncultured Planctomycetaceae bacterium | reverse complement strand
CAAGTTGCGATCCCTACGGCTGCCGGCCTGCCCGCGCAAGTTGCGAGCCCCGTGGCTGGGGATGGGTCGTGAGGGCGTTCTGGCTGCGGCTGCGCTGCCGGCGAGGGTGACGACTGGCTACGATCTTGCTTTCTTCGTCTTGTCGAATCCGCGGGCGTATCAGGATCGGCCGCGAACGCGGTCTTTCTTGTCTTCGTCGGTCTTGGATTTCCAAGGGGTCGGCATTTCGATATCGACGCCCGCCTCGCGAAGCTTCTTGATGTAGAGACGGCCTCGAGTCCGTTCGTGTCTTTGCCCGATTTCGATCAGCTTCTTGATGCGGGCCTCAATATACGTCTTGCCGGGCTTCTTGGCTTTCTCGGGCCATTCGCCAAAGGGCAGCAAAAGGGTCCAGGTGATGTCCTTGGATTTCAGTGTCGCTACTGCTGAGCGTGATGGCAGGACCTCTTTCATGAAGGCCAATTCCTTCAGCAGCATGTAATAGGGCGAGAAGGTATAGGTTCCACGCATGGAGTCCGCCCCCATGTAAACAGCTTTCTTCTTGTGACGAGTGAAGTTGCCCAACTTGGCCGACCCCTTGAGCGAAGCCTTTTTCAGCAGTTGTGGCAACACCGTAAGCCGGTAGGTCGTCAGGATATCATCGCATCGGTGCTTCAGCTCAACCGAGGCATCCTTTTTCTTCATGGCCTTGGTAACCAGATCACCAGCCGCCGGCCCAATGCTTTTCAGGGAAGCAGAGGCCTTGTCGCGTACTTTCATGTCGTTGGCATCAAGCTGTTCGATGAGCTTCAGTACCTTGGCCTGGTCGATCGCGGGGGCCTTCGGCGCTTTGGCCTTCTTGCTTTCGGCCTTGGGCGCTTTGGCTTCCTCGGGCTCGGCCTTGGGCGCTTCGGCCTTTTCGGGCTCGGCCTTGGGCGCTTCGGATTCCCCGGCATTGGCGGGCTGGACGGAGGGCATCTGCGTGAACAGGAATATCGCGGCCGCAGAGAGAAGTATTCTTCGTATCATCATGTCTCCTATGTCGGTAGGTGAGTCGCAGCACGTTCTCATGATCATGCACAAAATGCAGACATGCCGCTCTACAGCAGGAGGTATCGGACGCCGCCATCGGCTGGGGTTCCCTGGGTGACTTCCAGAGGAAGACCGTACCCGCTCTTTATTATACAAATATACCCTGTCGATATGAGGATTTCAAGATGTTTCTCTGGTCGGAGAGGCTTCCGAAAGGCGGCTGAGGAGTCGTGATCGAGCGGCGGGAAACGCGACCAGACCTGCTGGGCGGCGAGGCGCGCACGGCTTTGGTGGCGGCGGATTCGCGCCCCGGTCTTGACGTAGCGGCGGCTGTGCGGTATGAAGCGGGTTTCCGTGGTCCCCGAGAAACCGAACCTGGAGAGCCGTTATGTCCGCGCAGGCGCAGATTGTTACCGATTCGCAGAAGGTCCTCATCGAAAACTATGGCCGATTGCCGATGGCGGTCGTTCGCGGTGAGATTGCGCGTCTTTGGGACGCCGACGGCAAGGAGTATCTGGACTTCTTCGCGGGGTTCGGAGCCGGCGGTGTGGGTGGCCATTGTCACCCGGCCATCACGGCGGCGATCAAGGCCCAGGCGGACACGCTGCTTTCGCACGGCAATCTGCTGACCTCGCCGCCACAGGTGGAACTTGCTGAGAAGATCACCACCCACGGGTTCGGCGGAAAGGTGTTTTTCTGCCACAGCGGGGCCGAAGCGGACGAGGCAGCCCTGAAGCTCTGTCGTCTGGCGGCGGGGCAGGGGCGTTACAAGATCATCTCCTTCGACGGTTGTTTCCATGGCAGGACCATGGGCGGGTTGTCGCTGTCGCCGGAGAGTTTCCAGGCCGGCTTCGAGCCGATGCTTCCGGGCAACGTGAAGGTTCCCTACGGCGATCTGGACGCCCTCTCGGCAGCGATCGACGACGAGACGGCCGGCGTGTTTGTCGAGCCCATTCAGGGCGAGGGCGGGCTGAACGTGCCCACCGCGGAGTTCATGCAGGGCGTCCGCAGGCTTTGCGATGAGACGGGCATTCTGATGGTGGTCGACGAGGTCTGGACGGCCCCGGCGAGAACGGGCAAGTGGTTCGCCTATCAGCATTTCGGCGTTGAGCCTGACGCGATGTGCCTCGCCAAGGCGATCGGCGGCGGCGCGCCGGTCGGGGCGATGGTGGCCGCCGAGAGGGTCGCCGACGTGCTGGGCCCGGGAACGCACGGGTGCACGATGGGCGGCAATCCGCTTTGCGCGGCGGCCGGCGCTGCTGCGATGAGGCTGATCGAGGAGGAGAATCTCGTCGAGGCGGCCGATGCGAAGGGCGCGATGGTCGTGGAGATGATCGAGTCGGCCGACCTTTCCTGCGTGTCCGACGTGCGCGGCAAGGGGCTGATGGTGGGCATGAAGCTCGACGACGCCAAGCCCGCCAAGGACGTGATGCTCGCCTGCCTCGAGCGTGGCCTGATGCTGTGCATCGCCAAGCAGAACGTCGTTCGCATCGCCCCGCCGCTGGTGACCGCGGAGGCGGACATCGAGAAGGGCATGGGCATTCTCATCGACGTGCTCAAGGGCTGATTGTCTGGCTGGGCGAAGTTTTCGTCCCCGCGCTTCGAGAAATGGGCCTATAGTAGTACGTGAGCTCAGAGCTCCGGATTGCACGCTCGATCGGGGTTGCTGAGGGTTTGCTCGATGCTCGTTATCGGCCTTGCGCGTCGGGGCCAAGGGAGGAATTGCGATGAAACGGTACTTCGTGACGATCGCGCTGCTCGCGGTGGCATCATCGGCCGGGGCGGACGTGGTGTTGTACGACGGCGTTGCGGGCAACGGGACGCCCGGCGACCAGGGGCTGCACTGGATCTCGCTGCTGGGCGGTGCGCAGTCGGAAAGCGGCGGCGTTACTACATTGACGACCGACGCCTCCACGCGGAACGGCTACTACAACTACGTCAGCTCAGCCGTCGTCAGCCAGATGAGTGGAGGGACGTTGACCACTGAATTTTCGGCGAAGGTGGCCGTCAGTCTCGATCGTTCCGGGGACGGGTACACCGTGGAGTTCGACGCCCGACTCATCAGCGAGTCGCACAGCAGTACGGATCGGGCCGGGTTCAGCGTAATCGCCCTGGGCAGCGATCTGGCGGGGATTGAGCTGGGGTTCTGGGAGGGTCAGGTCTGGGCCCAGTCCGGGGCCGACTTCCAGCACGCTGAGGAAGCGTCCTTCGACACGACGGCAGAGATGGTGACCTACCAGCTGGCGGTGCTGGGCACGGAGTACACGCTATACGCCGACGGTGCGGAACTGCTCACCGGCAGCCTGCGAAATTACTCCGCCCATGAGAATCTCGTCTATAGCCAGAGCGATTTTCTCTTCTTCGGGGACAACACCACCAGCGCAGCCGGCAGCGTGGAACTCGGGCCGATCTCCGTGCTCGATGCGGCTGTGCCCGAGCCGGCTACGATGGGACTTCTGTCGCTGGGCGGGCTGGCGTTGCTCCTGCGTCGACGAGGCGCCTGAACCCCGGCGGGATCGCTCGGCTGAGAAGGGGAGGCGAGTCAGCGGGCGGTGGCGCGGTCGACGGCTTCGTAGATCGGGAGGATCCTGTGGAG
>CAZYIH010000269.1:0-3617 GCA_964646915.1 uncultured Planctomycetaceae bacterium | reverse complement strand
CGTAGCACGGCCTTCCAGGCCGTGTTTGCATGGGCAGGATGCCCATGCCACGGAACAACTTCCCCAACACGTGCAGGGGGGGCGAGGTGTTCAGCGCGAGAGCTCTTCCCGCATCCTGCCCACCAGGGCGCCGAATTCCTTCCGGTTGTCTTCGCTGAGGTCAGCCAATGCTTCGTGGGCCTGGAGGATGCGCATCTCGTTGGCGAATTCGTCGGCGGCACCGTCCTGCACGACGATCGGTTCCATCTGATCGGGCAGGGGTTCGCTGTCGCGGCGGATGTGGCTGAGGACCTGCGACATCCCCAACTCCTCGAACATCGCCCGGATTTCCGATCGCACGCCCTGGATCTGCAGCGGCACGCCGAGCTCGTCGGCCTTGTCGACGAGTTCCTGCACCGTGCCCAGGAATGTGCTGTCCATGTACGAGCAGACCGTCAGATCGAGCGTGAGCGGCCGGTTCTCCTGCAGCTGCGTGAGGCAGGTGTCGTGGAAGGGGGGGCAACTGGTCCAGTTTGCCCGTCCGATGAGGCTGACGTACGCCCCGCCGTCGTCCCGACCGGCGAGCATGGCCGATGAGCCGGTCGGCTTGCGCGGCGTTTGCACCGTCTGCATCACGGGCGAGGGTTCGCCGTTGTCGATCACCGACGGGTCCTCGGTCGTCGCCAGGAGCACCATGGTGATATCGTCCTCCTGCGATTCCTTCTGCCGGTTGGCCGACGCCTCCAGCGCGCGCTGCAGGAGGTCCGGGCCCAGCTGCGAGCGGTCCGTGAACATCCCGGCCAGCTCGTCGGTATCCATGGGCTGACTCTCTTCGGTGCTCTGGACCAGCCCATCGGTATACAGCAGCAGGCGGTCGCCCGGATCGAGCGTGCATTCCAACTGGCCGAACGTGACGTCACGGTGCAGTCCCAGCGCGGGCCCGGTATGTTCGAGCTTCGTGACGCGTCCGTCGGCGTGCATCAGCAGCGGTGGCGGATGGCCGGCGGAGGCGAATTTCATCGATTGCGTCTCGGTGTCGATCAGGCAGTACGCTGCCGTCACGAACAGCCCCGGGGCGCGACACTCATCGACCAGGCAGCGGTTGACCGCCTCCAGGACGAACGACGGATCGCTCGGCGCCGGGGGCTGGCCGAACGTCATCGGGATGCGATGTTTGAAGAGCACCGCCAGCATCGCCGCAGCCACCCCATGCCCGGCTGCGTCGGCGACGTACGCCACCGCCAGCCGATCGTTCAGCCGAACCACGTCGTAGAGGTCGCCGCCGACGTTCTGGCTGGGGCGGTAGATGGTGTCCACGCTGATCTTCTCGATCTCGGGGACCTCGCGCGGCAGCAGGGCCCGCTGGATGAGCTCGGCCCGTCGCATGTCTTCCTGGATGATCTTCGTCTGCCGTCGCAGGAGGCTGCAGGCCTGCTGGAGTTGGGCGACCTGCTGGGCGAGGCGCACGTTGCGTTCCTCGATGTCCCGCAGCAGCTTCTCGCGCTCACGGATGAGGCGCTTCTGCTGCAGGGCGTTGCGCACGGTCACCAGGAACGAGTCCATCGAGACGATCGGTTTGGTGATGAAGTCGAACGCCCCGAGGTGGACGGCCCGCACGGCATCGCGGAAGGTGCCCTGGCCCGAGAGGATCAGCCAGACCGGGCCGGGCTCGTTTTCCAGGGCCCATTGCATCAGCTCCAGGCCGTCCATGCGCGGCATGGCCAGGTCGGTGACAACCAGGTCGATGTCCTCCTCGCGGAGCATCTGCTGGGCTTCGACCCCGTCGGAGGCGGTTAGCACCTCACACTGTTCGCCCATCTTCATCGCTTCGGTAAGCACATCGCGAATGGCCGACTCATCGTCGGTTATCAGGATGCGGGGCAGTGGTGCGGTTTCCTGCGTTGTTTCGTCCATGGTCCTGACCTCCCCGGGTCAAGAATTCTGCGCTTTGGCGGGGCGTTTCAGGAAAATCCCCGAAGGGACAATCCATGCGGACGGGAGGCCAAGCTCCCCCGTCCGAACCCCGCGGACGACGTACCATCCATCGTATCGGAGCGCAGAATGGTTTCTGTTGGTCAATAATGCGAAAATAGGTGCAAGTCGAGACGATTTCTGCCATCGCCCACATGTATTCTATGTCGTTCGATGGTTGCCGCCCGGCTGCTTTCGCAAATAGCGCAAAGAAAAGGCCCAGCCGTCATTGTGGCGGCTGGGCCTTTTGGATGATTCTTCGGCAGAATTACTCCTGCGGGGGCTCCTTGGCGTCCATCCAGGAGAACATCTTTCGCAGGTCCCGCCCGACCACTTCGATCGGGTGGTTCAGGTCGGCTTCGTACATCTTCTTGAAGTTCGGCTTGCCGGCTTCGCACTCGGCGAGCCATTCCTTGGCGAACTTGCCGCTGCGGATGTCTTCCAGGGCCTTCTTCATGTTCTCTTTGACTTCCGGGCCGACGATCTGCGGGCCCACGTGCAGGTCGCCCCACTCGGCCGTGTTGGAAATCGAGTACCGCATGTAGCTCAAGCCGCCCTCGGCCATCAGCTTGATGATCAGCAGCAGCTCGTGGAGCACCTCGAAGTAGGCGACTCCCGGCTGATACCCCGCCTCGGTGAGCGTCTCGAAGCCCGCCTTCACCAGGCTGGTCAGCCCGCCGCAGAGCACCGTCTGCTCGCCGAAGAGGTCCGTCTCGGTCTCCTCGGTAAAGGTCGTCTCGATGATTCCAGCCCGCCCGCCGCCGATGCCGATGCCCCACGCCAGCGCCACGTCGAACGCCTTGCCGCTGTCGTCCTTCTCCACGGCGATCAGGCAGGGAACGCCCGAGCCTTCCTCGTAGCAGCTTCGCACGGTGTGGCCGGGGCCTTTGGGAGCGATCATCACCACGTCCACGCCCTCGGGCGGAACGATGCACCCGAAGCGAACGTTGAACCCGTGGCAGAAGCCCAGCGCCTTGCCCGGAGCGAGGTTCGGCTTGATCTGGCTTTCGTAGACCTTCGCCTGGGCCTCATCCGGCAGTGTAACGATGATCAGATCGCCCTGTTGGGTCGCCTCGGCCGCCGAGACGGGCGAAAAGCCGTGCTCCTTGGCGGTGTTGTAGTTGTTCGTGCCTTCCAACTCGGCGATCACGACGTTCACACCCGAGTCCCGCAGGTTCTGGGCGTGGGCGTGGCCTTGGCTGCCGTAGCCGACCACCGCGACGGTCTTGCCCGAAAGCGGTTCCAGCGAACCGTCCTTATCGTAGTAAATCTTCAGATCATTGGCCATGGTTCTGTTGCTCCTTATGGCGTGTTGGGGGATTGCGGCGAAAACGCCCACTTGTACCCACCTCGCCGCCCCCCGTCAAGATGCATTTGGCGGCGGATTGTATTCGCTGTACGACATGAATTGGGGGGTCGCACTGTCCGGTCGAAGGCGCAACTGCGTCGATCGGGACAGTCGCAGGACCCGCACCTTGCTTGCGGGCTTGCCTGCCGCCAGGCGAAATCGATGGGAGTGCTCGTCCCGAAGGGCTGGGGTTTTTCGTGGCATGGGCACATGCCCGTGCATGGGATGCATGCGATCTTCCAGACACGGGCCCTTCGACTTCGCTCAGGATTCTCAACTGGAAGGCCGTGCTACGTGAACGGATCCTCGACAGGCGAGA
>CAZYIH010000268.1:0-3662 GCA_964646915.1 uncultured Planctomycetaceae bacterium | reverse complement strand
AGGTTGAGGCTGCCTTCATAACGCACCGGACGGAACGAGTTCATGTGCCCGAACCATTCATGCTACGCGCTGGAGCGGGGGCTGTCAATCGCACCGCTCGCCGAACGTCAAGCCGGTTTCGCTTTCGATAGGGGCTCTGCGGCTGGACTGGATTTTCCATCTGCGAGGCCGACGGGTTTTCCCGGAGGATCTGGTGGTGGAGCAGACGCCAGCCGTCTTTGCCGCGATCTGGCAACTGGTGCAGCGGCGATGAATGTGGTCAGTGGTCGAGATATGGACTGCGGCGAGCAGCCTGCGCAGAGCATCCCCCAAAAAAAGGCCCCGCCAGAAAGGCAGGGCCTCGTACCTGATTGAAGCTCAGGCGTACTTTAGCAGGTAATAGAAGTATAGGCTCTATAGCGTGCAATCGGCAAACATCGTTCCAATCTTTTCGAGAAAAACCGGAGAGGGTGGGATTCGAACCCACGGTACCTGCTAAAGTACGCCCGAGTTTCAATCGGGTGCCATAGGCCGCTCGGCCACCTCTCCGCAAGACTGTAACTGGCAGCGTGCAAGCGGCTTTCAGGTATCGTACAGGTGCAGGCAGACCGTGTGAATCCCACTGCTGCCCATTGGGATGATATCAGGAGGCTATCGCGGGTCAAGGCGAAAGTGCTGCTTTTCTCAGAGCTTGTGATGGTGCAAGTCACGATAGCAGCAGGGCTCTGCTCTGGCCCCGATTCTACCAGTGCCGGCGGTAGTCCTCGGGCTTGCCCTCACTCCGCTGGTAGCCGGTGTTCCCGGATGTCTCGGCCCCGGCGAAGTTCGAGATCGCACCACGGCTGCGAATGTTGTGATGCTTGTTCCGGCGGATGACGTTGCCGGTTCCCTCCCCCACGATGCGGATGCCGCTGCCCTCGGTGGTGTTGCCCTCGATCACGACGTTGCGGCAGGGGAGGGGCTTGTTCCTGTTGGTGATGCCCAGAACCGTAACGGCCGCCTGCCCCGCGGCGCGGATGTGATTGCCGCGGATCTCCAGACCCTTGACCGGCACGCGCCACAGGCAGATGTAGGCATTGCCGCGGTTGTTGACGATGCGGCTGTCGCGGACGCCGACGTTTTCCCACGCCTCGTGCATGATCCCCTCCCCGTCGACGTACTTCCTGCCGTCCGGCCCGTAGTTCGAGTAGACCTCGTAGTCGTTGCCCTCCACCGTCCACCGCCAGCCTTTCATCTCGATGGCACGGTTGTTGTTCGTGAAGTTGCTCAGCGTCAGGCCCGTGTAGGTCGGGCGGACCACGTCGGGCTCGTAGCGGATCACGTTGTAGCCCACGAAGGTGCCGTCGCCACTGGTTTTGATGGCGGCACAGCCGGTGCAGTAGACGTAGTTCTGGCGGATGTCAATGCCCGCGGCCAGCCCCCACGCAGGCGGGATATTCGGGTCGGCACCGGTGGGCGGATCGCTCACGCGGCGGTGTTTCCACCAGATCTCCAGCCCCCCCGCCAGCGGATCGGCGTTCACGGCGATCCCGGGGCGGTTGTCCATGTCGAACCGTGCGTCGATGGTGACGACGGTCTTGTCTTTGACCTTCTGGTGGGTGGCGGGCTTGCCGCGATACACCCGGAAGCCCGGCTGGGTGAAGCTCCCCTCCCCGGAGCGCGGAATGCGGTTGTTGGCGATCAGCACGTCGCCGCCGGTGAAGCACCAGATGGCGGCAGCGTCACGACGGGTCCAGCGCTGCCAGCGGTGCTGGAAGGGCGCTGGGATGCGTGGATCCAGCACGGCTGAGTTGCGGAGAATGTTGCCGTAGATCAGCCAGCGGCGCCCGGCCTGGCCGCGCGCGAACCGCTCGGCGAAGCCGTCCCGGCTGCCGAGGTGCACGTGGCCATTTTCGATGTGCAGGTCCACCACGCCCACGTCGTTGGCGGAGGGGTCGGCCAACTCGATGCCCTTGAAGGCGGAGTCCCTCGGGGTCCCCTCCCCCCGGGCGGAGAAGCCGTATCGCGGGAAGACCAGCCTGGTTGCCTGGGCGTAGGTGGCCCGGCGTGCATCGGGCGTGCGGGTGGGGCCCGCCCCGCGGAGGATCACCCCGTCGCGCAGGCGGATGGTGCGGCGAAGGGCGTACGTACCGGGCGGGATGTAGACCACGCCGCCCTCGTCGCCGAGCTGCTTCTGGGCGGCGGCGATGCGGTCGTCCCAGGTCTCGCCCGGGGCGTTTTTGACGTTCACCACGCGGTCCCACGGCAGGGCGCGGGTCCAGGCGGGCCAATCGTCGCTGGTGATGTCCGTAAGCTCTCTGTCGGCGTGGTCTGCCGATTCGTGCGAGGGGGCAGCGGTCGACGGGGCCGACGCGCAGCCAACAATTGCACACAAAGCGCAGGTCAAAAGACAGGGGCGGAGTAACTCTCGCAGGCTCATCGGGTCTCCGGTGGTCTGGTATTGCGGCGGGCTCAGTGGGGGTCATCATAGTCGATTCCCCCAGCCGGTCCAAGCGCTGCCAAGCCCGCGCGAACGACTTCGCCGAGAAAACGCTCCGCCCTGCCCCAGAGGGTTCGGGCGCTCTTCCCAGATCGTCCTGTATCGAATCAATAGCATGGTGGTGAGCGTTGTTTCACCCAGAGGAGCCTTCCATGCCGGAACTACCCGACGTCGCCGTGTTCAAGAAGTACCTCGATGCCACCTCGCTGCATCAGCGGATCTCGGCTACCGAATGCCTCGACGAGCGATTTGTCAAAGATATCTCCCGCCGGAAACTCCAGCAGCGACTGAAGGGCCAACGGCTGGACGCCACGGTGCGTCACGGCAAATGGCTGTTTGCCCCGCTCAGCGACGGAGGCGCGTTCGTGATGCATTTCGGGATGACGGGCAACCTGGACTACGGCAGCGACGACGGCGACCCGCCCGAGCACACCCGGTTCGTGTTGCACCTGGCTGAGGGGAAGCGCCTCGCGATTATCTCCCAGCGGATGATCGGGCGTGTCTCCTGGGCCGAGGACATCGAAACGGTTCTCGCTGAGCACGACGTCGGGGTCGATGCGCTGAGCGACGAATTGGACGCCGAGACGTTCGCGGAGATCGTCGGATCTCGCCGCGGTGCCATCAAGTCGACGCTGATGAACCAATCGGTCATCGCGGGCATCGGCAACGTGTACTCCGACGAGATTCTCTTCCAGGCCGGCGTACACCCGGCTGTCCGCGCGAACGACCTCGACGAGAAAACGCTCCGCAAGCTCCACCGCGTAATGACGCGCGTGCTGCAGACGGCTACCAGGAAGGGGGCCGACGCCCGCGACATGCCGCGAACCTGGCTGATGGGCAATCGCGGTGACGACGAGCCTTGCCCCCGCTGCGGCGGCGAGATCGAGGATATCACCGTCAGCGGCCGACGCGGGTGGTACTGCCCGCGCTGTCAGCCAGGAGGATGACCGCCGCAGGCGCAGATGCCATTGACATGTTGTCTCTATGCGAATATAATTGTGCATAGTGACATTCGGCTTCATAGAGTGCCGATAAGAAGAGTGATACGAGTCGTTACCTTTTGCAGTCATTAGAGTGTTGTTTGCGGAGGACGCCGTAGTGAGTACCAAGAAGGCGACCATTCTGGCAGGGGGGTTCCTGCTGGTGGCGGTTGGTCTGTTGGTTTGGCAGTTGATGGATGGCTCTTCGCTCGATTCCAACGACG
>CAZYIH010000267.1:0-3703 GCA_964646915.1 uncultured Planctomycetaceae bacterium | reverse complement strand
AACATGGGATTCCACCGAGGAATGGACATGACCGAAACAAGGCGATGGTTTCTCGCGTTGGCCGTCTCGGCCGCGGGCATCCTTCTGACAGCCCACACAGCCCCGGCCCAGGACGCACCGTCGCTTCCGCCGGGCCTGGAAGAGACGGACGGCAACGACGCCTCTGCCGGTCCGGCCCTGCCATCGGGACTGGGCGAAGATGACGGCGACAGCGGCCCTGACCTCCCCAGCGGGCTGGACGAGGAGACCGACACGCCGGATACGACCGACGCGCCGGGCGATGAGAAGCCCGCCCTGCACTGGCTGGACTTCAGCGGCTTTCTCGACGCCCGCGCCGGGGCCCGCATGCAGGCCGACCGCACCCAGGATGACGATTTCACGCTCGGTGAGGTGCGCCTCCAGACGGACCTGCAGACGACCTGGGAGGGCATGACGTTCAAGCTGGTGACGGACTTCGTCTACGACGGCGTTCTCGACGGCCAGGCTGTGGACCTCGAGCGCGGTGAAGGCTGGGTCGATCTGCGGCAGGCGAATGTGATGTTCACGCCGCTGGACTTCATGGACGTCAAGGTCGGCCGACAGATCCTCACGTGGGGCACGGGCGATCAGTTGTTCATCAACGACCAGTTCCCCAAGGACTGGCAGGCGTTCTTCATCGGGCGGGACGTGGAATACCTCAAGGCCCCTTCCGACGCGATCCGCATCAACACCTTCACCGAGTGGGTCAACGCGGACTTCGTCTACACGCCGCAGTTCGATGCCGACCGGTACGTCACGGGGCAGCGGCTGAGCTACTGGAACAGTTCGCTGGGTCGTCGGGCCGGGCAGGACGCGGTGATCGACGCGGATCGGCCGATGAGCTGGTTCCGCGACGATGAGTTCGCCCTGCGCGTGCACAAAACCATCGACGGAATCGAATTGGCCGGCTACGGATACTGGGGCTACTGGAAGCGTCCGCTGGGGATGAATGCGGCCGGGCGGGCGTATTTCCCGAACCTCAACGTCTACGGCGCCAGCGTGCGAGGCCAGTGGGCCGGGGGAATCGCGAACGTCGAAGGGGGCTTCTACGACTCGACGGAAGACCGCAACGGCGACGACCCGTTCGTGCCCAACAGCGAGATCCGCCTGCTGGTGGGCTACGAGCGCGATTGGCCGGAGCTTGCCGACGACCTGACCATCGGGGTGCAGTACTACCTCGAATGGATGATGGACCACGACGAGTACCGTCGCAACCTCCCCGCCGGCCAACGGACTGCCGACCGCCACCGCCACGTCATCACGATGCGGGTGACGAAACTGCTGATGAACCAGAACCTCGAGCTGTCACTGTTCACCTACTTCAGCCCGAGCGACATGGATGCCTATTTCCGCCCGGGGGTCTCGTACAAGATCGACGACCACTGGACCTTCGACGCCGGCGGCAACGTGTTTCTCGGCAAGTACGACCACACCTTCTTCGGCCAACTCGAGCGGAACACGAACATTTACGTCGGCCTGCGATACCGCTGGTAGCCCTCGGCGAGGTCTCGTCCCACCGAACAGCTACGCCCCCTCTCAGCATCCTTGAAGGCGTTGTTTCCTTGCATTTATCGCATCCGGCGGCCATACTTTCCCGCACCTTGGGCGAAGGATTTTCGTCGACAGGTGCAAATCCGTGCCTGATTCATTTGGCGACATATTGGCTTCCAACAACGCGAAGAGGACAGCATGACTGCGTTTCACGTTCAGGATCCGGACTTTGAACAAAGCCTTATGACGGGGATGACCCGCAGACATTGGATCGATGCGGGAATCCACCTGCTCGGGGGCGTTCTTGAGCACATCGACTCGCTCGGCGACCCGATCGCCCTGCCCAAACGCCCGGGCAAGACCTACCCCAAACCCGACGACCCGGCCTGGAAGTTCCGGTCGGCCGAGTTCGAAGGTCTGTCGCGCACGCTCATGATTGCCGGACCGATCATCGAGGACGACCCATCGGCCGAGGCGGCGGGGATCAATCTGCGGGATCATTACGCCCAGTTGATTCTCCGCGCGACCGACCCCGACGACCCACACTTCGTGGGCTTCATCACGGATCTCGCCCGCGAGCACAAACAGCCTCTCTTCCAACACACCGCCGAGGGCGCCGCCCTCGCGCTGGGACTGCTCTACGCACGCAAGCAGATCTGGGAACGCTTTTCCCAGCCAGAGAAGGACCAGGTCGCCGCCGTCTTCCAAGACTTCGTCGCCAACAAGACCAACAGCCACAACTGGCGGTTTTTCAACGTGATGATGGCCAGTTTTCTCAAGCTCAACGGCTATGAGATCGACGAGCAGGTCCTGACCGACCACCTCCAGAACCTCCTGTCCTATTACGCCGGAGACGGCTGGTATCGCGACATGGGGCAGTTTGACTACTACTCCTGCTGGGCGTTCCAGTTTTACGGGCCCATCTGGGCCAACCACTTCGGCTACGAGCACATGCCCGAGGTGGCGGAGATCATCGAGACACGCCACCAGAAGCTGATGGAGCACTACCCGCTGATGTTCGGCCAGAACGGCCATTCGCTGATGTGGGGACGGAGCATCATTTATCGCTGCGCCGCGTCGGCACCCTTCCCCGCCCACTTCCTGCTGAACAATCCTACAGTGGATCCGGGCTGGGCGCGTCGCATCGCCTCGGGCAACCTGCTGCAGTTCATCACGCGGAAGGACTTCTACCACGAGGGCGTTCCGACGCTGGGATTCTACCGCGAGTTCGACCCGCTGGTGCAGGGCTACTCCTGTCGGCTGAGCCCATTCTGGCTGGCGAAGGTGTTCCTCGCGCTGCACCTGCCGGAGACCTCGCCATTCTGGACGGCCGAGGAAAGCGAAGGCGATTGGCCCGCCCTGGGAGACGACACGAAGACCATCTCGCTGCCCGGTCCGGGGTTGACCATCACCGCCGACGGGCAAACGGGGATCTCGTATACCGCCCCGGGCAAGGTCGCCTCGAAAAAGCAGAACCCCAACTACACCCGCCTTTCGTACAACTCAGCCTTCTCGTGGGAAGAAGAATGCCCCGACGGCGGAACCGCGATGGCCTACAGCGTGCTGCAGAGCGGATACGACCTGCCGTTCATGGCCCATCAGAATCTCAAGTACATCGGCATGCGGGACGGCGTGCTGTATCGCCAGTGCGATCTGCCCGGTTGGCTGGCGCGGGTGGACCTCGCGGAGATCGCCATCCCCGGCGGCGTGCTGCGGGTCGACCGCGTGAGCATCCCCTACAAACACGAGTTGACCCTCGGGCACTTCGGCCTGCCGCACTTCAACGGCAAACCGGCCGACGTCTCGCCCATCGGCGCCGACGGCGTTGAAGGTCTCGCCGCCCACATCGACCTGCGACAGGTCGTGCTGATGCCCATCGCCGGATGGGACGGGATCACCTCGGCTGTCCACCAGGACCTGCACCCCGAAGCCCCCCAGAGCACCGTGATCTACTGCCACCGCAAGGAGGAGAAAAACTACGCCGGGATGTTCCTCGCCGTCACCGTGATGCTCTGCTCGAAAGAGCCCGAAGACTGGAAATGGACCTCCGACCAACTGATGCCCCTCGCCGAGCATGAGGTGATTCCCTGGACCGACAGCGGCCATCCTCTCGGCAGCAAACTGACACTCAAAGACGGCCGATCGTTCACGATCGATTACGGCCACGTGATGGGGGAGAGGAGTGATTGAGTGT
>CAZYIH010000266.1:0-3704 GCA_964646915.1 uncultured Planctomycetaceae bacterium | reverse complement strand
TGAACGAGGCCATCGAGCCGGCCTCGGTGATGCCCTCTTCGAGGATCTGCCCGTCGGTTGCTTCCTTGTAGTACAGGATGGTCTCGGCGTCGACCGGCTCGTAGAGCTGTCCCACGTGGGAGTAGATCCCCACCTGGCGGAACAGCGCCTCCATTCCGAACGTGCGTGACTCGTCGGGGACGATCGGCACGATGTACTTGCCGACTTTTTCGTCCTTGAGAATCTTGCCGAACATTCGCACGAAGGCCATCGTGGTGGAGGCCTCCCGGTCGCCCGAGCCTTCCAGGAACTCCTGGTAGTCTTCCACGCCGGGCGTTTCGATGCCGCCGGCCGGTAGCGTTCGCGAGGGGACCGCGCCGCCGAGCTTCTCGCGGCGATCCTTGAGGTATTTCATCTCCTCGGAGTCGTCGTCAGGCCGGTAGAAGGGCGCCTTGATGACGTCCTCGTCGCCGATGGGGATTCCGAAGCGGTTGCGGAACTCCACCAGCTCTTCCTCGTTGAGCTTCTTCTGCTGGTGGGTGATGTTCTTGCCCTCGCCCGCCTCGCCGAGGCCATAGCCTTTGACCGTCTTGGCCAGCACCACCGTGGGTCGATCGTCCGACTCCATCGCGAGCTTGAAGGCGGCGTAGACTTTCTCGGGGTCGTGTCCGCCGCGGCGAAGGTTCTCGATTTTCTCGTCGCTGAGGTGTTCGACGGCCTTCTTGAGTTCCTCGTGCTTGCCGAAGAACTTCTCGCGGATGTACTCGCCCGAGGAGACGCTGTACTTCTGGTACTCCCCGTCGACGGTCTGGTTCATGATCTCGGTCAACAATCGGCCATACTCGCCGTAAATCAGCGGGTCCCAGTCGCTGCCCCAGACCACCTTGATGACACGCCAGCCCGCCCCGCGGAACGCGCCTTCGAGTTCCTGGATGATCTTGCCGTTCCCGCGGACCGGCCCATCGAGCCGTTGGAGGTTGCAGTTGATCACGAAGATCAGGTTGCCCAGTTTCTCGCGGGCCGCCAGGGTGATGGCCCCGAGTGTTTCGGGCTCGTCGGTTTCTCCGTCGCCGAGAAACGCCCAGACCTTCGCGTCGGTCTGTTCCAACAGCCCGCGGTCCACGAGGTAGTGCTGCAGCCGGGCCTGGTAAATCGCCTGGATCGACGCCAGTCCCATCGAGACGGTGGGGAACTGCCAGAAGTCCGGCATCAGCCAGGGGTGGGGATAGCTGCTGAGCCCGTGTCCGGCGACTTCGCGCCGGAAGTTTTCCAGGTGTTTCTCGTCCAGGCGACCCTCCAGGAACGCCCGGGCGTAGTTGCCCGGCGAGGCGTGCCCCTGGAAGTAGATCAGGTCGCCCGGGAAGTTCTCGGTCCGCCCGCGGAAGAAGTGGTTGCAGCCGACTTCGTACAGCGTGGCGACCGACTGGAACGTCGAGATGTGCCCACCCACGCCGCCGTGGAGCTTGTTGGCCCGGTGCACCATGGCCATCGCGTTCCAGCGGACCAGGCTCTTGATGCGCCGCTCGATCTCGCGGTTGCCCGGGTAGCGGGGTTGATCGTCGGGGTTGATGGTATTGATGTACGGCGTGGTCGGGTCGTAGGGCACTTCCACGCCGCGGCGGTAGGCCTCCTCGCCGAGCACCTCCAGCAGCCAGTTGACGCGGTCCGGCCCGTGTGTTTCGAGCGTGAATTCCAGCGAACCCAACCAGTCCATCGTCTCGGGAGGGTCCACGTCCTTGTCGCGATACGGAACGCGAATCGTTTCCATCGGCTACCTCTTTCCTGCTGTTGGTCGACCCGGACGCTCGGCCAGGGCGGTGTCATTTCTTCTTGGGCTTGTACAGTTCCACCGCGCTGCCCAGGTGCAACTCCGCGGCGAAGGTGATGGTTTCGCTCAGCGTTGGATGGGGGTGGATCGTCTCGGCGATGTCGTGGGCAACGGCCCCCATTTCCATCGCCAGGGCCGCTTCGGAAATCAGCTCGCCCGCTCCCGCGCCCACCAGACCCACGCCCAGAACGCGGTCGCTGTCCGGCTCGAAGAGTATCTTCGTGAGCCCCTCGGTGCGTCCCAGCGCCTGGGCCCGCCCGCTGGCAGCCCACGGGTAGGACGCCGTCTCCACGTCGATCCCCTCGTCGGCTGCCTGGGTTTCGGTGAGCCCGGCCCATGCGATTTCGGGGTCCGTGAACACCACAGCCGGGATCGCCCGGGGCTCGAAGGGCTCGTCGTGACCCTGCAGACTCGCCACCGCGATCTTCGCCTCTGCCGACGCCTTGTGGGCCAGCATCGGCTCGCCGGCAAGGTCGCCGATTGCGAGAATGGCATCGTCATCGGTCCGCTGGAACCGGTCGGCCTTGACGAAACCACCATCGTCGAGCTGCACCTTTGTGTTGTCCAGGCCGAGATTGGCGGTGTTGGGCGTCCTGCCCACCGAAATCAATACGCGCGAGAAAACGTCCTCGCCGCTGCCGTCCGCGTTCTCCCAGCCGACCGTGACATCCTTCTCGCCCGGCTCGATCGAGGTTACCTTCGTCTCCAGGCGGATCTCCTCGAACTGCTTGCCCAGCCGGCGATGAAGGGGCTTGACCAGGTCGCGGTCCGCTCCGGGAAGCAGGCCGGCGAGCAACTCGATGACGGTCACCTTGCTGCCGAGGCGGGCGTAAACCGTGCCCATCTCCAGGCCGATGTATCCTCCGCCGATCACCAGCAGCGTCTCGGGAATGTCCGGCAGGTCCAGCGCGCCCGAGGAGTCCATCACACGGGGCGAGTCCACCTGCCAGGGCTTGGGAACGGTCGGCACGGAACCGGCCGCCAGGATGCAGCGGTCGTATTCCAGCGTGTCGTCGTCGTAAGTGCTCTCGTCGCCGCCGGTGAGCTTGAGACTGGTGGAACTCGCGAACGTCCCGCGCGCCTGCACGTGGCGGACCTTGCGCTTCTTGGCGATCTGTGCGAGCCCACCGGTGAGATTCTTGAGGACTTTGTCCTTTCGGCTGCGGAGGGCATCCACGTCGATGTCGGGCGATTGGAAGCCGAACCCCCACTCGCCCAACTCGCCGGTGGCCTCGGCGGCCAACTGCGTGGCGTGCAGCAACGCCTTGGACGGGATGCACCCGCGGAGCAGGCAGGTTCCGCCCAGACGGGGTTCCTGATCCACGATGGTCACGTCGAAGCCCGCGTCGGCGGCGAGAAACGCGGCGGCGTACCCACCGGGCCCGCCACCCAGTACGACGAGTTGGCTATGCATGTACGTCCTCTCGATTGCGCGTCAGACCAGTTTCAGCCCTTTCCGGTCAAGGGTCAGGGAATTATAGGCTTATGTTGGTCCGCGCGTCGGAGAAGTCATGCCTCAGGAGGAGACTCATCCTTGCCGGCGGTATCGCGTCCGGTCATAAAGGCAACAATCACAGGGGCAAGCCCCCCGGCTCCCACCAATCCGCCGACGATCGTTCCCGCAGCAGTTTGTGTAAGGCCTGCGATGAAGACACCCGCGATAATCAACGCCATGCAGATACAGAACCCCAGGACCTGGCCCACGCGGCGCTCTCTGCGCTCGGCCTGTTGGTCCTCCCATGCGGTTTCAAATGCACGACGGTCCGTCGCACGACGGTGTTCGGCCTCTTCGTCGGCCCGGGAAAAGATTCGCTCCGCCGCCCCCGGCAGGATTCGTTCATACTCCTCCAGGATGGCTGGAGGGGGGAGAGGACCTTTCGTCATACAGATGCGGAGT
>CAZYIH010000265.1:1459-3711 GCA_964646915.1 uncultured Planctomycetaceae bacterium | reverse complement strand
GCGATGAGCGACTCGACGGTCTCCACGTCCCTGACGGCCGACCCGCGCGGGGGCGGGTCGCCGGTCGCCTCGGTGGCGGGTTCGTCTTTTTCCGCGGCCGGGTCGGGCGGGATCTCGCCTTCGATGCCCAGCATGTTGTGGATCTGTTGCATGGCAGTCTGGTAGTCCAGGGGGTTGGCGCTTTCCGGCTCGCCGGGGCGCGGGCCCGCGGGCGTGACGCGCTTCTCGAACAGCAGGCGGATGTCCCTCAGCGAGGCGATCATGTCGCGCCAGTCGATCTCCAGGCGTTTGTCGCCACGGAGCACGCGCGGCAGATCCAGCAGCAGGAAGCTGCCGATCGAGAGCAAGGCGGCCGTCAGGGCACTGATCGCCAGGTGCCGGAAGATATTCGCTGCATCCGGGCCCATCGCCCGACCCAGGATAATCGTGGCGTTTTCGGGCATCTCGCCGCCGGTGATTTCTCTGCCGTGGGCAAACCAGAGGAAGGCCGCCCCCACCACGCACGGGACAGCCACCATCGCCCCGATGGTAAACAGGGCGTCGGAGAGCCCCTGGCGGAAGCGGGTGTGACAGTCCGAGCACAGGCCCGGCCCGAACGTGGGGCGATCGCAGCGCGCGCAGATGGGTTTGCCCCGGAAGGCGGCTTGGATACCCCGTGTTTCTGCGTTCCAGCGGGCCACGATTGTGTCTCTCCAGCCCTCCTGGCTGGGCGACGTTCCGACGGCCGACCCACGCGGGACGGCGACCGACCGGCACGTCCGCGCACGTCGGCGGACGTCCTCTCCGTCTATCATATCGAAAACCGCCCCCTGAATCTTCAGAAGTAAGGAGGCGGATTCGGCTTATCCCCTCAGCGAACCACGAACGTCCGGCGATAGTCAGTAGGCGTCATGTCCTCGTAGCGACGGAACAACTCACAGAGCGTCTTGGCGCTGCGAAGCCCGGCGCGCTTGGCAATCTCGGCGAGCGGATAGTCCGTATCGGTCAGCAGCATCTTCGCCCGACGAAGGTGGGCCTGGCGGATCACCTGCCCGGGCGATTTGCCGAGCGATTCGGCGAAGCGGATCTCCAGCGACTTTCGACTGATCGAGACCACGTCCAGAAGGTCCGAAACGTTGATGGGCCTGTGGGCGTGGCTGCGGATGTAACGGATGGCCAAGGCAACCTCGCGATCGTCCAGCTCGAGGACGTCGGTGCTCTGGCGGGTTTCCACGCGCTGGGGAGGAATCTCCAGCGGACGTGTGGGGCTGGGCCTTTTCTCCAGGAGCTTGGCCAGCAGCGAGGCCGCCTCGAAGCCCCGCGCTTCCCCGCCGATCTCGATGCTGCTCAGCGGAGGCGTGCACAGCTCGCAGAGCACGTCGTCGTTGTCCACCCCGAGGATCGCCACGTCCTCGGGCACGCGCAGCCCCATCTCGCGGCAGACCGCCAACAGCGTTCGGCCCTGGTTGTCGTCGCAGGCCATCACGCCGATGGGCGTGGGCAACGTCACCAGCCAATCGCGCGCGTCGGCCCGCCAACGGGGCCAATCTTCCTCGCTCAACGGGGGATGGTCATAGATGATCGGGTCGAAGCCTTCCTCGCACGCCGCCTGGGCGAACCCTTCCCCGCGGCGGAGGGAATACCAGTTCTCGGGCAGGCCGAAATAGGCGAGGTCTCGGAAGCCCCGCTCGATGAAATGCTCGGCCCCCATGCGTCCGATGGCTTGATCCTGGCTGAGTACCGAGGCGATCTGCTCCATCTGTTCGACGGCCGAGACGTTCACGACCGGCACGCCGAGGTCGATATAGTGGTTCTCGATCTCGCGCGAGGGGATGGTGGCGATCACGCCGTCGCCCTGCCAGTTCCGCAAGCCCGCCGGCAGCGGACCCCCGCCCTCGGCCGCGACGTAGGTATCCCACGCCGCATGCGTGCGCAGGAACCGACCGATGCCCTTGAGCATTTCCCGGCCGATGCGGCTGTGCGTTTCGACCACCAGTGCAACGCTGGGCCTGAATTTCATACCGTTTCTCCGTATTCCATCGCCATATACCATCACTTTATAACAAGTTCGGACATTACGCAAGAGGGGAAGTTTTTTACGTATAGCCCCAATCAACACGCGATAAGCTATGGATCGTTGAACCAAGTGGCGAGACGCTCTCGCCGCAAGAACTCAGACGTTTTGAGGGACATTTCTATTTCACGAAGGAAGGGAGCAGAAACATGAAACGCATCATCTGTTTACTGGTTGTGTGCAGTCTGGCGAGTATGGC
>CAZYIH010000265.1:0-1359 GCA_964646915.1 uncultured Planctomycetaceae bacterium | reverse complement strand
GCCGTTCCCGAGCCGGCGACGATGAGTCTGCTGGCGATGGGTGGTTTGGCGGCGCTGATCCGTCGTCGACGCAAGTAAGCGAAACCCCGCGCGTGGGGCGGGATTTCTCCCCGGGCGTCGCACAGGCGACCAACGCCGACGGCGCCCGGGGGTTTTTTTTCTCCACACAGAACCGACTCCCCCTGCGCGCCGGTGGGCTTCGCCCCAAGCGAGGAGATTGTACTGTGAAACGACTTACCTATCTGACAATGTGTGCGGGGATGGTGCTGGCCATGGGCAATACAGCGGATGCAGAAATCTATCACGGGTACGAGGGGGGGCAGCGCGTGCTGATCCTGGGAGATTCCATCTCGGAGACAGCCACCTACCGCCACTCTCTGTTCACCAAGCTCACCGAAGCCGGCGCTGTCCACCAGACAGACTTCGACTTCGTCGGGGCGCGGAATTCGTATCTCGAAGACGGCGGCAGCATTAACTGGGACCACGATTTTGAGGGTCATGGCGGGTTCACCACCGATCAGCTCATCACCGGCCGAGGTGGCGAGAGCAGCGCTCAGAACACCGGCATGGCCACGGCGATCTCCCAGGGCAAATGGGCCTACTTCAACAACGCCCCGGATGTGGTCTGCCTGCTGACCGGAACCAACGACATCGGCTTCGACTGGGGCGTGATGGCCAAGGAACAGGGCGTGGGCGTCCCGGAGTATGCGGTACACGAGACGATTCACGACATCCGCAACGTGGTGGCGTTCCTGCGGGGCCAGAACCCCAACGTGAAGATCGCCCTGTCGACGGGCATTCCGACCACGTCGGATCGGCGGTATCTCGAGCCCGGAACGATCGTCGCCCTCAAGGATGAGATCATCAAGCTGGTCAACGGTACGTACGAAGTACCCGCCGACCTCGCTCCGGCCCCGGACTGGGCGGTGGGCAAAACGGGCGCCTGGGGGCCTGCGCCCGAGCGATTGGACCCCTCGGAGTTCATCTCCGGCGGGATCGCGACGGCCGACTCGCCGGTGATTCTGGTGGACACGTGGACCGGATTCGATGCGGAAACGATGACCGGCGACGGGACGCACCCCAACGCCGACGGCGGCGACCTGATCGGAACGCGATTCTCAGGCGCCCTGATCGAGCAGCAGTGGGTTCCCGAGCCGATCACGATGACGTATCTCGGCCTGGGGGCTGCGGGTCTCGCGGCGGCCGGCAAAAAACGAAAGCCCTTCGCCAACGGTGCGGATGCAGAGGAGAAGCAGGCCGACCAACAGGCCTTCTGAGAAAGCACGCCGCGCCTCCTGGCGTGCGAACTCATCGACGCCCGGGATTCCTCAGGTCCCGGGCGTTTTGATGCGCGCTGCC
>CAZYIH010000264.1:0-3759 GCA_964646915.1 uncultured Planctomycetaceae bacterium | reverse complement strand
CATGGGCCCTTCGGCTTCGCTCAGGATTTCCAACAGGATGCCCATGCTACGGACACCCGATTGACCCAGCCGACCGACGGGTCTATAACCGATTCCCGCAATCAAGGACGACGGGACACGAATGAAATACTTTTTTCGATCGCTGCAGTATCTCAGACCCTATCGCAAGCGCCTCGCGGTCGCGATCGCCTGTACGCTGGTGATCGCCATCCTCTGGGGCGGCGGGCTGGCGATGATGCTTCCGGCGATGAAAATTCTCATCTCCGACGAGGGCTTTCACGGCTGGGCGTGGAATTCCATGACCGAAGACCGCCTCGGGGCACGCGTCGTGCAACAGCGCGTCCCGGCGGGAATGCGCGTGGACGACCGCGACCTGTCGATGGTGCTCTCGATCGTCCATGCCGAGGAGAACCAGCCGGCCCACGTGGCGGGCATTCGCCCCGGCGACTGGATCATCGGGCTGGACACCCCGGACGCCAACGCCTTACCCATTCGCGGCGACGTGCTCGCCCGGCGCATCGCCCGGACCGACGCGAACCAGTTGCTGCCTCTTCGCATCTATCGCCCGGACGCCGAGAACCGCGGGCCGCCCACCAGCCGAACCGTGATGGTTCGCATGGGGCAACTGGAGCTGAAATCCGAGACGCTCGGCTGGGCGGCGATGCGGATTCCCGAGCCGGACTCGCGAGCGGGACGATTCCCCCTGCTGCTGGGAGTGCTCATCGCCGGACTGATCGTGACGTACCTGCGGGACATCCTCCGCTTCACGCAGGAGTACCTCGTCAACACAGCCGTCTGGCAGGGAATCATGGACGTGCGGTGCGACAACTACAACGTCGTGCTGCGCCTCCCGACGACCTTCTTCTCCGAGAAGGGCGTGACCGACACCATGAGCCGCTTCGTGCAGGACACCGGTGAGCTCGCACGAGGCCAGCAGACGCTGTTCGGAAAGACGCTCGTCGAACCGGCCAAGGCGATCGCGAGTATCGTCCTGGCGATGCTGCTCAGCTGGCAGCTGACGCTCCTGGCGATGATCGCCGGACCACCGGCGTACGTGTTGATCCGCAAGTTCGGCAAGATCATGAAACGCGCTTCCCGCCGGGCGCTGGAGAGCTGGTCGGCCATGCTCGCGGTGCTGGAGGAGACGCTCACCGGAATGCGGGTGGTCAAGGCGTACACCATGGAGTCGGCCGAGCGGAAACGCTTCCTGCGCGTGAACCGCGGGTTGGTCAAACAGCAGCGCCGCATGAGCCGCATCGACGCCGCCACCTCGCCGGCCGTCGAGGCGTTGGGGCTGACCGCCGCCATGGGCGCCGTGGCGTTGGCGGGGTACTGGGTGCTCAACAACGAACTCGACGCGCAGGTGTTCATCGCGCTGATGGCCTGCCTGGCGGCGATGTTCGACCCGGTCCGCAAGCTCGCCAAGGTCGCCACGCGCTTCCAGCGCGCCGACGCCGCCGCCAAACGCATCTTCGACCTGCAGGACACCCCCCAGGAGGTCCGCCGGCGCAAAGCGCCCACGCTGCCGCCACACAGCCAGTCCATCCAGTTCCGCAACGTCTGCTTCCGCTACCCCAACGCCGAAGACGACGCGCTGAAGTACCTGAATCTCGAAATCAAGCACGGCCAGACCGTCGCCATCGTCGGACCCAACGGCTGCGGGAAGACCACCATGGTCTCCCTGCTGCCCCGGTTGATCGATCCGTCGGAGGGCACGATCCTCATCGACGGACGCGACATCCATGAACATTCGCTCCGTTCGCTGCGATCCCAGATCGGGCTGGTTACCCAGGACACCGTCCTGTTCCACGCCACCATCGCCGAGAACATCGCCTACGGCAAACGGCGTGCGCGCGACGAGGACGTATTGGCCGCCGCGAAAAAAGCCTTCGTCGACGAGTTCGTCCAGCAGATGCCCGACGGCTACGATTCGATGGTCGGCGAGCACGGCGCGACGCTCTCGGGCGGACAGAAGCAGAGAATCTCCATCGCCCGGGCGATCCTGCGGGACCCGGCGATCCTGATCTTCGACGAGGCAACCAGCCAGGTCGACCCGAACAGCGAGCGACGGATCCACCAGGCGATGGAAGAATTCATGGCCGATCGGACGACGCTGATGATCGCCCACCGGTTCCAGACCGTGATGGCCGCCGACCAGATCGTCGTCATGAACGCCGGACAGATCGAGGCGACCGGCACGCACAAAGAGCTGCTGGCCACCTGCGAGCTGTACCGCCACCTGTACAAAACGCAGTTCATCGAGGCCGACGAAGACGACGACAGCGCCGTCGCTGCCGACGACGCAGCCGGGTCCTGAGCGACCCGTCACCGAGACCGACCGGGACCGATGAGAAACGGGGCACGCCATTCACACGCGTAACGAAAGTGACAACGACCATACCCCCGGGGTGACCGCCGACGACGAGGCGACGCCCTCGGTGCTGTGGCCTCTGCCCGCGGTGGCCGGGCTGGTCGCGCTGGCGGGGCTGGGCATGCTCCTGGCGATTACCTACGGCGGTAGAGTGTGGATGGGTGTGCTTACCGTCGTCACCATCGACGGGGTCCACGCCGCATGGATCGTCCTTGCCGCCGGCGGACTTGGCTGGGCGGGCGTTGGCTGGCTGCTGCCCAAGGACGCCCCGACCGCCCTGCGAACCTTCACCGAAATCGGCGTCGGACTGGCGCTGCTGGGAGTGGTGGTGATGCTCGCCGGCTGGTTCGTTCCCGGCGGGCTGGACGCCTGGCGATGGCTGTTTCTGCTGAGCGCTGCCGGCGTGCTGTCGCTCTGGCCGATCGCCCGCTGGCTGACGAGCTTCAGCGACGACGAATCGGCTGGTTTTCGCGAAAAACTCGACGACCTGCACATTCCGTGGCGCGTTCGACGAGCGCAGCTGTGGTGGATCCTCCCGGCGATCGCCGCCGCCATCTGGCTGAGCGGGGCGGCCTTCCCGGCCGGTCTGATCGGCTCGGGCGACGACATCCGGAGCGTCCTGCAGGTCCACCTGCAACTGCCCCGCGAGTACCTCCAGCGCGGCAGCACCATGCCCCTCGTCCACAACGTCCACAGCCATCGCCCCTGCAGCGTGGAGATGCTCTCGCTGCTGGCGATGATCCTCCGCGACGGCGGATGGGAGGGCATGTACGTCGCCAAGCTGCTCCACGGAGTCTTTGGCGTGATGGCTGTCGGGGTGGTCTGGGCCTCCCTGCCACGTTCGACCAACCGCAGCCGATACGCAGCCGTCCTGCTGGCCGGTTCGCCGATCGTCCTGTACCTCTCATGGATGGCGAAAATCGAATTGGCCGGAGTATTCGCTGCCGCCCTGGCTGTGGCGTGGCTGAGGATCTTCAGCAGACGTCCGTCGGCCGGCGGGAGCATCGCGATCGGCCTGGCGTGTGGAATCGCGGTCTCCACGAGCTACCTCGCAGCCGCCACCGTCGCCGGGCCGGTGCTGGCAGCCATGCTGCTGATCGCGCTGTGGCCGAGTTCCCGCAGGCCCCCTGCCCGCTCCGATGAGCTCCACGTCGACCCGGATGACCTGCCCCGCAGGGCAGCTCTGCCGGCAAGACTCCTCTGCCTCGCACTCGCCGGCGCGGTGGTCGCGCTGGCAGCGACGCCTTGGCTGGCGCGCACATCGGCAGCCACCGGCAACCCCGTCTTCCCCCACGCGACGCAGACCTTCGGATCCAGGCCGTGGGGATCTCAGCAGGTCCACCGCTGGCAGCAGGCCCATCGATCCGGTTCCCAGCCGCCCGTTCCCC
>CAZYIH010000263.1:0-3888 GCA_964646915.1 uncultured Planctomycetaceae bacterium | reverse complement strand
GGGGTGGTCGCCCAGGCGCATCACCGCGATGGATCGCCCCGGACTACCTGCCATAGCGGGGCGTCCTGTGGGCGATGTGAGTCGACCTCCAACTGCGTTTGGTCTGTTCGAAGGCGCTCTCGCGGGCGTACCGCATACACGCGACCTTCTCTGACCCACTCTCGCAGGGAGTCGGTTGGCGGGGTGGGCAGGAGATTGCGGAGGATCCTGTCGCTTATACCGACGCGGACCTCGGCGAGACGACGGTCTTCACGCGTCAGTTCTATCGGCCAATACGTTGTACTGTCGGCCAGGATGACGGATTGCCCCGTAGTACCAGACGTTACCTGCCTGATTGCATGCTCCGCGTATTGCTGGGCGGAACGTTCGTTGTGCTTCCAGGGGACCAGCCAGTAGCGTACTTCGTTGCGATATATCAAAGGTCGCTCTCGCTGCGCGCTGACGCCAGCCTGTTCGGTCAGCCAGGGTCCGGAGGCATACAGCAACGGTGGCAGCACGATCGAGACCACAGCCGCCGCGATTCCGGCGATGCGCCACCTCCTCGATTCTGAACTCATCAGATTTGCCAGACCGACCCCAGCCCAGAGGGCGATCATCACGGCCGAGGGCAGCAGAAACGTGAATTGATCCGGCACGGGATAGCGAACGAAGAACAGCACGTGGATGGCCGTTACTGCCGCCAGGGAAATCGCCAGTATGCGAGGCATCCAGCGTTTCCACCGCCACACTCCGAGGGCGGCCAGCGGAAGCACAAAGCTCACAAAGCTCAACGCCGTCAGGGCCATATTGATTTTGAAGAATCGACCCGGAGCGGCTGCGTTGAGCACCTGCTGTTGAAACCGTCCGAACAGGGCCGACCGCACCGCCACGATGAGCCCGGATGCCGCCGCCTCCTGCCAGATCAGCACCAAATTCGGTAACGCCCCGACCACCCACATCAGCATAGCCATCGGCAGGGCGGCCCATGGCAGGCGCTTGCGCGCCGGCAGAACGATGGTGACGACCAGATAGACCGGCATCGCCAGCAGGGAGAAATTATGCACTCCCCAGCCCAGTCCGCTGAGAAGCCCCAGCGCCATAAGCATCCATGCCCGTGGACGTTGTAGCAGGCAGACCAGCAACACCAACTCGCCGGTCAGCCCGGCAGCGCAGAGCGTATAGACCTCGGCGATGGTGCCCAGCCACCAGGAGATGTGCATTACCGCGAGTATGCCCGCTGCCGCGATGGCTGGGCCGGCTTTGTGCGTGAGCAGAAACACCACCAAAGCGAAGTTGCCCACCGTGACGGCCATCGCGAGACTGCTGAGGATGTTCACCCGCCAGTAGAAGTTTCCCACGGGCAGGGCGGCCAGGCCGCGCGCCAGCCCGATGTAGGTCGGGTGGGCCAGGGCGATGCCCAGATCTCCGGAGTAGTCCCCGTGGCGCACGCGGTGCTGGAACATGCCCGAGTCCTGCCAGGAGGTGGTCTTCTGACACGTAAACCCGTATAGCAGCAGGCTCAGAAAGAAAGGAACCCCCCAGACGAGAAGGGTTGCCTTCGGGTCGAGGTTCGGTTCGGTCGGGAAGGTGGAGGTTGCTTTTTTCACAGAGTATCGTAGTATCGGAGCGACGGGTGAGCGTCAAGCCCCAAGTTCATGCGCCGGCTGCTTTGAGGCGCGGTGTCTCTTGATGAGGATTGGCCATGAGTAGATGGATGATCACCGGTGGGGCCGGGTTTCTGGGCATCAATCTCGTGCGGTATGTCTTGGAGCGGGGGCAGGACGTTACAAGCCTGGACTTGGCCGATTTCGATTACCCCCAGCGCGACCGCGTCCGCGTGGTCACCGGGGATATCCGCGACCGCGATGCTGTCGATCTGGCCATGAAAGACGCGGACATTGTGGTGCATTGTGCGGCGGCCTTGCCGCTGTACTCGAAGGAAGACATCTACAGCACCGACATCGACGGCACGCGCAACGTGTTCGCCTCCGCATGCGAGCACGGCGTCAATCGGGCTGTGCAGGTCTCGTCGACGGCCGTGTATGGTATCCCGGATCATCACCCGATTTACGAGGACGATGAACTCGACGGGGTCGGAGCCTACGGTGAGGCGAAGATCGCCGCCGAAGATGTCTGTCGCGAGTTCCGCCGGAAGGGCATGGTTGTTCCCATCGTCCGTCCCAAGTCGTTCATCGGCCCGGAGCGTCTCGGTGTGTTCGCCATGCTGTACGACTGGGCCAAGGATGGTCACGGGTTCCCCATGATCGGCAACGGCAAGAACCGCTATCAGCTCCTCGATGTGGAAGACCTCTGCGAGGCCATATGGATCGTGGCGACCGATCCGGATCGGGAGAAGGTCGACGATGTGTTCAACATCGGGGCCAAAGAGTTCCGAACGATGAAGGAGGACTTCCAGACCGTGCTGGACGAGGCGGGCTACGGAAAGACAATCAAGACGTTCCCGGCCGGTCCGATGATCTGGACGCTGCGATTCCTGGAGCTTCTGCATCTCTCGCCGCTGTACAAGTGGGTCTACGAGACGGCCTGCCAGGAGTCGTTCGTTTCCATCGAGAAGGCGGAGCGCGTACTGGGATTCACGCCGAAATACTCAAATAAAGACGCCCTGATCCGGAACTACCACTGGTATCTGGAGCACCTGGACGAGTTCCGCAGCGCCTCGGGTGTCAGCCACCGCGTACCATGGAAGCAGGGCATCCTGAAAGTGGCCAAGTGGTTCTTCTGACCGCGACGGGTTCGCCTCGCCCGCCAAGGTGAGCAGCAAATGAGACCTGTTCCCGGATCCACATCAATGAGCGACGAGCAATCTGACATAAGCGGGGCGAGAGGCTTCATGGCGCTGCTGCCAGCCATGCGCCCGCATCACTGGGTCAAGAACCTCTTCGTGCTCGCGCCCATTGTCTTCGCCGGGCGGTTCGACTCGCCCTTGGCCTGGGTCCATTGTGCGTTGGCTGTGGCAAGCTTCTGCCTGCTGAGTTCGGCCGTCTACCTCATCAACGACATCTGTGATCGCGAGGAAGACCGGTGGCACCCGGACAAACGCAAGCGTCCCATTCCGTCCGGACGGCTGTCGGTGGGGCTGGCGATGGTTTCCGCCGCGGTGCTCATGGTCGTGGGGCTGGGACTGGCCGGTGCGTCGGTGGTGTGGGCCGACTGGTCTGTCGAAACGCTCGCCGGTTGGGGCCTGCTTCTTTGGGCGGGTGCGTATCTGGTACTCAACCTGCTGTACTCGCTGTGGATCAAGCATCACGTGTACGTGGACGTGATTTTCATCGCCATGGGATTTGTCCTTCGGGCCATGGGCGGAGCCGCCGCCATCGGAGTGGGTATCAGCCCGTGGTTGGTGGTATGCACGTTTACCCTCTGTCTGTTCCTGGGGTTCACCAAGCGCCGCGGAGAGATGACACAACTCGCCGACAAGACGGCGGAGAAGACGCGCCGCACGAACCAGAGCTACCAGCTTCGCGAGTTGGACCGCCTGATCACAATCTCGGCTGGGCTGGCGATCATGACGTATGCACTGTACTGCCTCGCGCCGCGGACGGTTCAGCATATCGGATCAGCCCACATGGTCTGGACCATTCCCCTGGTCGTCTATGGAATCTTCCGCTACGACCGCCTCAGCCGTCTGCGAGGCCGCGGTGACGTCGTCCAACTCCTCCGTGGAGATACGGTTCTGTGGGCGGTGATCGTGGTGTACCTGGCGGTGGCGATGGCGGTAGTCAAATTCGGGGACCATCCGGCTGTGGCTCCGATCCTTGACGTGCAGGGCCGATAGAGCGCCGAGGGCCGGTGGTCAGGATTCGTTGTCGACCTCGACGTCCTCTTCCAAAATCAGGAACTGCTTTCGGAAGGGCGTCTCGCCGATGAATCCGACCTTTCGACGGATCT
>CAZYIH010000262.1:0-3902 GCA_964646915.1 uncultured Planctomycetaceae bacterium | reverse complement strand
CGTCGCAAGCGTCGCTAGGAGCGGTCAGCCCCTGCTGGGGAGACCGGCAGGCAGTACACCGCTGGCGTCGCCCCAGACAAGTTGATAAGTGAACACCGGGCGGCCCGTCGAAAGGCCGCCCGGTTTTGTTCCCGGCCTGCCGCGGGGTCCTGAAATCCTACCACAGGACCCCGCGAATCGCCGGAGCTCAAAACCGAATATACCCGGCTCGCCACGCCAACGAGGTGTGGAACGGTTCGCCGCCCGTCATCACAGGCGGACGCCGAACCGTGCATACCTCCCGGCGAAGATGTCGGGACGTCAGACACCCACAGAGGATGTGGACGTACAACTTCAGAGGAGAGGACCATCATGAGGCACAAAAAGATACAGATCTGGCTGACGCTGGCCGCGATCGTTGTATTCGCGGGCGGTGCGTTTGCACAGGTAGACGGCACGTGGACCGGGGCGGACACCGGCTCCGATGTCTGGAACGACGCGGGCAACTGGGACAGCGTCCTGGCCCCGGAGGCTGCGGGCGATTCGGCGACGTTCACCGGCCAAAACGTCTCGGCCGACCTGGACATCGAGATCACCAGCGCGATCAGTCTGGGGAGTCTGGAGATCTCCGGGTCACAGTACCAGGCGGACTTCCGGCTATTCAGTGACGTCAACACGCTGACCTTCGACAACAGCGCACTCGGCGCCACGGTGCTCATCCAGCAGAGCAGCGCGCTGAACTCGTATGAGTTTACCGGTTCCAACCAGCAGACGGCGAACGTCTCGCTTGATATGGGCATGGAACTGAACGATGATCTGGCGGTCACGATCAACAACGACGACAGCCGACGCTATCTGAACCTCAATGGCGATATCAGCGATCTGGGCACGAACGCCGTGTCATTCTCCGCCGACGCACCTGCAACGGTGGTTCAGAACGGCAGTCTGACGGCCGATTCGCTGACCATCGGCAGCGACGTGACCTATCGCAAGAATGGCGACACGACCATCAACAGTCTCTCCGTTGAGTCCGGCGGGACGATCTCGGCGGGCAACACGTTCCTTTCGTCCTTCACGCTGGGCACCAACGCGACGCTGGGCGATGGGGCGATGATTGCTCACAGCGATCTGGACGCCAGCGGGGCCAACACGATCCAGAACCTCGGAACCACGCCGAAGTATATCTACGGGATTCGAGGTGACACCTATGGTGAAGGTTCGGGCAACGCGGGCACTCCGGTGACGCTGGAAGTGGGCACCGGATCGGCCGGGCCTTGGAAGGGGATTGGTGCTGATACCACGACGAACTCGGGCAACCCGCGTCAGCACGCCTTCGGGACCGATCTGGACACGGTGAACCTCACCGGTGACATGGAAATCCGGACGACCTCCGCGATGAAACGCGATTCCTACGGCCTGCCCACCAGTGGTGTCATGAGCGTCAACGCGAAGCTGACCGGCGGCAGTGCTTCGAGCATGATCGAAGTGACCGGTCCGGGCGTGGTGATCGTGACCAATAACGAGAATACCGTCCAGGGCGACTGGAAGGTCACCGGCGGCGCTGTTCTTCGTCCCGATCTGTTCGGGGACACCGTTGGCACGAACAGCCAGGATGTCCTTGGCGATGCGGGCAACGACATCATTCTGGATAATGGCACGCTGGCGTTCCGAGCCGGCGGCGCTTCGCAGGAAGCCGAACTGGATGCCGGAAGGACGATCACGATAGCCTCCGGCGGAGGAATGATTTACACTGACTATGGTACCAACTATTTCGCCTCGGGCAGCAACCCGGATACGACGAGCTTCTATGCTTTCCAAACGGCGGTCGAGGATGGCGACATCAATCTGCTCCGTGGACAGCCCCCGGCACCCCAGGGCGTAACGGACGAGTTCACTGTCGGGCACCTCGGGATGAAGGGCGATGGTCAACTCTTGGGCAGCGGCATGCTGACCAAGGATGGCCGAGGAACGGTGGAAATCACCGGTTCGAACACCAGCTTCACGGGTGACGTTCTTGTCAAACAGGGAACGCTCATTGCGGCCAAGGGTGATTCCCTGGGTGTTTCGGGCGGCGGTGCCGGCAGCATCGTGGTATCCGAAGGCGCTGTGTACGCCAATGGCCCTACGCCCTCGGCTGCCGATATCGCTCGCGTCAGCGGCGATGGGGTGTTTGCCTTGGGTGGCAGCTACGGCGGAACCATCGACCTGAGCAGCAAGGGCCTGTGGCTGCACAGCTACAAGCCGGGCTCGGAGAACGTGACGGTGAGCTTCGCGAACATCACTCCCAACACCACGGACGGCTACAAGTTCGGTGGTGGCGGTGGTGTGTTGTTCGTGGGCGGTTCCTGGGGCAGCGATGATGTTACCATCCAGGGCCCGGGCGTCACGATTTTGACCGGCGACAACAGCACTTCGGCCGGCACGCTGGATTTCTCAGCCGGCGGATTGGGAATCGGCAGTGACTTGGCGATCGGCGGCTCTCCGGGGAGTAAGAAGCAGGTGGACGTAACATGGTCTGGCGTGGATGGAGCTCCGGTCGTTGGCCTTCTGTACGCCAACGGCCAGCACGGCGCCAGCGCGAACCGTGGCTATGAGGTGAACCTCAAGGGCGGCAGCGTGGGCTTCGTGGGTGGATTCACCCTGACGAGTCTCGACCAGCTTGGTGTGATCACCAACGAGCTTGGTGTGAATGTGATCGGCATTGGCTTCAGCGGGGATAGTGGCGTCGTCGATGCCGGCGGCGTGGACATCGACGACGTCAATGAAGTCACCAGCTTCCTCATCAAGCGGGGTAGCGACAGCACACTTCGTCTGTCGGGAAGTGCGAATACGTATACCGGTGCTACTCGTGTCTACGCAGGCACAATTGAGGCGGACAACGGGAACCAACTCTCATCCGGCCAGCTGTGGTTGTACGGGTTGCACGGAGAGAACACCTCGCAAGGCAAGCTTCGCCTGACTGGTTCGACGACATGGACGGGTTCGGAGCTGTCGATTCGGGGCGGCTCGCGTCTTCAGCCGGTCGGCAACGAAGCAACGATCGAGGTGGATGCCGGCGAGACGGTCACTCTGGCGGCCGACCTGACGGTTTCGTCAGCCAATTCGCGTTTGCGTCGAACGGGAGAGGGAACGCTGATCCTGGACAGCATCGGCATTAGTAGCGGTGCCAGCCACGGCTGGGGCCTCACGCTTGAAGGCGGCATGACGAAGATGAATCAACTGCCGAACGGTGGCGTCACTACAAACAATGGCGCAATCGTGTTCAGCGGTGGAGACCTGACGATGCTGGCTGGCAGTGAGAGTGGTAAGTTCAAGGATACCAGCTACGGTTTCTACGGGATGATCGTGGAAGAAGGGACTTCCTCAAAGGTCATCGTCGAGAACGACGGAATGTTCCAGTTGACCGGGCCGCTGAACAACCCGCAGAACATCTGGAAGGGTGAGATCATCTTCGAAGGTGCCAACGAGACCTCCGAAGGCGCCGACGACTGGGGCATCATGAGCCTCTACTATGACAACACGGGCGGTGTGACGTGGTCGGGCGACAGTGACGGCACATTGACCGTCAAGTCCGGCCATCTGGTTGCCGACGGCCCTGCCGACGCCCAGGCCCGCCTGCCGAAGAGCAGCGCATTCACGCTGGACATCCTCGGCGGCAAGGTGACTGCGGACGAAGGCACGGCGGCGAACCTGACGCTGAACGACGGTGACGGCGACGTGACCACAGCGGCTCCGCAGATCGCGGATCTGAATGTTTACGGCGGTGGCGACACGACCTGGGACGGCGACGTCCGGGTGGTGGGCAACGGGTTCACCCTGAACCGCTCCGGCGGCAGCGTGGCTGTGGCGGCTGGGACGACGTTGACCATCGAAGACGGCGCGTCGGCCAACATTGGCGGCAGCGTGGACACCCTCTCGGACGG
>CAZYIH010000261.1:0-3905 GCA_964646915.1 uncultured Planctomycetaceae bacterium | reverse complement strand
GCGCATAAAAGAGGCGATGCCAGGTGGAGGGAGACCTTGGCATCGCCATTATTGCCGCAACCTCGATGCAGGCGGAGGGAGACCTACATCGTTCAGGATGCAGCGGACAACTTACTGCAATATAACTCGGAACTTACCGATTTCAATCTTTAAAGGATTATCACATTCAAACCCAAAAAAATCGGAAAGTGACCCAAGACAGAAGCCCGCATATTGGGATGTCCGCACGTCAGGACGACTTCCCCGGCCAATCGGTCGGCAGCGGCCGCGGTGCTCCTTTTCTTCTATTGTATACGCCCCAACACATGCGTCAGCCGATTGTTCGCCTGTTTTGGGAGAATCAGCTGCAACCCAGCGACGAGCCGCAGTTGTAGCACTTGTAGCAGTTGCCGTTGCGGACGGTGATGGACCCGCAGATATCGCAGGCGGGGGCATCTTCCTGGTAGTGTGAGAACTGGTCATCCACGCGTGTAACGCGTCGCGTCCGGGTCGCTGGCGAGGTGGATTTCGCTCCGCCGGTGGATTTTTTCGCTCCGCCGGCGATGGTGGGCGTCCCACCGGAGGAGGCTGCCGGTGGATTGGCCTTTTTGTCCCGGGAGGCGGCGTTGCCTACGTAGAGTCCCGGAAAAATCGCACCGAAGGGCCCCTTACCTTCCTTGGCGGGCGCCCCTTCGGCGCTTTGCGGTTCCGAGCTTCGGCCATCCTTGCCTGCCTCGGACGCTGCTTTGCTGGTGCCCCCGCGGTTGGGCATGTTGGCTTTGCGGTACTCCTCAAGGAACGTCATGCCCATGTAGCGGAAGACGTAATCGACGATGCTCTTGGCGAACGGAATATCCCGGTTCGACGTCATGCCGCTCGGCTCGAACCGCTGGTGGGAGAACTTCTTGACCAGTTGATCGAGCGGAACGCCATACTGCAGACACAGCGAGATCGCGGTGGCGAAGGCGTCCATCATGCCTCCGACGGTGGATCCTTCCTTGGCCATCGTGATGAACAACTCGCCGGGGTGGCCGTCTTCGTAGAGTCCGATGTTGAGATAGCCCTCGTGGCCGGCGACGTCGAATTTGTGCGTCAGCGACGGACGGGTCGCCGGCAGGCGGTGACGATGCGGCTCGCGGCGGGCGGCTTCGAGCTGTTCGGCGGAGATCGCTTCGATTTCGGCGGCGACCTGCTGCTTCATCGAGACGTTCATCGGCTGGGTGCGCTTCGAGCCGTCGCGGTAGATGGCGACCGCCTTGAGCCCCAGCTTCCAGGCGTCGATGTAGACCTGCATGATCTCGTCGATCGTCGCCTCGGTGGGCATGTTGACGGTCTTGGAGATCGCCCCGGAGAGGAACGGCTGGGCGGCTCCCATCATGCGGATGTGGCCCATGTACTGGATGGATCGGCTGCCGTGGGCGGGCTTGAAAGCGCAATCGAAGACGGCCAGGTGTTCGTCCTTGAGCCCCGGCGCGCCTTCGATCATATCGTTCTCGTCGACGTACTCGATGATCTGGGAAATCTCGTCCCTGGAATATCCCAGACGCTCCAACGCCAACGGAACGGTGCGATTGACAATCTTCAGCATGCCGCCACCGGCGAGCTGCTTGTATTTCACCAGCGCGATGTCCGGTTCGATACCGGTCGTGTCGCAGTCCATCATGAACCCGATGGTGCCCGTGGGCGCCAGCACGCTCACCTGGGCGTTGCGGTAGCCCATTTTCTCACCGGCACTGAGGGCCTGGTCCCAGCTGCGGCGGGCGGCTGTGACCAACTCGGCGGGGCAGTCCTTCTCGGCGATGCCCTCGACCGCGCCGCGGTGCATCTTGATGACCCGCAGCATGTCGTCGCGGTTCTTGTAATATTCCGGGAACGTCCCCAGCCGCGATGCCAGCTCCGCGGAGGTCTCGTAGGCAGCGCCGGTCATGATCGCCGTGATCGCGCCGGCCGTCGCCCGGCCACCCTCGCTGTCGTACGGCCAACCCAGGGACATGATCAGCGCCCCGAGGTTCGCGTAGCCCAGCCCCAGCGGGCGGAAGTTGTGGCTGTTTCGGCAGATCCGCTCGCCCGGGTAGCTCGCCCGGTCGATGAGAATTTCCTGGGCAATAATGAACGTGCGGACCGCGGCGCGGAAGCGGTCCACGTCGAACGAGCCATCCTGCCGGCGGAACTTCATGAGGTTCAGGCTCGCGAGGTTGCAGGCCGAGTCGTTCACGAACATGTATTCGCTGCACGGGTTGGACGCGTTGATCGGCCCGCTGTTGGGGCAGGTATGCCACTTGTTGATCGTCGTGTGGTACTGCACGCCCGGGTCGCCGCAGACGTGCGTGCCCTCGGCGATGTCGTGCATGAGTTCGCGGGCTTTGTACTTCTCGAGGGGCTCACCGCTGGTGACGGCGTAGGTCTGCCAGTCGTCGTCGTCCATGACCGCCTGCATGAACTCCTCGGTCACGCGGATCGAGAGGTTGGCGTTCTGGAACATCACCGACGCGTAGGCGTCGCCGTTGAACGAGCCGTCATACCCCTGCTCGATCAGCGCCCAGGCCTTGCGCTCTTCGTCGGTCTTGCAGTTGACGAATTCCTTGATATCCGGATGGTCCACGCGGAGCGACTGCATTTTGGCGGCCCGGCGCGTCTTACCGCCCGAACGGACGACCGCGGCGACCTGGTCGAAAATGCGCATGAAGCTGATCGGCCCGGACGGCGTTCCGCCACCCGAGAGCTTCTCGCGGCTGGAACGGAGTGTGGAGAGGTCGCTGCCGGTACCCGAGCCGAACTTGAACAGACGGGCCTCGTCGGCGGCCAGTCGCATGATGTCTTCCATCGTGTCGTCGACCGACTGGATAAAGCACGCCGAGGCCTGGGGATACTCGTAGGTGTTCTCGGTGGGGACCGCTTCGTTCCTGTCGTAATCCCAGTGATGGCCGGCGGCAGAGCCATCCACGCCGCGGACGTGGTGGAGCCCGACGTTGAACCATACCGGCGAATTGAACGAGCCGAACTGGTTGACCGTCAGGAAAGTCAGATCATCATAGAATCGCTCGGCGTCGGCGTCCGAGGCAAATACGCCGTCCTCGCGGCCCCAGTCGGCGATGGTCCGCGTCACCCGGTGGACCAGGTCGCGAACGGAAGACTCGCGATGACCTTTCTTCTCGGCGTCGCCATAGAAGTACTTGCTGACCACCACGTTCGTCGCCAGTTGAGACCAGTCGGAAGGCACTTCGACGTCGGGCTGCTCGAAGATCGTCTCGCCCTTGTCGTCGGAGATCTTCGCCGACCGCTTCTCCCAGGTCACCTGCTCGAAGGGACTCTCATTGTCCGCCGAGAAAGTCCGCTCGAAGGGAAGACCCTCCGGAGAAGGTCCGTACTCAAAGGATTCTTCAGAATGATTGGCCGACATATCCATCTCCCACATGCCCAAACTGCCCTGCTGACGAACGCTGAAAAATGACGTGCGCAGGCTCGGGTCGATTTTCAGGCAATTTCCGTTATTGCGAAATTACTCGCGGCCACACCCAGCCGCCCCGTACTGCGAAAGGATCCTGCCGGAGCACAGGCGGCGGGCTCGACCCGCTTTCCTACGATACTCCATAGCATAAGCCCAACATATGGTGCCTGCAAGACCCTAGTCTTCAAAATATAGTAATATTTGTGCAACTTGTTGCCGAATCTCACCTTCACGCAATCTCAAAATCGTTGTCAACACTTTCCAACACGCATCACCCAGGCCCCAGGAGGAGGAGCGTGTTCTATCTATTGAGATAATATGAGGTTGTGAATAACCGGGGGAAAAGCTGTGAGAACCTGTTGGCATTGTCGCCCAGCGGCGGCGTCTTCGAGCTTCCAGGCCGGCCGATCGTCTCGATTTCCACCGACCGCCCTCGCCCAGCGATGTCTTCCTCCGTCACCAGTATAGTCAGCCAATC
>CAZYIH010000260.1:0-3928 GCA_964646915.1 uncultured Planctomycetaceae bacterium | reverse complement strand
GTCGTCACCGCATGGGTGAGATTGGCGCACTGCCGCAGCGCCGCGAACTGCCCCACGCGGAAGGCCGACGAAAGCTCCACCAGTTGAAAAGGTCGCGCCGTCATCCTGGCCGATCACTCGCCGGACGGGTCGGGCTCGTCCGTGCCCCACCAGCCCCATGGGTCCCACCAGGCCTTCTCGCTGCGCGGGGCCGCCTTAGTCAATCGCCCCTGGGCCTCGCTGGGCCAATCCCACTGCTCGTAGCCGCGGTCCACGCCGGTGAGGAACACCAGCGACTCGTGGGCCTTGTATCGTACGGCGAAATCGTCGTCGCCCAGCGCCTTGACCAACGTCGCGACGCCCTCGGGATGACGGTAGTAGCGCAGCGCCTCGCAGGCGGTGGTCCGCACGTCTGCGTGATCGTCGTCCATGGCGGCCTGGCTGAGCGGAATCACCGCATTGGGGTCGGGCATGTCCACCAGCGCCCCAGCCGCTCCAACGCGCACCGTGGGCGACTCGTCCACCAAGGCGTCCAGGATGATCGGAAGGTGCTGCCGCGCCTGGGACCGACCCAGCGCCCGCAACGCCGCCGCCCGCACCGAGGGGTACAGATCGTTCTTTGCGAACCCCGCGTAAGCCTTGACGTAATCGCCCTGTTGGCCCCAATCCTCGCGGGACATTCCCTCGATCGCCTTGATGCGATTACGCGGATTCTGCGTGTCCATCGCCAGGCGGTGATAGTGGGCTTTCTTCGAGCGGAACAGGTTGGCCATCCACGTCAGGTCAACGCGATTCTCCTTCCCGCATCCCGCCAGCAGGCCCGAGGCGACAAACAGCAACAGCACGCTCATTCGATAGAACCACTTCATGAATTCGTTACCACCTCATTGCCAACTCGTTGCCGGGTGCATGGCTCGATGAACCCGACGGGCCACGCGCCCGCCGTCTCCGCGAGAGGGTCGGCTGCGGGCTCAGGGGACCTTGCTCGCGTCAGGATTCGCGGGTTGATTCTCCAACTCGTCGGTGCCCACACGGCGGACACCGGAAATCGCCCTGCGGCCGAACCGTTCGCCCAACCGGGCAAACCGCTCGGGATTGTCCGTGGTATAGCATCTCAACTCACCGGGGCGATCGTCCCCGGCCAACATGCCCGCCTGCTCCAGACGACGGGCCACCTCGTTGGCCGTCGCGCGGGCGGAGTTCACCAGCGGGACCTCGGGACCCATCAGCTTCGCGATGGGCTTTGCCAGCAGCGGATAGTGCGTGCAACCCAGGATCAGCGCCCCGGGCCGACGACGCTGCAGGTCGCGCAGGTAATCGCACAGCACGTGCATCACGATCGGGTCATCCACAGACCGGCCTTCTTCCACGATGGGCACCAGCAGCGGACACGCCCGCGAGATTACCTCGCGATCCGCCTCCAACTCGTGGATCCGCCGGGCGTATGCGCCGCTGCCAACGGTGGCCTCCGTGCCGATCACGCCGATGGGCCCGTCGGTGACTTCGATCGCCGCCTTCGCTCCGGGGCGGATGACGTCCACGACATCCACGTCGCAGGCGTCTTCCAGCGCCTCGATGGCGGCAGCGGAGGCGGTGTTGCAGGCCACCACGATCAGCTTCGGCCCGAAGCCCGCCAGAAAGGCTGCGTCCTGCAGGGCGAACTGACGGACCGTCTCCAGGGATTTGATCCCGTAAGGCACCCGGGCACTGTCGCCCAGGTAGACCACGTCCTCGCCGGCCAATACGTCGGCCAGCTCCGCGACCACCGTCAACCCACCCAGCCCCGAATCGAACACGCCGATCGGGCGGCGGGACGCCTTGGAATCCGCTCCGTGGGACACGACCAGAGCGTACCGAGCCCAGCCTCGACACGCAAGACGGACTCCGAGCCGGATCTGGATCACTCGAAAATATCCTCTCCGGATGATACACTGGACCCGTCAGGCCGACCCGCGGAATGGTCGACCTGTCACGGGAAAAGGAACCGGGAGAAGGACATGAAACTCACCGTCATCATCATCGCGCTGATCCTGCCATTTGTCGCCGGCCTCGTCGGCCGAGCGCTGCGATGCAAAGGCGACCAGGCCGTTTGAAAACCGCCCGAACTCCGGCGCCACGACCATCTCGCCCTGCCTGAACGCACCGGGCGGGGAGGTGTCGGCGACCGCTATCTCTCGCCGAGAGGTTTGACCCGCACTTCCGGGCCGGCGAAATCCACGCGCAGACAGCCGTCCTGCGCGGTGGAGTAGAACAGCCGCTCTGTCTTCAGCCAGCGTACCAGCGCCCTGCCGGCGGCGCTGTGCGAGCGGAGTTCGCGCGAGGTGCTCGCCAGCGAGATATGGGGATCCACCCCCACCACAAACCTCTGGAGCGTGGGCTTGTACGCCCCGTGGTGGGGCAGCAGGAGCACGTCGCTGCGGGGAAAGGTCGGCCGCCCCATCAGCCGCTGCTGGACGGCTGCGTCGATGTCGCCCGGCAGCAGGACGCTCGCGCCGTCGCACACCACCCGCAGCACGAGCGAACGGTTGTTCTCGCTGCTCCGCAGGACCGCTTCGTTCGCGTCTGTCGACGGCCAAAGCACTTCCACGCGCGTTCGATCGTCCAGTTCCACCACATCGCCGGCCGAGAGGCGCACCAGCTCCGCCCCGCTTTGGCGCACCTCTCTGAGGAGCTGCTCAGCCGCCCGGGAGGGGTTCGTCCAGGCCCGCCCGAAGTGCTCGCTGACGTACACGCGTCCGATACCGCCCGCATCGAGCAGCGCGGGCAGGGCGTTGTAGTGGTCGCTGTTGGCGTGCGAGACGAACGCTGCGGTCGGGGCGGGCATCGCCAGTTGACGCATCATCGGCAGGAGCGTGGACCGCCCCACGTCGCGGGCGGCCATGGCGCCGGCATCGAGCACGACGACCTGGCCGTCGGGGCAGCGAAGCAGCGAGCATTGCCCGTCGCCCACGCTCGCCACGTACAGTTGGGCGGCCGATCCGCCACCGGCGGGCAACTGCCCCACGACCGACCAGGCGACCATGACCGCCGCCCCCGCCGGGGCGATCCAGCGTCCCGCCGGCAGCGTGCGGCGGAACACCACCGCCGCCCCGACAAGGTACCAGCCCACCACCCACGTCCAGTGCACCGGGTACAGCCCCACCCCCGCCGCCGGAAGACGGTCCACCTGCTCCATGACCCACGCCAGCGAGCGACCCGCCCGGCGAGCGATGAGCCCCAACTGCCAGGCGAGGTTCGGCGCCCAGGCCGTCAGCGCCAGCGACAGATACCCGGGCACGAGCACCGCCAGCACCCACGGCAGCAGGACGATACCCAACGCCGCGGCGTACGGGCTGAACACGGCGAAATGATACGCCACCAGCGGCGCGGCGATCGCGTAGGCAAGCAGGCTCGCGGTGACCGTGTCCATGGCGACGTCGGCGACGCGCCGGCGGAACTCACCCCATCGCCCCGTGTGCGGTGAGACGGTCAGCCCCCGGCGACGTAACCATCGGCCGAACAGAAACCGCCTCGCCCGCCGGTGGAACAGCACCAGTCCGGCGACGATCGCGAAGCTCAACTGGAACCCCGGCTGCACCAGTTGCAGCGGGTCGACGACCAGCACCACCAACGCCGCGACGGCCAGTGCGTTGAGCACCGCGCGAGGGCGCCGCAGGAGCACCGCCCCGCAGAGCATCCCGGCCATGATGGCCGACCGCATCAGCGGCACGCGAGGCTGGGCGACCAGCAGATAGGCCGACAGCACCACCAGCACGATGCCCGCCGAGACGCGACGGTTCTGCATCGCCAGGCGGGAGAGTACGTAAACGAACGCAAGAAAGACGCCCAGGTGCAGCCCCGAGATGCTCAGCAGATGGGCCACCCCCGCCCGCACCATCAGCCGGGACAGCGAGCGAAGGGCCGGGTGACGCTCGCCGATCACCAATGCCGTCGCGATGCGCGAGCCCTG
>CAZYIH010000259.1:0-3937 GCA_964646915.1 uncultured Planctomycetaceae bacterium | reverse complement strand
CGGCGGAGAGTCCTTCATGTTTTCGGTGTTCTGTGAGGTTGGAAGCTCTGCGGTGTTGCGGAAACGGCGCCGGCGGCCATAATGGCGCCTATGGCCAAACGCCAATCCAAGGACCGCTTCCGCTCGACCCGCAAGCAAGGCCGCGAGCCGGAAGGCTACATCCAGCGCACCACCGAACCGCTGCAGAACCTGCTGTTCCTGCTGCCGCTGCTGGCGGTGTTTCACGTGGGCGTGTGGGCGTGGGACATTCACGACTACCCCGAGTATCCCCTGCGGGTGCTGCTGGGATGGTTCGGGGTGACCACGTCGCTGCTGGGGCCGTTGCTGGTGGTGGGCGTGCTGCTGGGCCAGCACGTCGCCCGGGGCGACCCTTGGACGCTGCGCCCCTGGACGTGGGCGGGCATGCTCGGGGAAGCAATCCTCTGGACGCTGCCGCTGCTGGCGGTGCAGTACCTCCGCAACCTCGCAGCCGCCGGTGACCTGGCCGCCTCCATGCCCGCCAGTTCGCAGTTCTGGCGGCAGGTGGTGTTCTACATCGGCACGGGCATTTATGAGGAGTTCGTCTTCCGTCTCGTGCTGATCTCCCTGGTGATGCTCCTGCTGGTGGACCTGGGCGGACTGGGCGAAACGGTCTCAGCCGTCACCGCGGTGGCCGTCTCGGCTGTCCTGTTCGCGTTGGCGCATTTCGGCATTCCAGGCGTGTGGGAAGGCACAGAATTCAGCTGGGCGCGGATGGGGTTCCTCATCCCCGCCGGCGCCCTGTGGGGCGGACTGATGGCCTTTCGGGGGTTCGGAATCGCGGTGGCATCGCACGCAGCCTGGAACGTGCTGCACCTGCTGATCGCCTGACCCGTCCGGCGCGCAGAAACACACGATCAACACCGGCGCAGGAACGCGCCGGGACGCTCCTTCAGCCGTGCTCTACTGCCCCGCCTGCAGCTCGCGCATGACGGCTGCGTCGCGGGCGCAGAGGTCCGGGTAGTCCGGATCGCTGCCGACGTCCGGGCATCGCTTCCACGAGCGGGCGCACTTGGGGTACTTCTCCCGCGTGTCGTACACCCGCACCTCGACGGTCTGCTCTTGGGGCAGCTCCTCCCGCAGCATCCGCGCGTGGCCGACGCCGAGCAGGTCCTCCAGCTCGCGCAGGTAGGTGTCCACCAGGCCGGCGGCCGACTCGTTGGCCGGGTCGACCACGAAGACCGCTTCGGCGTCCATGGGGTTCTTCACGCCCGAGGATCGAAGTTCTTCGAGCTTCGCCAGGCCCTGGTTGCGCAGTTCCATGAGGTACTCCCAGACGGCCCCGGGTCCGGCGGTGAGCCTGTCGGAGCTGAACTGTCCGAGGTCCGGGTTTACCGGGCGGAGGTCCTCGGCGTAGCGGAGTTGCTCCTCGTCGTAGCCCGGCAGCGACGAGAGATGCACGCTGGCCGGCTCATCGGGATCGCGGGCGGGGATGTTCTCCCACGCTTCCTCAGCGGTGTAGGGCATGACGGGGGCCAGCAGCTTCACCAGTGTGGTCACCGTCCGATGCAGGACGGTCTGGCTGGCCCGGCGTCGGATGGCGTTTGGCGACTCGCAGTAGAGGCGGTCCTTGACGGCCGACATGTACACGCTGGAGGCCTGCACGGTGCAGAACTCGTACATCAGCCGAGCCGCCCGATGGAACTCGAAGCGGTCGTACGCCTTGCGAACGTCACGAATCAGCAGATCCAGCTCCAGCTCCATCCAGTGGTCCACCGAATGCTCCGCCGGCTCGGCGGCATGCTCGGCCGGGTCGAAATCGCAGCAGGCCATCATGCAGAATCGCAGCGTGTTGCGGATCTTCCGGTAGGCGTCCTCGCTCTGGGCGATCAGCGATTCGCTGCAGCGAACGTCGTCCTGGTAGTTCTGCGAGGCAATCCACAGGCGCAGGATGTCGGCACCGCGCTTGGTGAGCTGATCCTGCACGGAGATGAAATTACCCTTGGACTTGCTCATCTTCTCGCCCTTCTCATCCACGATGAACCCGTGGGTGAGAAGCGTCTTGAACGGCGGGCAGCCCTCGGCGCCCAGCGCCGGCAGCAGCGACAGTTGGAACCAGCCGCGGTGCTGATCCGACCCTTCCAGATAGAGGTCCACCGGGATCTCGTCGGAGAGGCGACGCCGCTGGACCACCGCATGCCAGCTCGATCCGGACTCGAACCATACGTCGAAGATGTCCTGGCCCTTGGTGAGCGTGTCGACGTTGAACTCCGAGGCGTCTTCGAGGGCGTCGTCGGTGTCGCTGTCCCAGTACACCAGCAACTCTCCGGGGGTCATGGTGAACCATGCGTCCGAGCCTTCCTCACCGATCAGCCGGGCGACGGCGCGAACACTGTCGGGTGTCAGCAGCGGCTTGCCGTCCTCGTTGTAGAACGCCGGGATCGGCAGCCCCCACGCGCGCTGCCGGGAGAGGCACCAGTCCGGGCGGGACTCCAGCATACCCCGCATGCGGTTGCGGCCCCAGGCGGGGATGAAGTCCACCCCGCCATCGTCGGCGTCTTTCCCGGTGACATCCATCGCCATCTCGCGCAGGGATTTGCCCGAGCGGTCCAGCGGCTTATCGACGGCGACGAACCACTGCTCGGTCGCGCGGAAGATCGTGGGCGTCTTGGATCGCCAGTCGTGCGGGTAACTGTGCGAGATGGTTTCGCTCAGCACGAGCGTATTCTGCTCGCGGAGGTAGTCCACCACCTTCGCGTTGCCGTCCCAGACGCTCACGCCGCTGAGCCAATCGGGCGCCGTCTCGTCGAACGTGCCGTCGGCCCGGACGGGGCAGGCGATTTCCAGGTTGTTCCGCAGGCCGGTCCCGTAGTCCTCCTGGCCGTGGCCGGGGGCGGTGTGCACCAGGCCGGTCCCGTCTTCCAGCGTGACATAGTCAGCCCCCACCACCGGGCAGGTCATGTCCATCAGCGGATGGCGGTAGGACAGCCCGGCTGCGATGACGTCGTTGCCCCAGATCTCGCCGGCGACCTCATGGGAATTCAGCCAGTCGGGGCGGGCCTCGCGGGTCTTTGCGAGGACCTTTTCGACCAGGTCAGCCGCCAGCAGGAGCATCATGTCGCCGTCGGCGGTCCGGCAGCGGACGACTGCATATTTGTGGTTCGGGTGCACCGCCACGGCCCGGTTGGCCGGCAGCGTCCAGGGCGTTGTGGTCCAGATCAGCAGCTTGGCGGGTCCCTCGCCGGGGAGCTGATCGGCCCCGTCGACCACGTCGAAGGCCACGAAGATGCTCGTGTCCTCGCGATCGTGGTATTCCAGCTCGGCGTCGGCCAGTGCGGTCTGATTGGCGATGGACCAGTGGACGGGCTTGAGCTGCTTGTAGACCGCTCCCTGCTCGACGAGGCGGGCGAACACTTCCAGGACAGCCGCCTCGTAGCCGGGATTCATCGTGATGTAGGGTTCCTCGAAAACGCCCATGACGCCGAGACGTTTGAACTCGTCGCGCTGCAGCTCGACGAACTCCTGAGCGTACCGGGCGCATCGCTTGCGGATGTCCATCGCGGACATCTCAGCCGCCTTCGGGCCGAGTTCGTCCATGACCTTCGCCTCGATCGGCAGGCCGTGACAGTCCCACCCGGGCAGATAGGGCGCGTCGAAGCCGGTCATCGTGCGCGTCCGGATGACCATGTCCTTGAGCACCTTGTTCAGGGCGGTTCCGATGTGGATGTTCCCGTTGGCGTACGGCGGACCGTCGTGCAGCAGGAAGCGGTCGTCGAGCTCGGCCTTCTTGCGGATCTGCCCGTAGAGATCCTCCTGCTCCCATCGCTGCTGGATGGCAGGTTCCTTCTTGAGCAGGCCCGCCCGCATGTCGAACGTGGTCTCGCGGGGGTTGAGGGTGTCCTTGTACTTCTTCTTGTCGCTCTTGTCGCCCATCGTGTTTTCACTCCCATCGCCGGATTGATGCAACGCCCCGCCACAG
>CAZYIH010000258.1:0-3939 GCA_964646915.1 uncultured Planctomycetaceae bacterium | reverse complement strand
CGGTGAGGAACTTCTCGTAGAGGTCCCAGACGGCCGGGTTGTCGTGCGACTTGCGGATTTCGTAGTCGTTGTCTTCCTGGTAGATCGCCGCCGCCCGTGCTTCGCGGATCTCCGGGGTGGTCGGAATGGGTTGTCCGCCGCCGCCGAGGCATCCGCCCGGGCAGGCCATGAACTCGATGAAGTGACACTCGGAGAACTTCCCGCCGTTGCGGATGTCTTCGAGGACCTTCTTGGCGTTGGCGGTTCCGTGGCAGACGCCCACCTTCAGCGTCGCCCCTTCCAGCCACTTCCAACTGTCCAGCAGGCCCTTGAGCACGTCGGGGACCTCGCCGACCTTCTCGATGGGCAGCTCGGCGAACTTCACCCCGTCCATGCCGCGCACCGGGGTGATGTCCGCGTGGTCGAAGATGTCCTCGACCTTGATCCCGCAGACCAGCTCGATGACGGTTCGCAGGGCGGCTTCCATGACGCCGCCCGAGGCACCGAAGATCACACCCGAGCCGGTGGCTGTCCCGAAGGGCTGATCGAAATCGCTCTTGGGCATGTCCGGCAGGTGGATGCCCGCCTCGGAGATCATCTGTGCCAGCTCACGCGTCGTGAGCCCGTAATCGACGTCCTTGAAGCCCGAGTCGCACATCTCCGGACGGTTGCACTCGAACTTCTTCGCCGAGCAGGGCATCAGCGCGACCGAGACCACATTGGCCGGGTCGACCCCGGCGTGTTCGGCGTAGTAGGTCTTGATCAGCGAACCGAACATCTGCTGCGGGCTCTTGGCCGAGGAAACGTGCGGAAGCATGTCCGGGTAGAAGTGCTCGATGTACTTCACCCAGCCCGGAGAGCAGGAGGTAAACTGCGGCAGGGCGGCAGACTCGTCCTTCTCGACCAGCACCTTGTGAAGGCGCTGAATGAGTTCGACGCCTTCTTCGATGATCGTCAGGTCGGCGGTGAAGTTCGTGTCAAAAACCTTGTCAAACCCGCAGCGACGCAGGGCGGTGTTCATCTGGAAGGTCATCGGCACGCCGGCCTCGAGGCCGAAGCATTCGCCGATGCCCGCCCGGGGGCTCGGAGCGGTCTGGATGACCACGTGCTTCTCGGGATCGTCGATGGCGTCCCAGATCTCGTCGGACGGGTCGTTCGCCCGCAGTGCGCCGGTGGGGCAGCGGTTGATGCACTGCCCGCAGTTGATGCACACCACCTCGCCGAGGGGCTTATCGAGAAACGTCTCGATGGTGGTCTCGGTGGATCGCCCGCCCGCTTCGAGGACGCCGACTTCCTGCAGGTCGATGCAGGTTCGCACGCAGCGACGGCAGAGGACGCACTTGTTCATGTCCCGAACGACCGAGTAGCTGGAGGTGTCCTTCTCGTACATCGGCTTGTCCGGGTGGCCGAAGCGGAAGAAGTCCACGCCGTACTCTTTGGCCAGTTGCTGCAGTTCGCAATTGTTGTTGCGGAAGCACGAGTAGCACTCTCCGTGATGCTTGCTGAGCAGCAGGTCGATCACGTGGCGCCTCGCACGGCGAACCTTGGGCGTGTGTGTCTTGATCGTCAGCGGTGAGGTAATCGGGAACGCGCAGGAGGCCTGCAGCGTCCGCTGGTTTTCCACCTCCACCACGCACACGCGGCAGACGCCGGCCACGCAGAGATCGTCATGGTGACAGAGCGTGGGAATGTGAATTCCCATCTGCTTGGCGGCTTCGAGGATCGTCGTGCCCATGGGCACCTTGATGTCCTCGCCGTCGATGTTCACGGTGATCTGGGCACCGATGGCATTCATGTCTTCGGGCTTCTCGATGGTTTGTCCGCGGTATCCCTTCGGGGCGCGGCCGCATTTGTCTTCGCAAGTCATTATGAACTCCTCGGGTCAGGCGCTGACGGCCTGGCGCCCCATGATTTCGTCCTGGAAATTCCGAACGATCGACAGGAAGGCGTTCGGGCTGGACTGCCCCAACCCGCACTTGCTGGCGATCTGCATTGTCTCACCCAGCGAGACCAGCTCCCGGAGATATCGCATGGAGCAGGTTCCGCCCTGGAGCATCTCGACGCCTTCCAGCAGCTTCTCGTTTCCTTCGCGGCAGGGGGTGCATTGGCCACAGGATTCTTCCACGAAGAATTCCATGAAGTTCCGCGCCACCTGAAGCATGTCGCGCTGGGGGCCGAAGACGATTACCGATCCGCCGGTGGCGACGTCTTCGAAGGCGATCTTGCGGTCGAACTCGGTCCGCGGGATGCAGTTCCCCGCGGCCCCGCCGATCTGGACGGCCTTGGCGTCCGACCCGCCGACCTTCGAGAGCAGATCGCCCACGGTAATGCCCAGCGGCAGTTCGTACACGCCGGGGGTCTCGATGTCGCCGGAGACGCTGAACAGCTTCAGCCCGGCCGACTTGGCCGTCCCGTGCTCCTTGAACCATTCCGGACCCTTGGCCAGGATGCAACTGACCCACGCAAGCGTCTCGACATTGTTGACGACGGTGGGTCGGCCCATAAAGCCGGTGTCCACGGGGAAGGGGGGACGGTTGCGCGGCTCGCCGCGGGCACCCTCGAGCGATTCGATCAGGGCGGTCTCCTCGCCGCAGACGTACGCGCCGCTTCCAAGGCGGATCTCGATATCGAACGGATCGCCGAGCATGCCCTGCTTGCGGAGCTCGTCGAGCTTGGCGTTGAGGGGAGCGACCATATAGGTGTACTCGCCGCGGAGATACATGATGCCTCGACCGGCGTTGATCGCCTTGGCCGCGATGGCCATGCCCTCGAAGACCAGCCCGGCGTAGTTCTGGAGGATCACGCGATCCTTGAACGTGCCCGGCTCGCCTTCGTCGGCGTTGCAGACGACGTATTTCTCATCGCCGACGGCGGCGGCAGCGAGGTTCCACTTCACGCTGGTGGGGAAGCCCGCGCCACCTCGGCCTCGAAGGCCCGAATCGCCGATCGTGGAGATAATCTCCGATCGACTCTTCTCGCTGGCGACCTTGTATCCGGCTGCGACATCCACCTCGGCGAACGTCAGGGGAGTTTCGTGGGCGGCAGTCATACGATGTGCTCCTGTTTGGTCTCAAACCTGGTCGGGGCCAGGGCCTTGCGGCATTCTTCGAGAATGTCGTGGATGCGCTCCGGGGTGACCTTGGTGTGCACGTCGTCGTTGACGAGCATCGCCGGTCCCTGGTCGCACATGCCCACGCAGTTGGCGTACTCCAGTGTGAACATCCCGTCGGGCGTGGTCTGCCCGAACTTGATGCCCAGGTCGTTCTCCAGCTGACGCGCGACGGCCGCCTTGCCGGCGATGTCGCAGGTGATCGTCTGGCAGAGGCGAATCACGAATCGCCCCTGCGGCTGGGTGGTCAGGAAGCTGTAGAAACTCACCACGCCGTAGACCTCCACCGGGTGAATGTCCAGCTGGTCGGCAACTTCCTGCATGGCGTAATCCGAGATGTAGAACTGGTCCTTCTGGATGGCCTGGAGGATGGGCATCAACGCGCTGCGGTCCTGGCCGTACCGGGCGGCGAGTTCCTTGATCTGCTCTCGGAGTTTGTCTCGTTCGGTAATAATCATGTCCGCATCCTCTCTACTTCTTGAGCAGTTCGTCGACCTTGGCCAGAAGGGTGGCCGGGTCGATGGGCTTCTGCTGGAACTCGTCGACCGGGAGGATTTCGCCGTCCTTCTCGAAATCCATTCCGGTCACCTTGGCGATGCTGGTGAGCATGAGGATGGGCTTGTTGAACCCGTCCCGTCGCAGCTCCTGTGCCATCACCATTCCGTCGTCGGGCTGATCCATCATGACATCGAGAATCAGCAGGTCGGGGGAGGCGTCCTGGATGGCGCTCATGCCCTCCGGCCGACTTCCTGCCGAGGTGACCTCGTGGCCGCCTTTTTCGAGAAATACTTTTGCTGCCGCGACGACATCCGGATCATCGTCCACAATGAGAATCTTGGCCATGTTGGTTC
>CAZYIH010000257.1:0-3964 GCA_964646915.1 uncultured Planctomycetaceae bacterium | reverse complement strand
CCGCCGCTGACGGGCGTGCAGCCCGAGCGTCTGCCCCGAGCGCATGACGTCGCCGGTGAGGATCTCCGCGAGTGTCTCGCGCAGGGCGGGTAGCCCGGTTCCGTCGGCGACCGATATGCGAAACGCCCTGTCGCGATCCACGCCAAGACGGTCGGCCGGCACCGATGCCGGTGTGTCCGACAGATCGCATTTGTTGGCAGCCAGCAGACAGACGGCCTGCGGGTTGGTCGATCGGATCTCGGCGAGCAGGTCGGCTTCGCTGCCTCGATCGTCCGGGCCCGCGCAGAGATCGGCGACGAAGACGATGACCTCCGCCCGGGCTATGGCGGCCAGGGCAGCGGAGGTCGCCGGCGCTTCGAGCGGGTCGTTCGAGTGGCCGACCCCGGCGACGTCGTAGAGCATTGCCCCGCCGGTCGGCAGGTCCATCCACGCCGAGAGCACGTCGCGCGTCGTGCCCGCGACGGCAGAGACAATCGCCCGCGAGTGACCCACCAGCGCGTTGAGCAGCGAGCTCTTTCCCGCGTTGGGACGTCCCGCAAGGACCACCGCCGGCAGGGCGGCTGTCTCCGGCAGGTCGCCCGCCTGCTCGGCGGCGCGTCGCAACTGCTCCGATTGCTCTCCCATCACCGCGATCAACTCACCCGGCGTTGCCGGCTGGATGTCATGCTCGGCCAGGTCGATGGAGGCTTCCACCGTCGCCAGGACGTCGGTCATCGCCGCCGAGGCAGCCTCGCAGAGCCGATGGACCCGTCCGTGCAATACGGTGACGGCCGACCGCAGTTGGGCGCGGCCGGTGGCGTTGATCACGTCGGCGACGGCGGAGGCTTCGGACAGATCCAGCCGCCCGGAGAAGAACGCCCTTGCGGTAAACTCACCGGCCTGGGCGAGCCGCCCGCCCGCGGCGATCAGCGCGTCCGCGCAAGCTGAGGCGATCGGAGGCGATCCGGGCAGGTGCAGCTCGACGAGGTCTTCGCGCGTGTAGCTGCGCGGTGCGCGGAACACCATCGCCCGGGCGGGTACCTGGCAGGGGGGCTCGGTGAGCGTGACGATTCCCTCGCAGCTGCGAAAGCCCCCCAGCCGTTGCAGCGAGACATTCGCCCCCAGCGGCGTGAACAGGCCGTCGGCCAGGGCGATCGCCTCCGGGCCGGAGAACCGGACGATGGCGCGCGGAGCGGGTCCGGCGGCGGAGGAGACTGCGACGATCGTGTCACCGGCGGGGAACATGGTCTGGTCAGGGGTTGGGGCTGATGATGCCCCGGAAGACCGTGAGCACCATGATGTACAGGTCGAATCCCAGCGACCAGCGGTTGATGTAGTCCAGATCGTACTGGATGCGTTTCCGCAGGCTTGTGTCCCCGCGGAACCCGTTGACCTGCGCCCACCCGGTGAGCCCCGCCTTGACGTGGTGTCGCAGCATGTACCCGGGAATCTGCCGACGGAATCGCTCGATGAATTCAGGCCGTTCTGGTCGCGGACCCACCAGCGACATGTCGCCCCGCAGGACATTCAGCAGTTGGGGCAGTTCGTCCAGGCTGAATCGCCGGAGAAATCGGCCGACCCCGGTCACTCGCGGATCGCCCGTTTCCACGTGCCATTCGGGCTGGTCGTCGGCTTCGGCGTCGACGGCCATCGAGCGGAACTTGAGGATGTCGAACTCCTGCCCGCCGAGGCTTGCGCGTCGCTGGCGATACACGACGGGCCCGTGGCTGGTGAGCTTGACGGCAGCGGCGATGATCGCCATCAACGGCAACAGGGCGACCAGGGCGATCGTGGAGATCGCCACGTCCCCCGCTCGCTTCATCAGCGAATTCCAGCCGCTCTGCGGGCTGAACGTGAGGTTCACCACCGGCAGCCGACCGATCTGCGTGATGCGGTGTCGCAGGAACTGGAAGCTCAGCAGGTCCGGTACCACATTGACGTCCACCAGGTTCGGGCCCAACTGGTTGAGAATTTCCTCCATGCGATGCTGGTTCCGCTGGGGCAGGGCGATGAACACGGCGTCCACCGGGTACTCCTGCACCAATCGGCCGACATCCTCGAACGGCCCGCGGACCGGCACGCCCAGAAGCGTATCGCCCAGGCGGGATTCGTCCACGAAGTAGCGGATGGTATACCCGGTCCAGCGAAGCTTGCGGAGGCGATGGAAGAGCGTCTGGCCGACTCGGCCGGCTCCGACAATCGCCACCGAGCGGGTGTTTCGCCCCTGGGCACGGGCCGAGCGAAGCACCGATCGCGTCCCCAGTCGCCAGACCATCAGCATGGGTGGCCAGGCGACCAGAAGCAGGCCCTGCATTTTTACCGAGAGTCGTGGTGAGTGCAGGAAATGCCCCATGAACACCATGCCCGCCCAGACGATGGCAGAGGCCTTGAGCAGGTCCAGCGTTTCCAGCCACAACGGCTGGCCGCGCCGGGGTTGGTAGATGCCCATCCGCCCGAACACCAGCAGCGTCAGCAGCAGCGTGATGATGATCACGTCGGCGAGGTTTACCAGCGACGGGGCCGGGCCGTGATAGTCCATCCATCCGCTGTGGAAACGGATCCACCAAACCAGCACCCATGCCAGAACTGTGATCGCGAGGTCCACGACTCCGGTCAGCAGGATGATGATTTGGCTGTGTTCCTTGATCATGCAGAGTCCTGGTCGGCCACGAATTGCTGAGGGAACTCGGTGTACCCGTCCAACTCGAACCGTTCGGAGGGGACGGCCCATGCGGGGGCGTCGTCCAGCTCGGAGAAAAGGCAGCCCCGCTCGGCGGCGGCGCGGATGATCTTCTCGGCGTCCGGGATGACCGTCTGCTCGCGCGAGGTGCCCTCGTTCTTCCGGCGGAGGTATTGCGGGTCGATGCGGTGGATGCGTCGGCTGCTCTCGTGGGCGCCGTTCAGTGCGAGAATCGCCTGTCGCCCGTCGGCCGCGTCGCAGCGGATGATGGACGGGTCATTTTCCCGGAGGGCGTCCATGAAGTTCGCGACCATCTCGCCGTGTTCGACGTTGTCGGCGTCGCAACGGATTTCGTCCCCGTCGTCGGGACGGATGACGGCATGGCTGCGCATGCGCCACCAGGCGGTCCCCTCGCTGCCGTGAATGGTCATTTCCGGTCCCCAGTAGCCGTCGGGGCAGTGGGTCGCCAGGAAGGTCGCGCGGGGCCCTTCGACGGTGTCGATGTCGATGGCGGCGGTATCGTGGGCGTTGATGGGCCCGGCGGCGTAGAGCTCGGCCCGGACGGCCGACGGCGTGGCGAACCCGCCCGGCTGGGACGACGCCAGGTGCAGCATGTTGTTGATCTGGTGGTTCAGCGCGTTCATCGCCGGCCCGTCCAGCACCCAGCGCCGGCCTTGTTGAAGTTCGCCGGCCCAGGGGTTGCGGTCGTAGTAGAACCGCTTTCGCGGCCAACCGGCGTGGCAGACGAGTGATTCCACCTCGCCGATCGCCCCGGCGCAGAGGTGCTCTTTCAGGAAGCGGATGTCGTTGCCGTGTACCGCCTGGTAGCCGATGATGCTCATTCGGCCTTCTTCGCTCAGGGCAGCGAGGATGGAGTCCACCTCCTGCACGGTGGCGGCGGTGGGTTTCTCGACGTGTACGTGATATCCCGCGCGGATGGCGCGCGTGGCGAGCGGCTCGTGGGAGGCAATTCCCGTGGCGATGTAGATCGCGTCGCACTTGCCCGCCATTGCGTCGTACATCGCCAGCGCGTCGTCGAACAGCTGCACGCCGAACTCTTCCAACTCGGTGGTCCGCTCGGGGAAGTCCTCCAGCCGCGCGTCGGCAGCGGCCACCAGGCGGCATCCCGCATGCTTGCGTGCTTTGTGAATGGCTTGGGCGAGCGACCATCCATACCCGCCGATTCCTACAAGACCCAACCGAATCATCTGTGCTCATCTCCTTGGAACTGCCGGTTAAAGCGGACTATCGTAGCGACCCGCCGCGATTCATACAAGCCCGGCAGACGAAGGCCGTGCTACGGGG
>CAZYIH010000256.1:0-4004 GCA_964646915.1 uncultured Planctomycetaceae bacterium | reverse complement strand
CGAGGGCATGCAGTTCGACAAGGGCTACATCAGCGCCTACTTCATGAACAACCCCTCCAGCCTCGAATGCGTGCTGGAAGACGCCCAGATCCTCATCCACGAGAAAAAGATCTCCTCCCTGCGGGACATGGTCCCGGTGCTGGAGAAGGTCGCTTCGACCGGCAAGCCGCTGCTGATTATCGCCGAAGACGTCGAGGGCGACGCCCTGGCGGGCCTGGTGGTCAATCGGCTGCGCGGCACGCTGAACGTCTGTGCGGTCAAGGCGCCGGCCTTCGGCGACCGCCGCAAGGCGATCCTCGAAGACATCGCCATCCTCACCGGTGGACAGGTGATCTCCGAGGACCTGGGCGTGAAGCTCGAAAACATCGAGCCCGACATGCTCGGCTCGGCCAAGAAGATCGTCGTCACCAAGGACGCCACCACGATCATCGAAGGCGGCGGCACGAAGAAGGACGCCAACGCCCGGGCCGATCAGATCCGCGCCCAGATCGAGAAGACCACCAGCGATTACGATCGCGAAAAGCTCTCCGAGCGTCTGGCCAAGCTCACCGGCGGCGTGGCCGTCATTCAGGCCGGGGCGGCCACCGAGACCGAGATGAAGGAACGCAAGGACCTCATCGACGACGCGGTGCACGCCACCCGGGCAGCCGCTGAAGAAGGCGTGGTCCCCGGCGGCGGGGTGGTGTTCCTCCACTGCATCGACGCGGTGGACAAGGCACGCTCCAAGGCACGCGGCGACGAAAAGATCGGCGTGGACATCGTGCTCCGCGCCCTGGAATCGCCGACCACCCAGATCGTCAACAACACCGGCGAAGATGGCTCGGTCGTGGTCGCGGAAATCCTCGAACGCGGAAAGACCATCGGCTACGATGCCGGCGTGGGCGAGTACGTGGACATGGTCAAGGCGGGCATCATCGACCCGGCGAAAGTCTCGCGAACGGCGCTGCAGAACGCCGCGTCCATCGCGGGGCTGCTGCTGACCACCGACCTGATGGTGACCGACTTCGACGAGAAGGAAGACGAAGAACCGGTCACCGGCGCTGTGGTCTGACGACCCGGCCCCACTACACTGCAGAGACACCCGGGCGGGGCGCGTCACCCAGCGTGACGCGCCCCGTTGCGCGGGCTGAGGCGATCGACGCCCCGTCCCGTTGCACCGCCCGGACACCCGTACACACGAAAGGAGAATCCCATGGAGTTTCTCGTGATAGCCGCAATTCTGGTCGTGGCGGGGGTGGCGTCTCTGTTCCGGCGGGAAGTTCCCCGCATCGGCTCGGTGGGCATTTTTGCCGCAGGCGTCCTGGCCGTCATCGCCTCGTGCCTCGTTATCGTGCCCTCTGGTCATGTCGGCGTGAAGGTGCTGTTCGGGAACGTCCGGCAGGGCTATCTGGAAGAAGGGCTGCACCTGATCAACCCCCTGCTGAAGGTGCGGGACCTCTCTGTGCGGGCCCAGGCGTACACGATGAGCGGGACAACACAGGAAGGCGAGATCAAGCGCGACGATTCGATCACCGTCCTGTCCAAGGACGGGCTACAACTGAAACTCGACGTCACCGTCACCTACAAGCTGCTGGCCGAGGACGCCGCGTGGGTGTATCAGAAGCTTGGCGAGGAGTACACTCAGAAGATCATCCGCCCGGCTGTGCGGACGGCGATCCGCGAGGCCGCCAGCGAATTTGAGTCGTCCCAGGCGTACGCCGAGAAGCGCAAAGAACTCGCCACCCGCACCGAGGAGTACCTCATCGATCGGCTCGGCGAGATTCTCCGCAAGACAGACAAGGGCAAGGCCGGGCTGAAACTCGGCGACGACGGAGCGTTCGTTGTTCAGCAGGTGCTGTTGCGGAACGTCCAATTGCCCGCCCGCCAGCGCAACGCGATCGAAGAAAAGCTCGCCATGCAGCAGGAAGCCCTGCGGATGCAGTACGTCATTCAGAAGGAAGAGAAGGAAAAGGAACGCAAGAAGATCGAGGGCGAGGGAATCGCCCAGCGGATGGAGATCATCAAAAAGCAGCTCACCCCCGAGTTCCTGCGGTTCAAGGGCATCGAGGCGACGCTGGAACTGGCCGAGAGCAACAACGCCAAGGTCGTGGTCATCGGTGGCGGGAAAGACGGCCTGCCGCTGATCCTCAATACCGAAAAGTAACGAACACACACGAGTCCAAGCCTGCAGAATCGAAGAGGATGTATGCCTCAAAAGCGTGACTATTACGAAGTGCTCGGCGTGGAAAAGTCGGCCGACGGCGCGACCATCAAACGCGCCTACCGTCGACTGGCGCTGAAGTACCACCCGGACAACTTCAAAGGCGACAAGGCCGAGGGCGAGAAGAGGTTCAAGGAACTCGCCGAAGCATACGAAGTGCTTTCCGACGAGCAGAAGCGCCGCCAGTACGATCAGTTCGGCCACGAGGGCCTGCGCGGCGCGGGCATGCACGACTTCTCGAACATGGGCTTTGCCGATATCTTCTCGATGTTCGAGGACATCTTCGGCGGCGGGGGTTTCGGTGGCGGCCGGGGCAGAGGACCCGCCGCCGAACGCGGACTGGACCTGGAAACCGAGATCGCCATCTCCCTGGAAGACGTCGCCACCGGCGTGGACCATACGCTGGAGTTCGAGCGGATGGACCTGTGCGAGACGTGCGACGGGTCGGGCGCCAAGCCGGGCTCGGACCCGTCCAAGTGCGGCACGTGTGGCGGCTACGGGCAGGTCCAACAGCAGATGCAGGGCTTTTTCGGCGTGAGCGTGCGGATCGTCACCTGCCCGAAGTGCCAGGGGAAAGGGACAATCATCTCCAACCCCTGCGAAGACTGCAACGGCAGCGGCCGATCGCGCCGCAAGCGTGTGCTGACCGTGCACATCCCTGCCGGCATCCGCGACGGGCAGGTCGTGCGGATCCGCGGTGAGGGCGAGCCCGGCCGATCGGGCACGACCCACGGCGACCTGCACGTGTACGTCCGCGTCAAACCCCACCCGATGCTCATCCGTCGCGGGGACGATCTGTTCTGCCGCGTCCCGATTACCTACCCACAGGCGGCGTTGGGCGGAACCATCCAGGTGCCCACTCTCGGGGGAACCGAGAAGCTCGAGGTGCCCTCCGGAACGCAGAACGGCGACCTGCTGACGATGAAAAAGAAGGGACTGCCCTCACCGAGAAACCATCGCCCCGGCGATCAGCACGTGCAGATCTACGTGGAAGTGCCCCGCAAGCTCACCGCACGACAACGCGAGCTGCTCCAGGAGTTCGCCCAGACCGAAGACGCCGAAGCCACCCCCGAGCGGAAAGGCTTCTTCGACAAGCTGCGGGACTACTTCGCCGGCGACGCCGAAAAGGACCATGCACCCCCGACCGATTCGGACGAAGAGCCGGTCGAGCGGTAGAATTCCCCGACGAGGCCGGGAGTGAAAAACCCTCGGCCCGACAACCGAACCAACCCGGAACCACCTGACAACCAACCATGACTGAAGACCGATCACAACGAAAGAACGAACCCGACGTTCCCCCCCATCACGAGCCCGATGTCTCCGACGAGCTCAGCGAAGATCGCGACGTCGCCTCCGAGACCGGAGAGGCAAACGAGGATCTCGACCCGGTCGCCGAACTCCAGGGCGAACGCAATGAACTGATGGGACGGCTGCAACGACTGGGGGCGGACTACCAGAACTACCAGAAACGCGTACAGAAGGATATTCAATCGGCCCGGCAGTACGCCAACGAGGATATCATCCGTGCGACGCTGCCCGTGCTGGACGACATGGAACGCGCCCTGGGACACGCCCGCGAAAACCACGACCAGGACGACCCGTTCCTGCAGGGAATGCAACTGGTGCACGACAAAATGCTCGACGTGCTGACCAAGTTCGGCGTGACGGTGATCGATGCGACAGAGGGCGATACGTTCAATCCCGACCTCCACGCGGCGATGATGCAACAGCCCAGCGACGAGCACTCGCCGATGACCATCCTGCAGGAAATCCAGCGGGGCTACCGCCTCAAAGACCGCACGCT
>CAZYIH010000255.1:0-4018 GCA_964646915.1 uncultured Planctomycetaceae bacterium | reverse complement strand
CCCGCTGTCGTGCCAGGCTGTCCGACGGGGCAGCTTTTTCTCGTGCGCTCACCCGACGGCAATCATCATCGCGGGGGGAGGGGTGCGTGTTTCTGCTCTACGCAGTGCGGCGCGCATTCGACGTCGCAGCCCACGACGGCAATCATCATCGCGGGGGGAGGGGTACGTGTTTCTGCAAAAGTCCCCAAGGCCAGCCCCAGGAGTCCGGCTGTTCGGGGACGAGCAGGTGCATGCGGAACGGCGCGACGCTCACGTGCAGCGGGGTGCTGGGTCCCGGGTCGCCATCGACCTGCGTGGCGGTGGGTCCGTCGGGCGTCTCGATGGTGGCGTTTCGGCAGCGACGGTAGAGCACGTCGCCTTTGAGCGGGTGCAGCCGAAGCAGCGTCCATGCGGCGTGGAGCATCAGTCCGGTCTGCTCTCGGCAGCGGAAGATGACCAGGTCCAGCAGGCCGTCGTCGAAGCGGGCATCGCGGCAGATGCGAAGCCCCACGGCGTAGCGGGAGATGTTGCCCACGAACGCCAGGCCGTAATCGTCGAAGATGTCCTCGCCATCGACGTTGACCTTCATGCGCGGGAAATCGTGCTCCCAGAACGTCCGCCAGATCGGCCAGAAGTAGCTCAGGTGGGAGATGTGTCCCCGTCGCGAGGTGGTCAGGCGACGGACGACCTCGCCATCGAAGCCCACGCCCATGATCAGCAGAAAGCGCCGGTCGTTGATTTCGCCGACGTCGCATTCCAGCACGGTTCCGGCGCGGAGGATCTCGACGATGTCGCGCGGGTTCTTCGGGACGCGCATCTCCTGGGCGAGCAGATTCTCGGTACCGGCCGGGATCGGTAGGATGGGCACATCGCTGCCGGCCAGTCCGTTGGCGATCTCGTTGACGGTTCCGTCCCCGCCCCAAGAGAGGATGGCGGCTGCGTCGTTTTTGACGCTTCGGGCGTATTGGGTGGCGTCGCCGGCGCAGCGGGTTTCATACTCCACCAACGGCAAGCCCAACGACTCGATGCGCCGTCGCAGCTCGGCCAGCATTCGCTTCCTTCCGCCGTACCCGCTTTTGGGATTGATCACCAGATGAAGTGGGTTCGAAGCGCCGGCCTGAATCATACCATCTCCCGCGGGGTGCACAGTTGCCATTGAACATTGCGACAGGAACCCTATAATACCCGGTTTGCCGACTCAGGCAAATGAACAGATATCCGACGCCGCCACTTTGCGTGCGAGGAGAGACCATGGACCAGGTGGAGCAAGACGTGGACACAATCGAGCAGATCGTCGAGAAGGACAGCTGGAGCGCCGAGGAACACGACGCGCTGATGGCGCAGCTGCTGGACGTTTCCGATCCGGCCGGTCGGCTTTCGGGGATGTTGCGGAAACTGGAAAACGAGAATCCCGAGCCCAAGGGTGCCGCCGCGCTGAAAATCGGCATCCTGCGGTACATGCTCTGCCGATTCTCTTCGGCCCTGGCCGCCCTCTCCGAGGCGACGGACAACAAGGACCGTCACTGGTTCCAGGGGATGTGCCTCAAGCACATCCAGCAATACGCCCAGGCGGGCGAGGAATTCGAGCGGGCCGAGTCGCGTGGCTGGGACGGCGGGCAGGTCGCCCTGCAGCAGGCCGAGCTGATGGTCCTTCGCGGTGAGTTGGACGAGGCGAACAAGGCCCTTAAGAAGGTCGCTGCCTCGCTGGGCGATTCGCCGGACTTCCTGTACGTCAAGGGCATGATGATGGAACTCGCCGGTGACGGCGAGGAGGCCGTCTCGCTGTACATCCAGGCGCGGGAGTTGGCCGACGGGCACGACGGGGCGACCTTCCGCCTGGCGTATTTCTACGACCTCCACGGCGAGGAAGACGAAGCGGTCGAGCTCTATCGCGAAATCATCTCGCATCCGCCGATCTTCGCCAACGCGCTGCTGAACCTGGCGGTGCTCTACGAGGACGCCGGGCAGTACAACCAGGCCACCGAAGCCGTCCGCCGCGTGCTGGCGATCAATCCGAATCATGGTCGGGCGAAGATGTTCCTCAAAGACGCCGAAGCCTCCAAGAACATGTACTACGACGAGGACCAGGCCCGGCGCATCGCCAAGCGCAACGCTGTGCTGGATATCCCCGTCACCGACTTCGAGTTGAGCGTGCGGGCCCGCAACTGCCTCAAGAAGATGAATATCCGCACCCTTGGCGACCTGGTGAAAATCACCGAGTCCGAACTGCTGGGCTACAAGAACTTCGGCGAGACCTCGCTGAAGGAAATCAAGGACATGCTCTCGGCCAAGGGCCTGCGTCTGGGACAGGCGCTGGAAGAAGGCAGCGAGCTGGCGATTCCGACCACGCTGCCCGAGTCGCCGCAGATCGCCGGGGTCGACGAGAGCGTGCTGAATAAGTCCGTGGATCACGTCGAGTTCTCCGTGCGTTCGCGACGGGCGCTGGAGACACTGGGCATCAACACGTTGGGGGACCTGGCCGCCAAGACCGAAGCCGAACTGCTGGCGTGCAAGAACTTCGGCCAGACCAGCCTCAACGAGATGCGCCAGCGACTGACCGAGAATGGCCTGGACCTGCGAGACCCGAACGCGTAATCGCTCCGGAGCGGTACGTACGACGGGTTGACAGCGACCGGGCGGAATGGAGTCCGCGATGACCCGTGCGCGCCGGCTGTGGCAGATCATTCGTCGTCTGTGGGAACCGCTCCTGGGGCCTTGCGCGATCCTGGCGTCCTGCTGCGTCCTCTCTGCCGTCATCCTCAGCAGCTGCGCCCGCCCCGGCGAAGACACCCTCTCCGAGCTGGCCAGGCCCGTCGGCGGGCCCGGTGCGTCCCGCGTTCGCGTGCTGCTCACCAACGACCCCAGGCCCGTAGTGCGGCTGGAATGCACGGGCGGATACATCCTGCGGGGCGGCGAGGAGATCGTGGCCGCCTCCCAGGGCGCTCCCGGCCCGATCGTGGCCACCCATACCGCCGGCGAATGGAGCTTCAATGGCCTCAAGGCGCAGACGGGCACCATCATCTTCGAGCCGATGGGCGAGGCGATCGTCGCGATCAACGGCGTGAGCTATCGCGGTTCGTTGCGGCTGATCCCGGCCGGGCCGGACAGCCTCCGCGTGGTCAATGACGTGGACCTCGAGCAGTACCTCGCGTCGGTGATCGCCAAGGAGTTGTATCGCGATTGGCACCTCCAGGCGTATCGCGCCCAGGCGGTGGCGGCCCGCACGTTCGCCCTCTACCAGGCGAAGACCTACGGCAAGACGCGCGATCACGATGTCCGGGCGGATCAGAGTTCCCAGGCGTATCCCGGCGTCGTCGGCGAGACGGCCAAGTCCCGCCGGGCTGTGCGGTCGACGGCCGGCGTTGTGCTGACGTATCCCATCGACGGGGAGCACAGGCTGTTCCGGGCCCAGTACTCCTCCTGTTGCGGGGGGCGGGTGAACCCGGCCGACGTCGTGCAGGAATCGGCGGACATCCCTCCGCTTCGGGGCGGGCAGGTCTGCACCGATTGTGGCCGGCAGCCGTTCGCGTCGTCGAAGTACCGTTGGTCGACGGTGAGCATTCACTGCTCGGACGTGTTCAATGCGATCCTGCGGCGCTATCCCGCCCGGGCCGGTCGACTGGCGGGGGTGGACCGCGTCGTGGTCACCGAGCGGACCGAGCACGGCAGGCCGATGTTTGTCAAGGCGTACGACACCCGGGGTCGGGCGATTCGCATGCGGGCTGATGACCTGCGGATCTGCCTGCTTTACGCGGGCATTCCCGCAGCCAAGCGCCTCTACTCGATGAACTGCTCGATCGTCAACGCCGGTGATTCGGTGCAGTTCACCGACGGACGCGGGTTCGGGCATGGGATCGGAATGTGCCAGTACGGCGCCCAGTCCAAGGCGGCCAAGGGATGGTCGGCCGCCAGGATCCTGGAGTTCTACTACCCCGGCTCACGTCTGCTGGTCGTCGGACCGGACCAAGCCGATCGGTGAATCGTGTCGGGTCACCCCGTTGTTCGCGCGCGGCTGAGCTTTCGAAGCACCGCGGCGTTT
>CAZYIH010000254.1:0-4031 GCA_964646915.1 uncultured Planctomycetaceae bacterium | reverse complement strand
TCAAGTGATCCAGTCGGGGGAAATCCTGTGGATTCTGTAGCTTGTGAAAATGTTTCTTTGCGGTCCGGAGACAGCGTGTATATTATGGGCTTTCGGTCGATAGTTTGGCGAAAGGAACACGCGGGATGAGAGTGTTCATGCTCGGGTGGGAGTTCCCACCCCATATCAGCGGTGGACTGGGAACAGCCTGCCACGGTTTGACCAAGGGGCTCAGCGAGATCGGTGTGGACGTCAGTTTCGTACTGCCCACAGCCGTGCCGGTGGGTTCGTCCAGCCACGTCCGCTTCCGAACGCCGCAGAATCTTTCTGTCGGCAGCAAGCGGGCCGTCGAAAGCGGCAGCGGCTCGACCCCGGTCCCGGCCTCACGACATGTGACGGTGCACCAACTCCCCGCCGTCCTGCAGGCCTACTCGCAACCGGAGGACTTCCAGAAAGTCCTCGAGCAGCTCACGCCCGATCAGCGACAGATGATGGGCCTGCCCGAGCCCGGCGACGATGAGCAGTTGGCCGACGATTTTGACGACATCCCCGTCGATGCCGCCGCCACGCCCAGCGGAAGGTTCGTTCGGGGTGCGGGCATCAATTACGGCGGCGACCTGATGGGGCAGGTGTACAAATACGCCCGCCTGGCCGTCGAACTGGCGCGGAACGAGCAGTTCGACGTCGTCCACGCACACGACTGGATGACCTTCCCCGCCGGGATGGCCGTAGCCGCCGCCTGCCGTAAGCCGCTGGTGGTGCATATCCACAGCACGGAGTTCGACCGGTCCGGGGAGAACGTCAATCAGCAGGTCTACGAAATCGAGCGGATGGGGGCCCAGTCTGCCGATCGGGCCATCTGCGTCTCGCATCTGACCGCGGGCCTGCTCAAAAAACACTACGGCGTGCCCGCCGACCGCCTGGAGGTGGTTTACAACGCCGTGGAAATGCCCAACGGCAACGGCGTGGGACTCTCCCCGATCCGATCGGATGAGAAAATCGTCCTGTTCCTCGGGCGAGTCACCATGCAGAAGGGCCCGGAGTACTTCCTCCAGGCCGCCAAACGCGTGGTCGACAAGCTGCCCAACGTCCGGTTCGTGGTGGCCGGCAGCGGCGACATGATCACCCACTGCATCGAGTTGGCCGCCAAGCTCAAGCTCGGATCGCACATCACGTTCACGGGCTTTCTCCGCGGCGACGACGTCACGCGCGTTTTCGACATGGCCGACCTGTACGTGATGCCCAGCGTGTCCGAACCGTTCGGAATCGCCCCGCTGGAGGCCCTCTCGCACAACGTTCCGGTGATCATCTCCAAGCAATCCGGTGTCTCGGAGGTGCTCACCCACGCCCTGAAGGTGGACTTCTGGGATATCGACGAGATGGCCAACAAAATCCTCGCCGTGCTGCGCCACCCGCCACTGCAGAAAACCCTCTCCCAGCATGGCAGCATCGAGCTTCGGAAGATGTCCTGGCGGGACAGTGCCGTCAAGCTGTACACGATTTATCGCAAGGTTTCCGGCGTCGCCTGAAGACGGACGGGTCGATTCGCCGAAAAACCACTGTACGGGCAGCTTGTGGGTTGACCCGACCACCAGACTTGTGCTTTTGTTAGGATATTATGGCTTCGGTCGTCTTCTACTTCCAGGTTCACCAGCCCTATCGGCTGCGGCGTTACAGCGTCTTCGACAGCGATACGAACTACTTCGACGATTTCCGCAACGAGGAAATCTGCCGAAAGGTCGTCGAGAAGTGCTACTACCCTGCCACCAAGCTCATGCTGGATCTCGTCCGCGAGCACGAAGGGCGATTCCGCATCAGCTACGCCCTGACCGGAACGGTGATCGATCAGTTCCGCCGCTGGGCACCGGAGGTGCTGGACCTCTTCGTCGAGCTGTCCAAAACCGGGGCCGTCGAGTTCATCGCCGAGACGTACTACCACTCCCTGGCGTTCCTCTACAATCGCGACGAGTTCGTCCGCCAGACCGAAAAACACTGCCGGCTGATGGAAGAGCTCTTCGGCCAGCGACCCAGGGTGTTCCGCAACACCGAGCTGACCTACAACAACGACGTCGCCCAGGTGGTCGAGGACATGGGCTTCAAGGCCATCCTCACCGAGGGGGCCGACCACGTCCTGGGCTACCGAAGCCCGAACTTCATCTACAACCCGCCCAACTGCGCGGACCTGCGGATGCTGCTGAAAAACTACCGCCTCTCGGATGACATCGCCTTCCGTTTCTCCAACCGCGGATGGAAGGAATGGCCTCTGAACACCGAGAAGTTCGCCGGATGGGTCGACCAGATCAACGGAAACGGGTACACCTGCAACCTGTTCATGGACTACGAAACCTTCGGCGAACACCAGTGGGCCGATACGGGCATCTTCGAGTTTCTCCGTGCCCTGCCGGCCGCCGTGATGCGACAGGGAAAGAACGACTTCCTCACCGTCTCCGAAGCCGCCAACCGCTACCCCTCCGTCGGCGAGGTGGACATCCCCCACATGATCTCCTGGGCGGACACCGAACGCGACCTCTCGGCGTGGCTGGGAAACTCCATGCAGGCCAACGCCCTGCACGATGTCTACAGCATGGCCGAGGACGTACTGACCTGCGGCGACGAAATCCTGATCGAGGATTGGCACAAACTGCTCACCAGCGACCACTTCTACTACATGTGCACCAAGTGGTTCGCCGACGGCGACGTCCACAAGTACTTCAACCCCTACGAGTCGCCCTACGACGCCTACATCAACTTCATGAACATCCTGGACAACGTCCGCACCCGCATCCGGGCGGCGTCGGCTTGACTCGGAGCACACCCAGCCATACCATTCCCTACACAGAGCATCCCCGCGGCCAAGCCGCAGTGCCCCGACATACCGGCCCGTCGCCGAGAAGGAGAAAGCATCCATGGCCGAATCCACGCCGGACCTGCAGATCAGGCAGAATGACGACGTGACGATCATCACCGTCGCCGAGCGAAAGATTCTCGATGAGCTGACCATCACCCGCCTGGGCGATCAGCTCCAGGCACTCGTGACCAAACGCACCGAACCGAAGTTCATCCTCGAGTTCTCCAACGTCTCCCATATGTCCTCCAGCGCCCTGGGCATGCTCATCACCCTGCTCAAACGAGTCCGCGAGAAGAACGGCCAGTTGCGATTGTGCAATATCCAGCCGGCAATTCGCGAAGTATTCGAGATCACCCGGCTGACCGAGGTCTTCAACATCTGCGATAGTGTCGAAGACGCGATGGCCTCCATCAACTGACGATCGCCGACAGGAACGAACTCGTGCCCAATACCGTGGTCATCCCGTCGGATCTCACCAAGGCTCGGGACGTCGAGCAGGCCATCCTCGACCAGGCCGTCGACGCCGGTTACTCCGAGTCCGACACGTTCGCGCTGAAGCTCGCCCTGGAAGAAGGTCTCAACAACGCCATCCGCCACGGAAACCGCCTCGACCCGGAGAAAACCGTCAAGGTCACCTACGAGGTAACGCCCCAGGAAGTCCGCGTGTCGATCTGCGATTGCGGGCCCGGATTCGAGCCCGGCTGCGTACCGGACCCCACCACCGACGAAAATCTCGAAAAACCCTCCGGCCGGGGGATCATGCTCATGCGGGCCTACATGGACTGCGTCGAGTTCAACGAAGCCGGCAACCGCGTCTGCATGGTCAAGCGGAAGGGATAACCCCTCATCATGCCCGCGACCCCTGGCGACAGACTCCACATCGACGTGACCGAGCGGGATAACGCCACGATCGTAACCATCCGCGGAGATGTCAGCATCGACCAGGCCGACGCCTTCGCCTCCCAACTGCAGGCGCTGGCGCCCTCAGCCCAACCCGTCGTCGTGCTGGATCTCACGGAAATGAAATTCATCTGCTCCCGCGGACTGGGAGCAATGGTCACCCTCGAAACCGAGCGTCGCAAGCAGGACGGCCTGGTGCGCCTCGCCAGCCCCACCCGGGCAATCCGACAACTCATCGAAGCCACGAGGCTCCACAGGATCCTCCCGATCTACGAAGCCGTCGACCGCGCCACCGCCCGCTGAC
>CAZYIH010000253.1:0-4043 GCA_964646915.1 uncultured Planctomycetaceae bacterium | reverse complement strand
TGCAGCAGGCGGTGACCCAAGCCCTGGCCGAGATCGCCTCGCTGGACGCGCCGCGGTGCTGTCAGCGGGACTGCTGGATCGCGCTGCGAAAGGCGGCCGAGCTTTCGGAAGAGTTGCTGGATATCCCCCTGCGAGCCGACGCGCCGCTGCCCTGCAAGCAGCTTTCGAGCAATGCCGAGTGCATTGGCGGCCGCTGCCCGCTTTGGCCGGCACGAACCGACGACCTGAATCAATAGCCCTATAGAATACGAGGTGCATCATGAAACGCAAATTCAAGATATCGATGACCGTGATTCTGGCGGTGGTCATCCTGGGAGGTCTGGGGGCCTACGTAGCCCACCAGGAATTCGTCGGGGCCGATAGCTTCAACAGCGGTTTCTATGCCAACGCAGCCACGCCGCAATCGGACGCCAACTTCTCTTACAACGCTTACGCGGCCACGCTGAAAGCCTATGTCGACGCCAATGGAATGGTGGACTACAAGGGGCTTAAGGACGACCACAAGAAGTTGGACGAATTCCTTCTGGCCATGGCCCGGGTCGACAAGGACACCTACGACGAACGGACCAAGGAGGCGAAGATCGCCTTCTGGATCAACGCCTACAACGCCCTGACGCTCAAGGCCATCATCGACCATTACCCGATCAAGGCCGGGCTGATCTCCGGGCTGGCGTATCCCAAGAACAGCATCCGGCAGATTCCAGGCGTCTGGAAGAAGATCCAGTGGCTGGTCGTCAGGGAGAAACTCACGCTCGATCAGATTGAGCACGCCATTCTGCGCGGCAAGAGAGACGAAAAGTTCAAGAAGAAGTTCGGTAGCTTCAACGAGCCCCGCATTCACGTGGCCCTGGTCTGCGCGGCCATGGGTTGCCCGGAGCTTCGCCGGGAGCCCTACCTTGGCGAGAAGCTCGACGATCAGCTCGACGAGCAGTCGCGGATCTTCATGAACAATCCCAAGAAGTTCCGCATCGACCGCGACGCCGGAAAGGTCCGCCTTTCCAGCATCTTCAAGTGGTTTGGCGACGACTTCGTGAAGACGTACAAGCCCGAAGAGGGCTTCGGCGATCACAGCAAGGCCGAGCGGGCTGTGCTGCACTACGCATCGAAGTACCTCTCGGAGGACGAGGCGGCGTACCTGCGAAAAGGCGACTTCTCCATCGAGTACCTCGATTACGACTGGTCGCTGAACGAACAGCAGACTTCGGAGCAATGAAATGGTCCCCGCCGAACAATCCACCTGCGGCCGGTATTGCCCACTGACTCGGAAGCCCTGCGAACAAGGCGACTGCTCGAACTGTAGCCGGTTCTGGGACTGCATTCAGAAGGCGATGGACGCTCGCTCAGGGACCTGCGTCAGTGAGACCCAAATCCAGGTTCGGTCGGTAGAGAATTCGCGTTCAGATGAAGGCGAAGATCAGGAGCCCATGGCATGATGAACTCACCGAAGAAATCACCCATGTGCGGCGGGTTGCCCGGCTACACACTGGGCGATACCGAACTGGGCAGAGGGTCGAGTCTGGGCAACAGCCGTTGCTGGGTCGAGCTCGGGTCCGGCGGGCGGGTGATGTCCATGTTCGCCACCGACGTCGGGCAGACCGTGGCCGGTCCGTTGCTGTTGCGATACGCAACACCGGAATGCGACGGAGAGGCTTCTCCCGGCAGTTGCCCCGGCAGGAGCATCCCGCTGCCCCAGGTGCGGGAAGGGACATACACGCTTCAGCCGCAGGGACAGGTGCACGAGTTCACGCTGCCGGGCGACATCCGGGTTCGCGAGACGGCCTTTCTACCCATGCTTGGTGAAGAAGTCGGCCCGTCGCACTGCGCAGCCTACGTACTCTGCGAGCTGACGAATGAAGGCCCGCGCACGCAGGACGTCGCAGTCTACGGCTTCGGCGGCTTTGGCCTGGGGAGCTTTCAGTCGGATATCTCGATCCGCATGGACGAAGAGAACTGCACTCACGCCGTCAACTACAGCGAGAACGAGGACTGGTTGGGTGCCTTGGTGGTCCAGCCCGAGCCCTGCCGCCGGTCTGTCACAGCCGACATGGCGATGGTCTCGGACATCGATGAACTGCCATCGCTTCAGGCCCGGTCCGTACCTGACCGTAGCGACCTGATCGCCGTCACCGAAAATCACATGCAACTCAAGCCCGGTCAGCACGTATGCATCACCTTCGCGCTGGCCTTCTGGTATTGCGCTGACGAACTCCGGGCCGTGTTGGATAGCCTTGGCGACGGCCCGGGCGTCCTGGAGAGGACCCGCCAGAGCTGGATGAAATGCCTGAATGCCTGCCAGGTCTGGACGCCCGATGCCACCATCAACGCCGGAGGGGCCTGGGCCAAGGCGAACATGGTACGGGTCCTGGCGAAGTATCCCAAGGGCCTGACGTCCACCAATGACCCCGGCCGATCGTCCAACGTCGTGACGCGGGACGTGATCTGGTTCACCTACGGATGCGACCACTTCCTGCCCGATGCCTCCCGTGAAATGCTCGACCGCCTCGGCCAGACGCAGTACGACAGCGGCAAGATGCCGGAGTACTACAACGCCCGCACCGGTGAGCGGGACGATTACGGGTTGAACATCAATGATGGGACGCCCCTGTACGTGCTCGGCGTAAATCACCACGCCCGCAGCACCGGTGACATGAACTGGCTCGAAGACACCTACGACCGGATCGCCTCGGCCTGCCGCTACATCCTCTCCCAACGCGACGACCGCGGGCTGGTCTACTGCGACAGCGAGGGCGTCGGGGAGCGGGGTATCGTTTCCTGGCGGAACGTGATCTCCGGATACCAGATCAGCGGAGCCGTGACCGAGATCAATGCCGAGTGCGCCGCCGCCTTGCGCGCAATGGGCCACATGGCCGAGAATATCGGACGCGACGAGGAGGGGCGGTTCTTCCGCGAAGCGTCCGAGGAGTTGACCGAATCGCTGAACAGGCACCTGCTCGATACCGAGCGGCAGCTTTACCTGCTGAATATCGACCCGAAAGGACGCCCGCATACCGACGTCACCGCCGACGAGATATTTCCGGTTCTGTTTCGGGTGGCCGACGAGGCGGTCGCCTATCGCATCGTCCGCCGCCTGAACGCACCGGACTTCTGGACCGAGGCGGGGCTGCGGACTACCTCCAAACGCGACCCGCTGTATGACCCGTCCCGCTACGTGGGCCTCATCGGCGGCGTCTGGCCGGGACTGACGTGGTGGTACGCATTCGCCGCGGCGAGGTACCACCCCGAGTTTATGGTTCGTGCACTGCATGCATCCTTCGCGCATTACGCCAAGAACCCTCGTACATATCACACCGTGCCGGGGCAGTTCTCGGAGTGGTTCGACGGTGAAAGTCTTACCAACCGCGGCATGCGGCTTTCACCGTGGGAGCCGCCGCGGTTCCTGTGGGCGGCCGTCGAGGGCGTCGCCGGTCTGGTGGTCCTGCCCGACGAGCCCAAGATCAACCCGCTGCTGCCGGACGAGTGGAAATGGGCCGCCTGCCATCGCGTCCGTTACCATGGAGAAGACATCAGCGCCTTCTGCGGGCGCATGCAGGGCGAACTGCACGTGTTCGGCGACTTTGCTTTTCACACCGACGGCCCCGGCGACCACTTCGAGCGAGACGTGACCGACGACCTTCGTCTGGAAACTCCCGGCCTTCACGCCCTGGCCTTCGCCGACGACAACCGGCTGCTGTTGGCCATCGGGAGTTGCCGGAAGGAATCACGCAACAGCCCGGTACGCCTGGGCGAACGGGTCCAGGCGAACCATCGCTATCACCGCCGCGACTGGTCCAGCGAGCAGGACGGCTGGACAGACTGGCATGAAGTCACCGGAGCGAGTTTGGTGAATGTAGCCGTCCGGGTGGAGGGGGGCGGATTTCACCTGATCGAACTGAAAGACGCATGAAAGGCCGAACCCATGACGACAGATACAACGCAAGCCGAGACAAAACAGGAAACCGGAAAGAGCAAACATTGGCGGATGATCGCTCTGGCGGTGGTGGTCATGGCCTTGCTGGCGGTCGGCATCGTGTTCCAGCAGCAGG
>CAZYIH010000252.1:0-4045 GCA_964646915.1 uncultured Planctomycetaceae bacterium | reverse complement strand
ATCGACCAGGACATCCTCGTGGTCGGCAAGGACCTCCCCCTGCCCCTGGCGACCGCCCTGGAGAAGCCCGACGCGGTCGGCGTGGACCGTCTCTGCACAGCCGTCGCCGCCTTCGACCGCCTCGGTGTGGCGTGCGTCATCGCCGATTTCGGGTCGGCCATCACCATCGACGCCGTCGACGCCGAAGGACGGTTCCTCGGCGGGGCGATCCTGCCCGGACTGCGAATGAGCGCCCGAAACCTGCACGAAAACACCGCCCAGCTGCCGCACGTGGAACTCGGTCCGCCCACCTGGACCTTCGGGCGATCCACCCACGAAGCCATCATCGGCGGACTGGTCTACGGGGCCCAAGGCGCCCTGCGACGATTGGCCGAAGCCTACGCCACGGAAATGGGCGCCTGGCCGTTGATCGTCGCTACCGGCGGCGACGCCGAGCTGGTCTGCGGAAACGTCCAGGAAGGCGACCTGATCCAGGCGATCGTCCCGGACCTGGCCGTTCGCGGCGTGGCGATGGCGTACTACAAAACGCTCACGAAATGACGCCCGATCGAGGCCAGCCCGTCGCTGCTGTCCTCACCCCGCCCGGACGCGGCGGCATCGCGGTGATCGCCGTCACCGGGCCCGGCACCTCAGCCGTCATCGAGGGCATCTTCCGCCCGCTGCGACCCGGTCCGCTCACGCCCGAGTCGATGCGGCTGGGCGACCTCATCTCCGGCGACCAACCGGTCGACGAAGCCCTCGTGTGCGTTCGTGACGATACCGTCGAGCTGCACATCCACGGAGGACCGGCCGTGGTGGCCGAGGCATGCGACCTGCTTGCCGATCAGGGCGTGAGAATCATCCCGGCCGCCGATGCGCCGCCGGCGTTGCCGCTGGCCCATCCCCGTTGGAACAATCCCGCCATCGGCGGTGAGCTGCAGGCAATGTTGCCCCGCGCCGCCACAGCCGTCGTCGCAGCCGCCCTTTCGCACCAGTGGAGTGGCGGCATCAGTGAGCTCGTCGCCGGCCGGGATGGTTCACCGGACCAGCTCCGCGCCGCCGCGGGCGGACTGCGCGTGATGGAGCGGCTGCTCCAGCCGACGGAGGTGGTGCTGGTCGGTCCGCCCAATGCCGGCAAAAGCACGCTGGCCAACGCGCTGATCGGGCGGGACGTCAGCATCGTGCACGACACGCCGGGCACGACCCGCGACTGGGTGCGCGAGCAGGCGAATCTCCAAGGTCTGCCGATCTGGCTGACCGATACCGCCGGCCTGTGGAACGCCCCGGGAAAGCTGGACGCCCAGGCGGTCGAGCTGGCCAGATCCCGCGCCGCCGGGGCCGACCTCATCGTGCTCGTCGAGGCCGATCAGCCTCTCTGTGCTCCCGACTGGCTCTCCGAGGCGGGGCTCCTTCGCGTCGCCTCCAAGACCGATCGTCACCCCCCTGCCGACCCGGCCGCCATCGCCGTCAGCGCCGCCACCGGCGAAGGGTTGGACGACCTCGCCTCGGCCATCCTGGATAAGCTGGGGCTGGGCGATTTCGACCCGGCCGTCCCACGAGCATTCACCAACAGGCAGGCCGATTGCCTCCGAAAAGGCGCAGACGGCGAACCCCACTGGCGTGATGCGCTGCTGGGGAACACCGCCCGCTGAGCGACGCTACAGCACGTCGAGATTCACCTTCGATAGAACGATCTTCTTGAGCCCCCACTGGCCGAACTGGATGGTCGCGCGGGTGCTGGGCCAGGGCTGGGTGAGCGAGATCACCTTGCCGCGCCCGAACTTGGGATGATGGACCATCTTGCCCGGGGCGAGCGATTCGTACTCAGCCGGCACGGGGGTTTCGTAGGGATCGGGGTCGGCCACGTCGAACGGGTCCGGGTCGCTCGGGGCCGCGCCCCAGTCGTCGCGCGATTCGATCTTCGACCGCATCGCCTGATCCTCATAGAACCCGCCGCCCGCGACAGGTCGGCCCGGCGAGGTCCGCGTGGTCTGGTCGTCGACGGTGACGTGATCTTCGCCGATCTCGTCCAGAAATTCCGAGGCGCTCTGCGGCGTCCGCTTTCCGTAGATACGGCGGATCGACGCGCACGAGAGTGTCAACTCGTCCTGGGCCCGGGTCATGCCCACGAACGCCAGGCGGCGTTCCTCTTCCACGTCGGCATCGTCGCTGCCCCACTTCTGCTCGCGGCGGAACGGCAGCAGTCCCTCCTCGCAGCCGACCATGTACACCACCGGGAACTCCAGCCCCTTGGCGGCGTGCAACGTCATGAGCGTAGCCGCCCCTCCGGCAGAGCCGTCCATCCGATCGACGTCGCTGACGAGCCCCACGTGGTGGAGGAAGTCCTCCAGCGTCGCGTCGGTTTGCATCTGGTCGAACTCGGCGGCGGCGGAGATCAGTTCGCCGACGTTGCCGCGGGCCTGCTCGGCCTCTTCGTCGTCGCCGAAGGACGCGTCCAGCCGGGACGCCTTGAACACGTGCTCGACCACCTCGCCGAGGGGTTTGTCCAGCCCGGTTCGCAGCTCGTCCATGAGCGTGAGAAACTTCGCGACCTTCCTGGCCGGGGCCTGGGTGACGCCCGCGTCCTCGGGGGTCCGGGCGGCCTGGAGCATGCTCACGCCCTGGCTGGCGGCGTGCTCGCTGAGCCGACGGATCGTCGTTGCGCCGATCCCGCGGGAGGGGGTATTGATGATGCGGCTGCAGGCAAGATCATCGGCCGGGTTGATCAGCAGGCGGAGGTAGGCCAGCACATCGCGGATTTCCTTGCGGTTGTAGAACTCCACGCCGCGGGCGATGCGGTAGGGAACGCCGCGTTTGAGCAGCGCCTCTTCCAGCACGCGCGAGAGCGAGTTGACGCGATAGAACACGGCCACCCCGTCCAGCCCGGCCCCGTCGTCCACCCGCCGCCGCAGACGTCGGGCGATGAGGTCGGCCTCGGTGTGCTCGTTGTCGCTCTTGAGGATGGTCACGTCCGCGCCGCCCTCCCGCCGCGTCCAGAGCGACTTGTCCTTGCGCTCGGTGTTGTGGGCGATGAGCTTCGACGCCGTCGTCAGAATGGCGGTGGTCGAGCGATAGTTCTCCTCGAGCCGAATGACCGTGGCGTCGGGGTAGTCGCTCTCGAACTCGAGGATGTTGCGGATGTTCGCACCGCGCCACGCGTAAATGCTCTGGTCCGGGTCGCCGGTGACGCAGAGGTTGTTGTGCTCCATCGCCAGCCCGTGGGCGATGAGATACTGCACGTGGTTGGTGTCCTGGTACTCGTCGATGAGGATGTACTTGTACCGCTGCGACAGGAAGCTGCGAAGCTCAGGACGATCTCGCAGAAGCAGCGCGACCTTCACCAGCAGGTCGTCGAAGTCCACCGCGTTGTTCTCGTGCAGGAGCCGCTGATACTGCTGATAAATTCGGCCGATGAGACGGTCCTGAAAGCCCTCGGCCTGATCGCTGAACTGCACCGGACCGACCAGCTCGTTCTTGGCGTTGGAAATCACCGCGTGGGCGGCGGCAGGTCGGATGCGTCCCTTTTCGATCTCGGCGGCGCCCATTGCTTCCTTCACGAGGCGCAGCTGATCGTCGCGATCGTAGATCGAGTAGTTCGAGGTCATGTTCGCATCGACGGCGAACTCCCGCAACAGTCTCGCGCAGAGCGCGTGGAAGGTGGAAATCGTCGCTCCCGTAGGGGCGCGCAGCGCGTCGACCCGCTCGCGCATCTCCCCGGCGGCCTTGTTCGTGAAGGTGATCGCCAGGATGTTCCACGGCGCCACGCCCTGGCGGATGAGATGCGCGATCCGCCGCGTGATGACGCGCGTCTTGCCCGAACCCGCGCCGGCCAAGACCAGCAAGGGTCCGTCAATGTGCGTCACCGCCTCGCGCTGCGGCTCGTTAAGATCCGTCAACAAATCCACTGTCTACCTCCGTGAGTTCGCGTCGGGACCCATCATAACGCACAGCCGACCAGCCCGCCAGAAACAGAACGCCAGCCGACGCCTTCGGGTGGGACATTCTCGCGCCGGTTCATCATTCGGCGACGGTTCATCAAACAGCCGCTCGTCCACCGGGCGTCAGG
>CAZYIH010000251.1:0-4067 GCA_964646915.1 uncultured Planctomycetaceae bacterium | reverse complement strand
CGCCGCCTGATGATGGGGCCCAATGCTGCGGCGCGCACAGGGAGGGAGGCCGGGAAAACGCTTCACTTTGGCGGGTCAAAGCCGTAGAATACGGGGCATGGTGAGACAAAGGGCGAATTTGTGGCCGACGGTGGCTGCGCTGCTGCTGCGATGGGGGACGACTCCGCCCTGACCGTTTGGCCCTTTTTTCTGCGCCTCGCCTTTTGACTTGCACTCCCTCGGTGCCTTCGCGGCCTATCGCCTGCCGACCTGCCGGCTTTGCTCTTTTCAGGTTCTCCATGGATACGACTGCAACACAGAGACAACGAGTTCCTCATCGTGAGTTCGCCCGACGGCGGACGTTCGCCATCGTCTCGCACCCGGACGCGGGCAAGACCACGCTGACCGAGAAGTTCCTGCTTTACGGCGGGGCGTTGGGCCTGGCCGGGTCGGTCACTGCCCGCAAGAATCAGCGGGCGACCACCTCCGACTGGATGGAGTTGGAGAAGAAACGCGGGATCTCGATCAGTTCGACGGTGCTGCAGTTCGACTACGAGGGCTTCCGCGTCAACCTGCTGGACACCCCCGGCCACAAGGACTTCTCCGAGGACACCTACCGCGTGCTGACGGCGGTGGACGCAGCCATCATGGTCATCGACGCGGGCAAAGGCATCGAGAACCAGACCCGCAAGCTCTTCGAGGTCTGCCGGCATCGCGGCGTGCCGATTTTCACGTTCATGAACAAGATGGACCGCCCGACCCGCGATCCGCTGGGGCTGCTGGACGAGCTGGAGAGCGTGCTTGGGATCGCCGCCTATCCGATGAACTGGCCTTTGGGGACCGGGTTCGGTTTCAAGGGCGTCTGGGACCGGCGGACGAAGAGGGCCCATCTCTACGAGCGGACGCCGGGCGGGGCGTATCGCGCGCCGGTATCGACGGCCGGTCTGTCGGACCCTGCCGTCCGCGATCGGCTGGACGAAACCACCTACGGGGAAGTCTGCGACGAGGTGGAGATGCTCGACGGCGCGGGAGCGGACTTCTGCCCCGAGGAGGTGCTGGCCGGGCGAACCACGCCGGTCTACTTCGGCAGTGCCCTGAACAATTTTGGCGTTCAGTTGCTGTTGGACGGTTTCCTGGAGCACTCTTCGCCCCCGACGGGCCGACGCAGCCGCCGTGGCATCATCGAACCGACGCACCCGGCGTTCTCGGGCTTCGTTTTCAAGATCCAGGCCAACATGGACCCACGCCATCGCGACCGGATCGCCTTCGTCCGCGTGGTGTCCGGCAAGTTCGAGCGAGAAATGAGCGTGCTGCACGCCCAGAGCGGCAAGACGGTTCGGCTGTCCAACGCGGCCCGGCTGTTCGGTCAGGATCGCGAGACGGTCGACGAGGCGTATCCCGGCGACGTGGTGGGCATCGTTGGCAACGCAAAGTTCGGTATCGGCGACACGCTGACCGACGATCCTTCGGTCCTCTATCACGAAATTCCGCGCTTTGCCCCGGAGTGCTTCGCCTACCTGGAGAACCCGGTGCCCGCCAACTTCAAACGGTTCCGGCAGGGGCTCGAGCAACTGCTTCAGGAAGGCGTGGTGCAGAGCTATGAATTGGCCGACGCCACGCGCAGGGTGCCGCTGCTGGGGGCCGTCGGGCCGTTGCAGTTCGAGATCGTCCAGTACCGCCTGGAAAGCGAGTACGGGGCCACTTCGCGTCTTGCAAGTGCCCCCTGGACGGTGTCCCGTTGGTTGGACCCGGCCGTGGACGTCGAGAGCCTGATGCTGCCACACAGCGTCCGCCTGGCCAGCGACAACACCGGCCGAGCGGTGCTGCTGTTCCCGGATGAATGGAACCTGCGGTACTTTCAGGACCGCAACCCCGACGTGACCGTCACCGACCTGCCACCCAGCGAGCCGGAGATGGAACAGGCTTAGAAACCCCGCCGCACTTGACAAAGGCAAACATGGACAAGAAAGCGCGAAAGAAAATCCAGGTGCTCAAAACGCGACTCCAGAATCGTCGCAATCGCCGCTCGGCCGCCAACCAGCAGCCGGATGAACCGGGCGAACTGGTCCAGATGGACCGCGAGATTGCGGCAATCGAGCAGGAATTGCGACAGTTGCGGGGAGAATGATGCCCATGCTGTTTGAGGAACTGGACTACCAGACGACGGCCATCGGCGAACTCGTGCTTCGACGTCGCACCTCCCCGGCGCTGGGCGATGAGATCATCTACGAAGTCACCATCGACGGCGAGATGCTGATGTCCAGCACGGTCAACGCCAGCGAGCGGGCCTTGGCCCGGTTGGCGCTGGAAGGCCGAGACGATCGCCCGCTGGATGTGCTCGTCGGCGGGCTGGGGCTGGGTTGGACGGCCGCTGCGGCGCTGGAGTATTCAAACGTCCGGACGGTGGTGGTCGCCGAGCTGCTCGCACCGGTGATTGCCTGGCACCGCAGGCGGCTGGTGCCACTGGCCGACAGGCTGATCGACGATCCGCGTTGCACGCTGGTCGCGAGCGACTTCTTCGAGCACGTCACGCAGGCATCCTGCCGGCAGCTTTACGACGCCATCCTGCTGGACATCGACCACGCCCCCGATTGCCTGCTCCACCAGCGACACGGGGGGTTTTACAGCACCGAAGGCCTGCAACATACGGCCCGATGCCTTCGGCCGGGCGGCGTGTTTGCCCTGTGGTCGGCATGGAAGCCGCAGGATGCGTTTTTCGAGCTGCTCGCGTCGGTGTTCGCCTCCGTGGAAAGCCACGAAGTGAGCTTCTTCAACCCGCATGTGAACCAGAACGACTCGAACTGGATCATCGTGGCCGAAGGTGCCCACAGGGCCGATGGCGCCCTGCCGGGATAGCCAGGCGATTCACGTAGTTTCGAAGTTGCGGAACCGGAGCTTCTCGGGCCGGGCTGTTACTTTGCGTGGCCTTGCGGTGTGTTCGGCTGGTCGCCCGTCGAGTCGGACACTCGGAACTGCTGCGGGCAGAGGACGACGGCTTTCGCAGCCATTCGCCACACTTGACGTGGAATTCGCCGATCCGTATAATCCCGCGTGTGTTGAGGATTTCCTCAACGGCGTGGTGAACAGACGGCTGACGCCCCCGCGGTGGCACGGACCGAAGCGGGCGACACGCCGTCTCGGCTGCGATATCGCCGGTTTCCGCGAGATTCAACGAGACCACGTGATATCCGACGAGCAACCGCCCATGGGTGCCTCGCAGAGAACACCCATTTGAGCCTGACGTTACAGCAGCAGAAAAGAACGCGCCCGTAGCTCAGTGGATAGAGCGTCTGCCTCCGGAGCAGAAAGTCGCAGGTTCGAATCCTGCCGGGCGTATTTAACCCAAGTCACGCCGAAGGCAATATTCAGCCTACCTGTCCGCGTCGGACAGAGCGGCACCGCAGGCCTGCAAACGTGTGTAGCCTACACAATTGCGGAAAGGCAGGTGCTGCGATGTCCAAAGACGCACTCCCCACGTACCGTCTCCACAAGTCCTCCGCCCAATCCATCGTGACCCTCAATGGCCAGACGCTCTACCTCGGCAAGGGCGGCAATCGCGAATACCTCCTACTGATGGCCGCCTCATCGGGCTGAGAGTAGTCCTTGTCATAGGTCGGCCGGGGCTAGATAATGAGGGGTCAAGCGAAGGGGTTTGCCCATGATTCAGCGAACAATGCGGGACAGCTCAAGACACATTCACACCGTGTGGTGCATGCTAGATCGGGGGACACCAAGATCGGGGGACACCATACTCAATTCGCCTCTTTTGGCTTTGGTCCGGGCTTTGTCTTGGTGATGTCGCGGCCGATTTGTTGGCCGACCGACTCGACGATACGCTCCCATATGCCGCCACAACACCCGACCTGGGCGGCATCTTGCGCGGCCGGCGAAAACATCCCGCCAGCCGAAATGTTCCCGCTCACAATGCAACATCGCCGTTGCATGAGGAACGAACGCAAACGCCCCGTTCCTAACCGTGCTGCTACCTACTCACTCCGGGTCTTTACGTTTGCCATCACAAACTGCCGGGTACCCTTTGCCTCCCGTGCAAACACCACTTTGTCGCCCCCGGCTGTAACGAGCCAAGT
>CAZYIH010000250.1:0-4088 GCA_964646915.1 uncultured Planctomycetaceae bacterium | reverse complement strand
AGAAGGTTGTAGACTGAACCCAGCGTTGGTCCGGGGTCCTGTCCGCTGTGGATGCGGACGGGCCCCGGACGGCGATTTTACACGCGCCCCGGCGGGGCGGGCTACCCATGCGTTTCACCGACTTGCTGACATCCTCCGGCCTCGATGTCCGCTCCCTGCGGGGACAGGCGGAGGTGAGTCGGGTGACCGACGACTCGCGCCGCTGCCGCGAGGGCGACTGCTTTGTGGCGGTACGCGGGACGGCCGTCGATGGGCACCGCTTCATCGCCGACGCCATCGACGCCGGCGCCTCGGCGATCGTGTGCGAGAACGCCTCGGACATTCCCCCCTCCGATGCGGCTGTCGCGGTGGCTGTGGTGAGGAAGACTCGCCGCGCGGCAGGGCCTCTGGCGCAGGCGATGCTGGGCTGGCCCGCGCGGAAGCTCACCTGTATCGGCATCACCGGCACGAACGGCAAGACGACGGTGGCGCACCTGACCCGCTCGGTGCTGGGCCGAACCGGCTGCGATGCGGGGTTGCTGGGGACCATCCAATACGAAACGGGCGAGCGGACCGCGCCGGCTCGCACGACCACACCCGGGGCGATCGAACTGGCGACGATGTGCGCCGAGATGGTAGCGGCCGGGCGCACGCACCTGGTAATGGAGGTCTCCTCCCACGCCCTGCACCAGGGACGGACCGCGGGGATCGACTTCGCCGCGGGCGTCTTTACGAATCTCACCGGCGACCACCTGGACTATCACCGCACGATGAAGCGCTACCTGGCAGCCAAGCGCAAGCTCTTCAAGCAGCTGCCGCCCGATGCCTCCGCCGTCATCAACCGCGACGACCCTGCCGCCGAGGAAATGATCCGCGCGACCGCTGCCAAACCGATCACCTACGGGCTCAACCCGCTGGCCGATGTCCGTGCGCGCATCGGCGCGATCGACGCGACCGGCACGAAGTTCGACCTGATCTACGATGGCAGCGAGACGCCCGTGTCCATCGGGCTCATCGGCCGACACAACGTGTACAACGTTTTGGCGGCCGCCAGCGCGTGTTTGGCCGTCGGACTGCAACCCGGGCAGATCGCCGAGGCGCTGGGCGAGGTGCCCGCCGTGCCAGGGCGACTTCAGCGGGTCGAATGCGATACCGGCTTCGACGTGTTCGTGGATTACGCCCACACCGACGACGCACTGTCCAACGTGCTCAAGGCGCTTCGCCCGATTGTGCGAGGTCGACTGATCGTGGTGTTCGGCTGCGGGGGCGACCGCGACCGCTCCAAACGCCCCCGGATGGCCGGCGTGGCTGAGCAGTTGGCCGACGTCGTCGTGGTGACCTCCGACAACCCGCGGGGCGAGGATCCCGACGCGATCATCGGAGAAATCCTTGCGGGCTTCAGCGATCTGGGCCGATCCAAGACACAGGTCCAGGGCGACCGACGCGCCGCGATCCGCCTGGCGGTCGAGTCGGCCAGGCCCGGCGACGTCGTGCTCATCGCCGGGAAGGGACACGAGACCTATCAGATTATCGGCTCGCGACGAACCGACTTCGACGACGTTGCCGTCGCGGCTGAGGAAATCCGTGCTGCAACCTGAGTGTGCTATGAAATCAATGAATATCGAGGAAATCCGGACGGTGGTGCGAGGCTGGCGATTGAGTGAGGGCAAGGACCTCGGGGCCTGCGGGGTCTCCATCGACTCGCGGACCGCCGAGGCGGGCGACGTGTTCGTGGCCGTCCCGGGTGAACGGTTCGACGGGCACGACTTCCTCTGCGAGGCGGCGGCCGCCGGGTGCGTGGCGGCTGTGGTGGAGCGCGACCGTCCACTCAGTGACGACGACCTCGCCGGTTTCCCCGGCGGGGCGATCGGCGTGATGGACACCATCCGCGCGCTGGGCGACCTGGCCGGGCGAAACCGCCAGATCGTCGGCGCCGACGTGGTGGCGATCACCGGGTCCAACGGCAAGACCACCGTCAAGGAGATGGTGCATCACATTCTTTCCAAGCGCCTGGGCGGACGGTGCAGCCCCCGCAGCTACAACAATCACATCGGCGTTCCGCTGACGCTGCTGGGGGCTGAGCCCGGCGACGATTACATCGTCTGCGAGATCGGCGCAAACGCCCCGGGGGAGATTGCCAATCTCGGGCGCATCGCCCAGCCGGACGTGGCGGTGGTTACCTCGGTGGCCGCCTCGCACCTGGAGGGGTTCCGCAACGTCGAGCGGGTCGCCGCGGAGAAGGCGTCGCTGCTGGGTGCCCTTCGCGCGGGCGGGATGGCGGTGGTGTTTCGGGACAACGAACTGCTCCGCAAAAGCGTGGGCGCCTACACCAGCCGGGTCGTATGGTTCGGCGAGTCGGAAGGCTCGGTGCTTCGCCTCACCGGGCGTGAAGCGAACGGACAGACCCAGCGCATCGAACTCAACGGGCGGCTGAGCTTCGAGCTGCCCCTGGCCGGCAAACACAATGCGATGAACGCGCTGGCCGCGATCGCCGTTGCCCAGCGGTTCGGCACGCAGCCGGAGGAGTCCGGCGAGGCGCTGCGGGACTTCCAGGGCGTGGCGATGCGCCTCCAGTGGATCGACGCGGGCGATCGGATGATCATCAACGACGCCTACAACGCCAACCCGGCCAGCATGGCCGCAGCCGCCGACGTGTTGGACGGGTGCAAAGGACGACGGGTGCTGATCGCCGGTGACATGCTCGAACTCGGACCCGACGCGGCCGACCTGCACCGCCAGACCGGCAGGGAGCTGGGCGATGCCGGACTGGAGCTGATCGTGGGCGTGGGCGAACTGGGGCAACTCATCGCCGAGGGTGCCGCCGGGGCCGGGGCGACCGCGGAGGCCGTCACCTCCATGAACAAGGCGTTGAAGTGCGTCCCGGAGATGATCGGCGCCGGGGACGTGGTGCTCGTGAAGGGCTCGCGTGGCATGCGGATGGAACGACTCGTGGACCGCCTTGTCGCCGACGGGAGCGATCCGGCGGGCAAGGACGGCGACACGTGATCTACTGGTTGCTGGGCGGGAAAGGACTGCTGCTGCGAATCACCGGGGCCGGTGCCCTCAGCTTTCTGTTGGTGGTGGTGCTGGGCCCGAAGCTCATTCGCTTTCTGATGAAGAAAAAGCTCGGCGACCGCCCGGAGTTCGACCATGCCGACCTCAACGAGCTGACGCGCCACAAGTCCAACACGCCCACGATGGGGGGCGTGCTGATCGTGCTGGCGATCCTCGTGTCGGTGCTGCTGTTCGCCGACGTGTACAACATGTACATCCGCATGGCCCTGCTGGCGGCGGTGTGGCTGGGCATTCTCGGCGGCTGGGATGACTGGATCAAGCTTCGCTACGCAGCCGGCGAGGGCTCGCGAGACGGGCTCAAGAGTTGGCAGAAGCTGCTGTTCCAGGTCGGGCTGGCGGCGCTGCTGTCGCTGTTCATGCACCATTACGGCAGCGAATCGTACGTGTGGGTGGAGGGCAAGGCGGTCAACCCGGCTCACGGGTTCTATCTGCCCTTCCTGGCCGACCCGATCGCGCTGAGCAAGATCCTGTACGTGATCCTGGCGATTCTCGTGATGACCGGCAGCTCCAACGCCGTGAACCTCACCGACGGGATGGACGGACTTGCCACGGGATGTCTGATGATCGTGGCCAGCACGTTTCTGCTGCTGTCATGGATTGTCGGCGTGCGGGAGTGGGCGGTGTTCTTCCACATGCCCCTGGTGGCAGGGGCGGCGGAGATGACCGTCATCTGTGCGGCGATGATCGGGGCGTGCATGGGGTTCCTGTGGTACAACGCTCCCCCGGCCCAGGTGTTCATGGGCGATACGGGCTCACTGCCGCTGGGCGGTTTGCTGGGCTATATCGCGGTGGTCACCCGCCAGGAGGTGCTGCTGGTGGTGGCCGGCGGGATCTTCGTAGCCGAGGCGGTCAGCGTCATGCTGCAGGTGGGTTACTACAAGCTCACGAAGCGTCCCGGGGGCATCGAGGGCAGGCGCATCTTCCGCTGCGCGCCGCTGCATCATCATTTCCATCTCGGGGGATGGGCCGAGAGCAAGGTCGTGGTGCGGTTCTGGCTGGTGACCATCATGCTCTGTGCGCTGGCACTGGCGACG
>CAZYIH010000249.1:0-4109 GCA_964646915.1 uncultured Planctomycetaceae bacterium | reverse complement strand
GTCGTCGTCAGGCGGCCGCGACGGCACCGACGCCGCCGTAGAGCCTACCCAGCGAGACCGAGTCGAACTCCATCCCCACGTCAAAGCCATCCTGCTCCTTCGAGCAGCGGATAACCGTCGCGTAGATGTTGCGTCGACCTCCGTGATCACTCAGCGGCAGGCAGAGCACCACGCGCTGGCCGGGATAGAACGAACGACGGGTCTTGACACCCATCCCGCTGCGGGAGATGTCGAACATGTGCAGAGAATCCACCACGTCCCCACCGTCGGGATCGAGGCGAATGCCCTGAAGCGTCATCTGCAGCTTTGTCCGCGGATGCCGCCGGCGTTCCATAGCCTGTTGGTTCTTTTCCATGGCTGGTCTCCAGACGTCTCGTCTACCTCCAAATCGGACAGGACTTACAGCCACTTGAGATAGCTCGTCTTTTTTTGCAGCCGATGGCGGGCGGGCCTACAATGTCGGCATGATTGATCCAACCAAGAATCCGGGCCTCGTCGTGCTCATCGGCGCCGGACCCGGCGATTCACGCCTGTTGACCATCGAAGCCATGCGATGGATAAGCATTGCTGACACAGTCATCTACGACCGCCTCGCGGGCGAGGACGTACTGGACCTGGCCGACGAGAACGCCGAGACCTTCTACGTGGGCAAAACCCCCGGCCGGGCGGGACACTCCCAGGAAGAAATCAATCAGTTGATGATCGAAAAAGCCCGCGCGGGCGATCTCGTTGCCCGCGTCAAAGGCGGCGACCCGTTCATTTTCGGGCGGGGGGGCGAAGAGGCACTCGCCCTGCGGGAGGCGGATGTCCCGTTCCGTGTCGTCCCGGGCATCACGGCCGCCCTGGCAGCGGCAGCGTCGGCGGGCATTCCGCTGACCCATCGCGGCCTGTCCAGCAGCGTCACGCTGGTCACCGGCCACGAGGACCCCACCAAGGACGCCGCCGGCATCGACTACGATGCCCTCGCCCGCCTGGGCACGCTGGTGTTCTACATGGGCGTCTCGCGGCTGGTGGAGATCGCCGACCGCCTCATCCAGGCAGGTCGCTCGCCCGATACGCCGGCGGCCCTGGTCCGCAACGCCGCCCTGCCCGGCCAGCGGGTTCTCTCGGGTACGCTGGAGTCTCTGCCGTCGCTGGCCCGACGGGAGAAGATCGCCCCCCCGGCGCTGCTGATCGTCGGGGAGGTCGCCGGTCTGACCGCTCAGCTCAACTGGACGGCCGAGCTGCCCCTGGCCGGGCAAAGCATCCTGGTAACGCGCCCCGCCCACCAGGCCGAGGTCATGAGCGTGATGCTCGCCCAGTACGGCGCCTCCGTGCTGGAGGCCCCTGCCGTGGACATCCAGGAGTTGGACGATCCCGGCGGGCTGGACGAAGCGATCCTCGACCTGCCCGAGTTCGACTGGGTGGTGTTCACCTCCGCCAACGGCGTGCGGGCGTTCGAGAATCGCCTCCGAGCGCTGCACCGCGACGGGCGAAGCCTCTGCGACGTACGCATCGCCGCGGTCGGGCCGGGAACCGCCTCCGCGCTGGAGGACATCCTGCTGACGGCCGACCTGATCCCCGAATCGTTCACGACCGAGGAACTGGGGCGATCGCTGCAAGCCGCCCTCGAACCCGGCGACCGCGCCCTGCTGCTGCGGGCGGATCTGGCGACGACGACCCTGCCCCGCCTGCTGGGCCGCGCGGGCGTGGAAGTCCGCGAAGTGACCGCCTACCGCACCACCCGCCCTGCCGCGCTGCCGGAGAACGTCGTCACCGCCCTGCAAGGCCGCCAGGTCGACTGGCTGACGGTCTGCTCGGCCTCGTCGGTGGACAACATCATCTCGCTGGCCCGGCAGAGCGGGGCCGACCTCCACGACGTGCAGATCGCCGCGATCGGCCCGGTCACCGCCCGGGCGCTGCACGAACATGGGCTCGAAGCCAGCGTCGTCGCCCGCGAACACACCATCCCCGGCCTGGTGCAGGCACTGGTGGCCGCCGCCCGGCGCGAGTAGCGGTGCATGGGCGTTGATTCCCACCGCCGGACCTTCTAGGATGGTCGGTCCGTCGTCGACCAACCGGTCGGCGGGGAGAATGAACCCCTACAGCAAAGGCGATATTCCGATGGGCATGACGATTACCGAGAAGATCCTGGCTTCCCACGCCGGCAGGGACCACGTGACACCGGGCGAGAACATCTGGTGCGACATCGACGTCCTTATGACGCACGACGTCTGCGGGCCCGGCTCGATCGGCATCTTCGAGGAGCACTTCGGCAAGGACGCGAAGGTCTGGGATCCCGATCGGCTGGTGATCATGCCGGACCATTACATCTTCACTGCCGACCCCAAGGCCCATCGCAATATCGACATCCTTCGGGACTTCGCCAAGCGTCAGGGGCTGAAGTATTTTTACGATGCGGACTTCATCCCGTCGAACCTGGGCGAGGAGATGCCCACCCCCTACGACGACCCGAGCACCACCTCCTATGCCGGCGTCTGCCATGCCGCCCTGCCGCAGAAAGGTCACACGCGTCCCGGTGAGCTGCTGTTGGGCACCGACAGCCACACCTGTTCGGCCGGGGCGTTCGGGCAGTTTGCCTCGGGCATCGGCAATACCGACGCCGGGTTCGCGATGGGCACGGGCAAGCTCTGGCTGAAAGTTCCCCCGACGCTGAAGTTCACATGGAAGGGCGTCGCCCCGCCCTGGGTGATGGCCAAGGACTTCGTGCTGCACGTGATCGGCGAGATCGGCTTTGACGGGGCGACCTACAAGGCGATGGAGTGGGACGGGGAAGCCGTCTTCGCCTTCAGCATGGACGAGCGCATCACGATGACGAACATGGCCATCGAAGCCGGCGGAAAAAACGGCGTGATCGCCGCCGACGAGGTGACCGTCGCCTATGTGGAGGACCGGGCCCGCGAAAATGCTCCCCCGTTCAAGATCGTCCACTCCGACGACGACGCCGAATACGAGCTCCACATGGAGTTCGACGCGTCCAAACTCGAGCCGACCGTCGCCCAGCCACACGACCCGGGCAAACGCGCCCTGGCCCGCGAGCTGACCGACACGAGCATCGACCGGGCGTACATCGGCTCGTGCACCGGCGGAAAGACGACCGACATGCTCGCCGCCGCACGCGTGCTTGACGGCCAAAAGGTCGCTGTCGACACCTTCGTCGTGCCCGCCACGCCCGAGATCGACATGGACCTGGACCGGATGAAAGTGGGCGGGAAGACACTGCGTCAGGTATTCCAGGACGCCGGTTGCCGGATCGGCCCTGCCAGCTGCGCTGCCTGCCTCGGCGGACCGCGCGACACGTTCGGGCGCGCGAACGAACCGATCAAGGTCGTCTCGTCAACCAACCGGAACTTCCCCGGCCGCATGGGTCACAAGCAGGCGGGGATCTACCTCGCCAGCCCGCTCACGACCGCCGCCAGCGCGATCACCGGGCACATCACCGACCCGCGCGACCACTACGACGGCGACGCCATCGGCCGAGCGAAGGAATAGGCGCCGGGGCTGAGGCATCGTGTTCGTGACGTCTAATTCTGGGCTTTGCGTGCTTCGGCGAGCAGTTCCTCGGGGCTGAGGCGTTTCTTGTAGTTCGGGTCGTAATGCAGGAAGTCCACCACCCCGTCGCTCCCCACGAGATAGACCGCTGGGACGGGCAGGATGTGATGGCTGTACCCGGACGCCTCCTCCAGGTCGATCCCGTAGCCTTTGTATGTTTCGCGGGTGTCGGCGTCGAGCGTGAAGCCCAGCCCGTATGCCCGCACCGCGTCGGCCGACGCGTCCGAAAGCAGCGTGTAGTCCAGCTTCAGCTTGCCGACCGTCTCCCGCAGCTTCGCAGGCCGATCCGGACTGACCGCCACCGTCTGATAGCCGAGCGCTTCGAGGTTTGGCTGGATCATTTTGAGCTGCCCCAGTTGCTGCCTGCAGTACATGCACCACCCGCCGCGATAGAACACCAGCACGGTCGGCTGGCGCGTGACCACCTCGCGCAGGTCCTTCCGGTCGCCGGAGACCGTCTCGACCATCACCTTCGGCACGACCTGCCCCTCGCCCAGCGGTTTGACGTGCTCGGAGTGCTCCACCACGTGCCCCGCCCCGCGGGGCTCGCAACATTC
>CAZYIH010000248.1:0-4182 GCA_964646915.1 uncultured Planctomycetaceae bacterium | reverse complement strand
GATGCGGAGTATCTCCTGCATGCCTGGAGTTTGATCAGCCAATTCTTCCGGCAGGCCGGCATTGCTGTCGCCTATCGGCGCCGGAGAACGGTCAGGATTCTCCTGCCCCCCGTCCCTGTGGTCGTCACTCACCGGTTTCATCCCCTGTTTTGCTGGTATCTGGTCTGCGCCGGTGTGGAAGTTGTTCTGCTTCCTGAGACATGGCCTGACAGAAGTCCGACCGCAGATTCATCGTGTCACGAAGGAAACCGGCGTTCATGGCTTGCTGCAGCTGGCCGACCCTCACATGCCATCGCCTCGTTCTACCGATCGAGCCTGCGAGGGTCGCCACACCCGATAGGAACGCACGCATGCGCGATTGGGTCCGGGCCATGTTGCGCCCGGCGAACTGCAAAGTCTCCGCAAACTGCCGACAGTCTCGAGCCATTCTGGCCAGGGAATCAGCGCTGGTTCTGGGCGACTCCTCAGAACCGACAAGCTCCGGAAACAGTGCTTTCTGTTGTTCTTTGGGCATGAAGAACACTCCTTCCAAGCCGGGTATATGGTACGATGTCCGGCTCGATACTCCATCAATCGTAGCGTACGCTCAGGCAAACGCCAACCATGAATATCTACATCGAAACGCTGGGTTGTCAGATGAATCGCCTGGACAGCGAGTTGATCGTCTCTTCGCTTCAGGCGGCGGGTCATCAGTTTGTCACCTCGGCCACCGCTGCCGACGTGGTGCTCTACAATACCTGTTCGGTCCGTCAGCACGCCGAAGACAAGGTCTTTTCCCGGCTGGGGATCGACGCGCAGCGCAAACGCTCCCGCCGGTTGATCGTCGGGGTGCTGGGGTGTCTTGCCCAGCGGCTGGGCGGCAAGCTCGCCAACCGATACGAAGCGGTGGATATCGTCTGTTCGCCGGGGCAGATCGCCCGCCTCGGAGAACTGATCGACCGGGCAGCCGACGGACAGCGCGTCATCGCGACGGATCCCTCGCGCAGCGATCCCCGCGACACCTCGGCTGAGCGGTCCATCGACACGCTGGACCTCTCCCGCGACCCCGCCGCCGGCGGGTCGGCGGCACAGAGCTATGTCCGGGTCGCCCGCGGCTGCAACCATTTCTGCAGCTATTGCATCGTCCCGTATGTCCGCGGGGCGGAGCGATCGCGCGACCCGGAGCACATCGTCGCCGAGGCGGGCAAGCTCGCCGACGCCGGCAGAACCGAGCTGACGCTCATCGGGCAGACCGTCAACCGCTATCGCTGGGACACCGGCGAAACGACGGTACACTTCTCGGACCTGCTGGAGCGTGTCTGCGACGTTCCTGGCCTGCGGCGGGTGCGGTTCGTCACGAGCTATCCGCTGGATTTCGGCGACGACATCCTCCAGGCGATGCGCGACCTGCCCAACCTCTGCGAGTACATCCACGTCCCCGCCCAGAGCGGTTCGGACGCCGTGCTGGCCCGGATGAACCGCAAATATTCCCGGGCGGAATATGACGACCTGATCGGCCGGGCGCGCGATATCGTGCCCGACGTGACGCTGGCGGGCGACTTCATCGTGGGGTTCCCCGGCGAGAGCCCTGCCGACCACGACGCCTCGGCCGATCTGCTGCGACGCTGCGAGTACAAAAATGCCTTCGTGTTCAAATACTCCCCGCGTCCCGGGACGCTGGCTGCCAGGAAGTACGCCGACGACGTGCCCGACGACGTCAAGAAACGTCGCAACAACGAGTTGCTCGCCATCCAGGCGGAAATGGGCGAGCGTCACCATCGACGATTCGTCGGCCGACGGGTGGAAGTGCTGGTGGAGGGGCCGTCGGTGAAGGGCGCCAAGGCGTTGGCCGACGGGCAGACCGATCAGCCTCAACTGATGGGGCGGACGCGCGGCGACCACATTGTGGTCTTCCACGGCCCCGGGGAGCTGACGGGGCAATACGTGGACGTCGAGATCGCCGACGCCAGCAGCGTCACGCTGATGGGCAGATCGGCCGACGGCTCGACCCGGAAGCAGCGGGGCTGAGAGGTCGGCAGTACTATTGGCCCACCGGGGCCTTCATGGCTTCGCTGGCCCACTTCTGGGACGTGTGGAAAAGACCGGGCATAGCCGCTTCGTTGAGCTGCAGTTCCGCGGCGTGCAGGCTGAAGGTGGACCAGTCGCCGCTTTCGTACGCCAGCACCGTCTCGAACAGCAGCCGATAGGGGCTCGCCCCGCCCAGCAGCGTCGTGCGGATCGCCTGGGAGAGCGGCAGCATGTCCAACGCCATTTCGATGGGTTTCTCGGTCAGCACGTCGATCAGCGAGAGCATGCCCACCAGGAACAGCTCGGGAGCGTCTTTCTGCATGCCCACCGCCATCGCCACCTGTTCGCAGGCGCGGGCACGGGTGAGCGAACGGACGAGGATCTCGGGGGGCTTCTCGATGGCCAATCCACGCACAGCCAGCATGGCGCCCCATTTGCGGATCTCGGCCGGCCCCAGCAGCACCAGGGCATGGCGGATCGAGGAGACCTCGTACCGAAGCCCGAAGGCCACCGAGTTGATCAACTGCAGGAGCTGATACGTCATCGACACGTCGCGCTTGATGACCTCGGCGATCTCGTCGTAGCTCAGCTCGGGGCGGTTGATCTCGTGGAGCACCCGCATCTGGTTGAGCTGATTGGCGGGGATCTCCTGATCTTCGTTGATGGTGGGCTTCTCGATGAAGTCGCCCTGGAAGTACGTGAAGCCCATCTCGACGGCCTGGTCGAAGGTCGCCAGGCTGTCGACGTGCTGGGCGAGGGTGTGAATTCCGCTGTCCTCCAGCTGCGTGCAGAGCTGTTGTCGTTGCTGGTGTGTGCCGGCCTGGAAGTCGATGCGGAACAGGTCCACCAGCTCCAGCACGAGGGCCTTCCACAGCGTCAGATTCCGATGGTCCATCGAGATGGTAAACCCGGCCTGCTTGAGGCGCTTACAGGTGGCGACGACCTCGTCGTCCGGACCGATATCCGGCGGGATGCCGATGATCACGGTCTGCGGGGAGAGCAACGAGGAAAACTCGCTGAGCAGCAGCTCGCGCGTAAAGGGAACCAGGCCCCGCAGGCCGTCCGTGAGTTCCTCGAAGCTGACCATCGCCTCGAGGTCCACCGCCGAGTGGTCCGCTCCCAGGGCTTGGTAGTACGACTCGAACCCTTCGCGGAATACCAACTCGTGGGCGCAGACCTCCCTGGAATGGTCAAAAATCGGGAGTCTCGCTACGAATACTTCCATGACGCGCTGACCCGTCTCCAAAAGACAAAATCCGGTATCCGCGCCGCGGATGCCCCTCCACCCCAGCCGGCACGGCCTGTCGCTACCTATTCTGTCGGCCAGTCCGACGCGCCGGTTGTGTAAGCTTCCGGAAATGGGGGCAAGGAAATCCGCCGATGGGGCTAACCCCCCAGCCAGGTCCGTAGGAGATCCATCGGCCTGACGGGGGCGAAGATCAGCCACGCGATGTTCATGCCCGTGATGAGATCGTACGGAACGGTCATTCTCGGCCACCGCCAGAGTCGTATTTTCATCCACAGACTACCCTTGCGCGGATCGGTCACGGGCGTTCTGCCCGCCAGCACCGCCCGGGTGTGCAGGCAGCGGCGAAGAACCGTCCCCGCCGGCAGCAACGCCTGCTGAACGATCATTGCCGGGATATTGAAGGAGAACGCCCCGATGAGAATCGCAGCCGACCGCTCGCCACGCTGCCAGTAACCCACCGAACAACTCTCGATGAGGTCTTCCGCCCGGGCGCGGGTGTAGGAGATCATCACCGCATTGAAAAAGGCCACCATGCACAGGAGCATGAATGTGATGTTTCCCGGCGAACTCCACGCAAAATGTACCGCCAGCCCGGCGTAAACCGCGAAATCGCTCACGCGGTCCAGCGTCGAGTCCAGAAACGCCCCGAATCGGCTGCCACTGTTGCCCAGCCGGGCGACGGCGCCGTCCAGCATGTCCATCGCCGAGGCCAGCACGATCAGGCACGCCGCCAGCAGGGGGTAGAGAGTGTGCGACGCGTGAGGCTGCAACGACCAGCCCGCACCGCTGGAACCGCCCAGCGCGAAGCATACCCCCGCCCCCAGCGTGAATACGACGCCGGCTGCGGTGAGCATGTTGGGCGTGACGCCCACACGAATGAGCCCCCGCGCGACCAGGTCGCGCGCCGTCATGAACCCGTGTCCGAT
>CAZYIH010000247.1:0-4217 GCA_964646915.1 uncultured Planctomycetaceae bacterium | reverse complement strand
ATCGACGCCTACAAGCGACTCACCGGCCAGAAGTTCCCCTGGGAATAAGTCGGCCGTCGCGGCAGCAGGAAGAAGCCCCGCCGTGCCGGCGGTGGGCGCGAATGACAGCGTCAGCGCAAGTCTATGAAGACGTCTGCAGGGCCGGCGAAATCGCTGGTGACCCATCCCCCGTTTTGATAGCCCCTGCGCTTACTCTGCGTCCTTGTCGGTCTTCTTCGGCTGGGTCGCCTGGAAAGCCCGCAGCGTCCGCAGTGCCTTCACGAAGTGCGGCCGAGTGGCGCTGTATTTGCCCTCCGGCGTGAAGTAGGACACCAGGCAGAGCGTCCGGTCGCGCTCGAGATACAGGTAGTTGGTGCGATAGGCCTTTCCGTCGATCCGCGTGACCGCCTCGAACAGATGCGCCTTGAGCCCGGCAGCCTTCGCGCCGGTATCGGCGAGGATCTTCCCGTCGGCTTTCTTCATCTGCCGGCGGAATACTTCCACCGCGGCAGCGAGGTCTTTGGACTGCTCGGCCGACCGGGGCTGAACCTGCACCGTCAGGACCGTGCCGGCGGCGGGTGAGTCTTTCGGGGCGATGGCTTTGACCACCGCCCCCGCATCGTCGGTGGACCAGCCCTCGGGGATCTGCATCCGCAGCCCGGCCCGTCGAACCGTCATCGGGCGGTACTCCGTCTGCGATGGCGGCGTCCCGGCCCGCAGGCTCATCATGGCGGCGACCAGCTCCCTGGCGTACTGCTTCCGCACGCCGGCGGGCAGGGCGGCCGTCAGCGTGAAGAGGTGTTTGCCCCCGGCTGCGTGAAGCACCAGCAGGTCGGAGGGCACGTCGTCCGGCCGACCCAGGAAGTACTGCAACCGCCCCTGGAGGGTGGGGCGGTCCAGCTTCTGGCGGGCGGCCAGCGTCCAGTTTCCGTCGGCTTTGTCCATCTCCTTGCCGAATGCCGCAGCCAGCAGTCCGACCAGCTTGTTCGGGTCGCTCGCGCCCCCTGATTTCACGGTATTGACGTCCAGCACCACTTTGCCGAGCGGCGCTTTGTACCGCAATCCGCCGGAGGGGGTTTTGCCCGGTGTCCAGCCGGTCGGTGGCGCGAAGCGATAGCCTGTCGTGCCGATGGAGACCCACTTGGGGCTGGTCTCGGAGAGACGATGGAGGCTCAGCAGCACGCGCTGGGCTCGGTCGCCGTCGGCCGGCGGGACGATCGCCTCGATGACGAACTGCACCCTGTCGTCGGCGAACAGCAGGGCGTGGACCTGGCGTTCCGCTCCGTCGACCTTCGCCATCGCCTGGCGATAGAGGGCGTTGGTCTCCTCGATGGTCAACCAGTTGGCGTGCGTCTTGCGGGCGTTCGGCAGGCGGTTGGCCAGGTGGGCGTCATACCACTTGGCGACGGTGAGCACGGTTGCGCGCGGGTTGGCGGGGGGCGAGTAGACCCGCACCGTCAACGCGGCGTCGGCGTCGCGCAGGGCCAGCAGGACGTTGGGGTCGGCGGCGAGGTCGTTCGCGTCGGCCAGGTCGGCCGATGCGCGGATCGCGTAGGGATGCTCACCGAGCGCGACGGTGCGGGATCCTGCCGCGACGTTGGGGTCGTCCGCCGACAGCGGCGCGGCGGCTGCGAGGAAGCATATTGCGATAAGGGCTCGGATTCGCATGGCTGTCCTGTTCGGGTCGTGACGGGCCTGGCCCGCCGTGTATGATACGTCATCGGCGCGGGTTCTCACGGGGCGAATTTCACCGCTGTGGGCTTTGGTTACCGCTACCATAAACCGTTCGACGGTCCCGATGCATCGGGCGAATGGAAAGGATTGTTCATGGGCTGCGTTCTGACATTGCTGGGGTTGGCTGTTCCGCGGGTGGTCATGGTGTTCATCCTGCTGCTGACCAACTGGTTCAGCCAGGCGTATCAAACGATCCTCTGGCCGCTGCTGGGGTTCTTCCTCATGCCCTACACCACGTTGGCGTACATGGCGGCTGTGCTCAACAACGCCGGCAACGTCAGCGGCGGCTGGCTGGTGCTGGTGATTGTCGCTGCCATCGTGGACATCGGCCATTGGGGCGGCGGCCGGCGGACCGTGCGCACCTATCGCGTTCGTCGGACGCGGCGTCCCCGCGCGTAGCGCTACCCGCCCAGGATTCCGTCCAGCAGGCCCTTGGGTTTGTTGGCGTCTTTCTTGTCGTCGGCAGAGGCGTTGGCGTCTTTGGAGGATCGGTCGTTCAGCAGTCCATCCAACAGGCCGCCCTCGTTGGGGTCTTTGGTAACGGCGTCCCCGAATCCCTTGAGCAGGTCTCCCGCCCCTTCGGCGAGTGAGCCGCCGGCGGCTTTGGCGTCGCCGGAGGCGAGGTTCTCGACGCTCTTGAGGAGGTTTCCGCCGCCTTTGAGCATGCCCGCCCCGATATCGCCCATGCCGGATCCCACGCGCTTCATCGCGTCGGTGGCTGCCCCGGCCAGGGCGGTTTCGCCGATCTTCGAGAGTGACGCGGCAATGCCGTTGAGCGTCTGTTTCGGGTCGACCACCACCCGGGGTTGGGCCAGCGGACCGGTGATGCCCACCGCGAGGTTGATGTCCGTCAGGGCGGAGGCGATCTTCTTTGTGTCGCCGGCAGCCAGCCCGAGCATGCCCTGTCCCTCGCGGGCGCCGCCGTCGATGATCTCGACCTTGATGGCTGCCCCGGAGTCCCATTCCCTGTAGTTGAATCGGCCTTTGGAGACCAGGTGGGCCTTGCCGAACTGGATGTTCAGCGGGACCTTCTTCGAGAGCTTCACGTCGCGCCCCACCTCGATGTCGGCAACGCGGATGTCGTGATGGTGGAACTGCTCGGCTGTGTGGAACCCGAAGTTCACCTCGACCCAGCGGTTCTTGCCGAACGCGATGTTGTCTCCGTCGATCTGCAGATCACCGAAGCGAACCTTCATCTGCTTGGGGTTCAGCACCGGGTGCGAGGAGACCTCGTCGGCTTCGAAGCGATAGAGCTGCTTCTGCTTGCCGATGCGGATCTTGTTGATCTCGATTCTCCGGATGACAACCGGCGGGTGCCGGGTCAGCACGCTCCTGGCGGAGAGGGCAAAATAGCCCCGGGCCTTGGCGACCTTCTCCAGCCAGTCCTTGTCGACCTCCTGCTCCTCGACCTGTTGCTGCTTTTCGAGGTACTCCTGGAGACGTTCGAGATACTCGATGTACTTGTGGTATTTCTCGGGGTTCTCGAAGTAGTCCCAGAGGATGTCGCCCGGCCAGGTGACGTTCGGGTCGGCCGGCGGGGGTTCGGGCGGCTGATAGACCGTCCCCGGACTCTTGCGTTTGGCGTCGGACGCCAGGGCGGAGATGACGATTTCGTCGACGATGAACCGTTTGGCCAGCAACCCCGAGATGCTCACGTCCGAGACGAAGGTCTCCGCCTGGACCATGTTGTGGGTGGGCTTGCCCGGATCGGTCACTTCCAGTCCTTCCAGCCGAAGTCGGCCTTGGGTGAGGGAGAGATCTGCCTCGGCGATATTGACCTCCGCGCCATTGACCTGACCGATCGCGTCGGCCAGCGAGCCGGCGAGGAAGTAGTCCACCCCCAGAACCGCCCCTCCGACGGTGAGCCCCAGGAACACCACCACGATAATCAACCCGGCCGGGCGGATGATGCGGTCTCGTCCCTCGAGCATTTCCTTCATCGTCTTCTTCTGCTTGCCGAAGAGCACCCACAGCAGCAGGCGCGTGACGACGTTGTCCGAGAGTTTGCGGATGACCTCGTTGGCGTCGCCGGCCGATGCGAGCATCTTGCGCACACGCAGGATGAACCGCCCCAGCAGAACCCCGAGGATCGCTCCGATCACCGCTCCGACGATCAGCCCGCCGAAGAGGCAGTACATCTGCAGGTCCAGCAGGGCGACCACGGGCGTGTCGCCGGCCCAGCGGATGAACCCCTCCAGCCCGGCGTGATGGATGAGATAGTACGCCAGCTCGAATGTCCACGGGGCCAGCAGAATCGCCAGCACCCGCCCCAGTGCGAAGGTGAGGATGGACACGCCCAGCGGGACGTTCAGCACGAGAATGAGCGTGACCAGCGCCACGATGGTGAGGTTGACCCCCGGGGCCATCCCCGCCATCATGCCCAGCATGCACGCGAGGATCATCTGGAGCGGCCCGCCGCCCCCGCGAATGAACTTGCCGACTTTGCGAATGATTCGGAACATGTCTCTCCCTTTCCGGGCGTCTGGCGGCGCAGCATGCCCCGC
>CAZYIH010000246.1:0-4244 GCA_964646915.1 uncultured Planctomycetaceae bacterium | reverse complement strand
TCATTCGGGCCGACGAGGACATTGAACGGTCCGAGGTCGAGGTCGAAGTCCTTGAAGCACTTGAAATTCTCGATGTGTATGTGCTTGATCATCGCTGCGTCCTTTCAGCAAAAAGGGCGGCGGGGAGGGAACCCACGCCGCCCATTGTACTTCGGACGAATGCCCGTCCGCAATTCACAATCACTGAACGCGCCCGCGTCACGGGTGCAGGGCCCGGCAGCTCAGTCCAGGTTCATCGTCATGAGGAACTCGGCGTTGGACTGGGTCTTCTGCAGGCGCGAGATGAGCAGTTCCATCGCCTCGGGCGGCTGCATCTCGGCCAGCACGCGTCGCAGGCGCGCGACCAGTTGCATCTCGGTGGGGTCCAGCAGGAGTTCTTCCTTCCGCGAGCCGGATCGCGAGATGTCCACTGCCGGCCAGACGCGACGGTCCACCAGGCGGCGGTCCAGGTGCAGCTCGCTGTTGCCGGTGCCTTTGAACTCCTCGAAGATCACCTCGTCCATGCGGCTGCCGGTGTCGATCAGCGCGGTGGCGATCACCGTCAGCGACCCGCCGTTCTCGATGCTCCTCGCCGCCCCGAAGAACCGCTTGGGCGATTCGAGTGCATTGGCCTCCACGCCGCCTGTGAGGATACGCCCGGAAGAGGGGGCCTCGGTGTTGTACGCCCGCGCCAGACGCGTAATGCTGTCCAGCAGAATCACCACGTCCTTGCCGTATTCCACCATCCGCTTGGCCTTGGCGGAGACCATCTCGGCGATCTGGATGTGTCGGCTGGCCGGCTCGTCGAACGTCGAGGAGATCACCTCGGCCGAGGTGTTCCGCTCCATGTCGGTCACCTCTTCAGGCCGTTCGTCGATCAGCAGGATAATCACGTATGCGTTCTCGTGATTGGTGGTGATCGCATTGGCGATCTTCTGCAGCAGGACGGTCTTGCCGGTGCGCGGCGGGGCGACGATCAGCATCCGCTGGCCGAACCCGATCGGCGTGACGAGGTTGATCACGCGCGTGTTGATCTCCTCGGTGGTAGTCTCCAGGAAGATTCGCTTGTCGGGGTGCTCGGGGATGAGGTCCTCGAAGTCGACCTTGTTGCTGACGTGGTCGGGCGCCTCGAAGTTCACCGCCTCGACACGCAGCAGCGCGAAGTACTTCTCGGACTCCTTCGGCGGGCGGATCTGCCCGGCGACGATGCTTCCCTGCTTGAGGCCGAACCGGCGGATCTGCGAAGGCGAGACGTAGATATCGTCCGGGCTGGGCAGATAGTTGTAGTCCGGGCTGCGCAGGAAGCCGAACCCGTCGGGGAGGATCTCAATCACTCCCTCGCCGTACATAAGCCCGTCTTTCTGGATGCGGTTCTTGAGGATATGGAAGATCAGGTCCTGTTTGATCATGCCCACGTAGTCGTGGATGTCCTCTTCCTTGGCGATCTCGTGAAGCTCCTGCACGGACATCTTCTGCAGGTCGGTGATGTGCAGGTTCCCGCGTTTGACGCGTTCGTATTTCTCGTGCATCTCCTTGTCGAACCCGCCCAGGTCCTCTTCCGGCTCGGGCGTGGATGTCTGCTCGGGCGCGGTGTCTTCAACCTGCGGCTGGGGCGCATCGACGTCCTTCTTCTTCCGCGAGGTCTTCTTCGCGGCCTTCTTGCGTGATTTCTTCTTGTTGGTGGTCTCGGCCATGGCTCCCTGGTTGCCTCCAAAGGCGTGTCGGATTCGGTGGTCGGTCTGTTCGGCAGAGCGACGCGGGTGTGTGCTTTGCGTGGTTTGTTCTCCGGTGGGCGGCCAATCGGCGTCGCCCGGCCGTTGGGATGCGCGCGTGAGCGTTACGGTAGTGCAGGGCAACGTGCCTGCGCGGTTGTCCGTTGGGGGGTTCGTGTCTCCCGGCGGGGGAAACGGTTCCGGCGGGGTGTCGTTTCGCCGGAATTATAGCGCCTCGGCGCGTCCGTCCCCGTGGAGGAGATATCCCTGCTGTGGCTGGGCCGGCTGGGATCAGTCCGCGTCGGTCACAATACGGTGGAAAAGCGTGCGGACTTGCTCTCGCAGGTGGGATTCGCTGAGGCTGTTACGCACACGATGGTCACATGAGGCGGCTTTTCTGTCAATCGAAAACTGTGAATTTTCACGCTCGCGCCACGTGTTTTCGCTCCAGCCTCGAGACGAGAGAACCCGCCGGCGACGCACCGCCTCCGGCGTGTCCACAAATACCAGCACGTCGCACTGGCGGTCCCAGCCTGCTTCGAGCATCACCGCCGCGTCCAGCACGATGGCCGCTGCGCTGCGATCATTCCGCAGTTCATCGATCCGCCCGGCGATCCGCTCGGCGATCCGCGGATGTATGATCTCGTTGAGAAACGCCAGCTCCGCCTGGTCGTCGAACACGATCTCCGCCACGGCCGACCGGTCCACCTGGCCGTCGTCGCGGACGATCCGCGTTCCCCATCGCTCGATCATCGCATCACGCACTGCCGGAGTTTGAATGACCTCATGCCCGAACTTGTCGGCATCGATCACCGCGCAGCCCAACTCCGCGAAGGCGCCCGCGACGGTGCTCTTGCCCGCGCCCACACCCCCGACCAGGCCGATGACCGGAATGTCTGGTTTGCCGCTCATTTCAACGGTCAGCCTATCCTCTGGCCGGTACGTTTGCCAGAGCTGCCATGACCCGCTCAGATCATTACGTCCCGGCCTCGCTCCTGGCGGAACGCCGACGGCGTCATGCCCACGTGCTTGCCGAACTCCGTGGTGAACCGGCAGTGGTCCCGGTAGCCGCACTGGTGGGCAATGTCCGTGATGCGAAGACCGGTCTCGATCAGCAAACGCTTGGCGTTCTCGAAACGGGTGTGGTGGATCTGCTTGAGCAGTGTCCGCCCGACGATCTTCTTAAAGCGGTTCTCCAGCGTCCGCCGCGAAATGGTCTGATCAACCATGATGTCATCGACCGTGATGTCCGCGCAGGCGTGCTCCTGGATGAACGCCATCGCCGAGCGGACGTGGGGGTCTTCGTAGGCGAGCACGTCTGTGGATCGCCGCACGGCCACGCCGCGGGGGGCGACGTGTGTGGTGACGGGCTCGGGTTCTTTCCCTTCGCGCAGCGCGTTCCAGAGCACCTCCGCAGCCGCCTCGCCGATGCGATGGGGGTGGAGGTCCACGCTTGTCAGCGGGACGGCCGCCATCTCGCAGGCGAACGTGTCGTTGTCGGCGGCGATCACCGCCAACTCGTCCGGGATGGTCATGCCCATCTGCTCGGCGACGCGGAGGAACTGGCAGGCCGAATGATCGGTCGGCAGCATGACAGCCGACAGACCCGCCAGCGCCTCGGCCAACTCGTCGGTCGCGTCGCCGGACCAGCCGACCTCCCGCACGTCTCCGCCGGCGGCCTGGATCGCCTCGGCGAGCCCGCGCTTTCGGGGCTCCCAATGGCTGATCCCATGATACGTCACGAACCCCACGCGGCGGTGCCCCTTGGCGGCAAGGTGCTGCCCGGCCAACCGACCGACGGCACGGTGGTCCGGGACGACCCGCGCAAACTCGCCCTCCAGCGATGTATTGCAGAAAACGGCAGGGATCTTCAACCGGCGGGCACTGGCGAGGTCATCCGTGCTGGCGTATCCGACGACGGCCCATCGGCCCGGCAGGCGGGCGTGCCACTGCGGGTGGGTCAGCCTGTTCGTCTCAATCATCGTGACCGGTGGGGCGTCGGGGATCGACTGCAGGAACCGTCGGGCTCCCAGCGAGACCTGGCGGGAGTAGTGCAACCCGCCGGCTGTGGGCAGGACGATGGTGGTGATGGAAGTGTCGGCCATGGGAGGCTCCGAGGGCTTGCGCGATTGTGCAAACGACTTTTCGCTATTTAGGATATCGGTTTGCGGGAAAGGGGGGTATACTATTTTCAGAATCGAGGGCGCGGGAACCGTCCTTGGTGGACCCTGCCGCTGCATGGTGTGTCGGCAGGAAAGACATTTCGGATTCTTTCCTTTAAAAGGAGGCAGCAAGATGAAGACATTCAAGCTGGCAGCAGTATTGACCATAATGGCGTTGGCCGTCGGAACGGCATCGGCGGACGTCGTTCTGACTGGTACGGGGATGTCTGGCGAGGATCTTGATTTCGGCAGTGCCGACGGCGGAGACTTGGACCTCTCCACCAAAGGGGCGTATACCTGGTCCTACTGGGAGAACGGCCCTGTCGCAAAGTGGTACAAGAAAGGCACTGCTCCCGTCATCATGTCTGCGGACTACTCCAGTGAGGGCGGC
>CAZYIH010000245.1:0-4266 GCA_964646915.1 uncultured Planctomycetaceae bacterium | reverse complement strand
CCCGGCCACCAAGCGAACCGTCATCCACTGGGCCCACAACTGGATCGTCGGAGCCATCCGCGTCAGTCCTTCATCTCCTGCAGAATTCGCTGAGCCCTGCGGCGAATGCGGTCGTTTCCGGCGGACTTGGCCAGTCGCGAGAGGGCACCCCGGGCTTCCTCGCCGCCCAATCGCTGCAGGGCGAGTACCAGGTACGTCCCACGTCGCGCTGAGGAGGACCAGGGTGCCTCGGCCAGAGAAGTCAGAAGGTGGTTCAGACGCGACTTCGTTTCGACGTCAGCGGTCTTGGCGGCCTGGCGGAGGGCGTCGATCATGGCTGTTCGCGCCAAGGGGGCACAGCTGTTCATCAGCTTCTGCAACTCTTTCGTGGCAGCCTGTCGCTTCTGGTAATCCTCCGAGCCCAGTTGCGGCGTGAGCTCGCTGATTTGCTTTCGAATATTCTGATCAAGCTTCTCGTCGGCGAAGAATGTCTCGACCTTGCCCAGCAGGAATTGGAGACTTCCCTGGCCGCCGCTGGACAGTCGCCTCATGGCTCGCTCTGCGCCCGGGCCGTCCTTGTCGCCCAACGTCTCGTAGAGCTTTGCAAGGGTTTCCGTGGTGAGGGGTTCTTTGTCGCCCGAGGTGGCCTTCCACGCCGGAGCGAGATCCCAGACCAAGGCTGTGCCGTCGCTCTGGGCGGTGATCATGTGTCGGGCATCAGGGGTGAAGACAAGTGTTGAAACAGGCGGCGAAGCCTCTCCGTCAAGGGTCATCAGGGTCTTTCCGTTCAATGGATCGACGACGAGGGCCTCACGGCCGCTACTGAGCCCGAGCAGTTGACCGTTGGAGCTTATCGCTGCGGAGTGCACTTTGGCGCCACGGCGTTTCCAGTCGGGGTCGAACGATCCCACCAATGTTCGGGTTTCCACGTTCCAGACGAACACCCGCCCGTCATTGCCGGTTCCCACGAGGTAGTCGCCATTGGTCGACAAGGCGGTTCGGAGAATCTGCTTGACCTTCGGGACGAAGGTGTGAGCCGCTTTCTTGCGGTCAACCGACCAGATCGTGACGTTCTTGCGTTCCTCAATGCTCGCGGCAAACCGCCCGTTTGACGACAAGGCCGGATGTCTGCTGGGGCTGCCATCCGCGCTGAGCCACACCTCCAGTTCGGAGCGAGCACCGGGTTTCCACGCGCAAAGCACGCCGGATTGCAGAAGCAGACGGACCTGGTTGCCATCAGACGTATAGGCCAGGTCCTCGGGTCTGGTACGCCACTTGGGGCCGCCTGGTAAGGGCGCAGAGGAGAGCTTCTTGTGATCGCCGACCGACCATACGGCCAATTCGGCAGCAGTGGCCACAGCCAGTTGCTTTCCATCAGGATGGAAACCCAAGGCCATGATATAGCTGTTCCCGATGGGGATGCGTCCGAGCAGCTTCCCGCTGTCTGCCTGCCAGAGACAGACGAGCCCTTCGGCGTCGCCGGTGGCAAGCAACTTCCCATCGGCGCTGACTGCCAGCGATGCCAGCGAAGAGATGTGCCCGATTGCCGTGGAGTGGTGTTGCCATGTTGTGGTATCGTAGAGTTCGATCGCCGCCGATTCGCCAACGACCGCAAGCTTGCTGTCATCGCGGGTGAAGGCCACCTGCCGACATCTGAGATTCGGCGTGATTTCAACGAGTTTCTTTCCGTTCTGGGTGTTCCAGATCAGCAAACTTCGGTTGAGATTCCGATCGAAACCCTCGCTGGTGGCAACGAGCATCTTCGCGTCGGACGAGAAAGCTACAGATCGTCCCGGGTGGCTGATATCCCAGGTCCGGAGCTTCTTTTGCTCGTCCAGCTCCCACAGCTCGACCTGACCTTTCCCGCCCATCGTGGCGAGCAGATCGCCGTCAGAGCTAAGTGCGATGTCCTGCACGTTCTGGGAGGCCTGTATTTCCCAGACGGTTTTCCCCGTCTGGCTGTCGACGGCTTTGACATCGGTGCCACGGCTGGGCACCATCAGGATGTGCTTGCCGTCAGCGGAATAGCCCAGCCAGGCCAGGAGGGTATTCAGCTTGCGAAACTCGCGGGTAGTACCGGTTTTTAGATTGACGCAGGTGATGTAGTTGATGCTGTTGAGGCCCTTTGAGATCGCGCTGGCGAAGATGACTTCCTTGCCGTCGGGGCTGAATCCAATTGTGTTTGTTCCGGGAACATAGTGTCCTTCGATTCGGTGAAGCTCCTTGCCCGAGGCGACATCGTAGACGATCAGAAGAGTCGCCCCTCCTTTCTTGGCGCCCTTTCCGTTGTGAGTCATGACCGCGACGGTGTTGGCGTCGGCCGAGATGGCCACGGCCTGACCGATACGCGGAATCAGACCGAACTGACGAATCTGCTTGCCGTCCTTGAGATCCCAGACACGCACGGTCCGGTCGTCGGCCGAGGTGACCACTACGTTGCGCTTGTTTCGGGCGACGTCCATCTGGCGGATCATGCCGTAGTCGTGATGCAGCCTGGTCGTGCCCAAACGGGCCACTGCATGTTCGGGCATCGGGTCGCCGTGGAGGTCCAGCTTCGTCGCGCCGATTACGGCAGTGGTCGCCACGGCGGTTGCGACAACCACAGAGGCGGCAACCGTCTTCATTTTCGCCAGCATCATCATTTTCGTAACTCCTTCGGCCAAGGGGACAATTGCGGTAATACCTGCTCCACCGGCGGCGATGGCCGCCCCGGATGTCGAGATGACCACCGGGGCCGCGTGAACAGCGTGGGTGGTCACCAGTGCAGTCAGGGCTCCAGCTGAGAGCGCCACGCCACGTCGTTGCAGCAACTTGTGCAATTTGCCAACCGCTCGGCTGACGCGTTTCTCGGCTGCGGCGGGAGAAATGTTCAGTTCGTCGGCAACCTCTGCCAGCTTCTTCTGCTGGAAGTAGCGCAGCACGACGGCGCTCCGGTCGAGCGGTTTGAGTGTCGCGAGGGCGGCGTCGAGGTGGGGCTCCAAGTCGCGCCAGTGAGCTTCGTCGTCGGGGGCGTTCGCGTGCATGGTGCCTGCCTGTTTTTCGTGTTTCCTGCGACGTGCTTCGGTGCGCAACGCCTGCAGCGAGGTGTATCGGGCCGTCTTGACCAACCAACCACTCAGCGGGGTCCCCCGCCGGATCCGCTTCGCCTTGCGGGCCAGGACGAAAAATACCGCCTGCGCGGCGTCCTCGGACAGGTGCGAATCCCGTATCTGTCGTCGGCAGGCAGAGTAGACCAGATCGGCATACCGTCGCACCAGCGTATCGAGTGCGTCGCGGTTGCCATCCCGGGCGTATTGCTGAAGCAGTTGCCAGTCCGTCATGGCTTTCCTTTCACCCAATAGCTGCCGATGGAGCCACGAATCCGACATGTTTTCTTCGTATTTTCTTTGGACGAGCGGAGATCCGTCGTGGTTCGCGCGATTGATGTGGAGAGCCTGCCCGATGGCGTGGAGCGGATGTACAGCCACCCGTTGATGATCGGTGGGACCATCAAGACCAGGTAGCCGCTGATTGTCGAGTCGGGCAGTGCGCTGCCATCCGTTACTTCTTCTGATCGCCCCGCTGCGGGGTGGTCACGAAGCGGATGTTCTCGGCATGCTTGATTTCGAAATTCGCCTGCTCGGGCTTGGTAATGAGCTTGCCGTCGATCACGAGATTCTCGAATGTCACGTTGCTGATCTTGTGATCGTCGTCGTAGCCCACCACCCGAGGCGGGCCATTGGGGCTGTTGGGCTTGGCGGCATCTTTGGTGCGTATCTTGCCGAGCGTGACGTTCTTGACCAGCACGACATGGATGGTTCCCAGGCCTTTGCGTTTCTGGATGACGAAGTCAATCGCCCGGCGTCGGCGACAAACGGTAAGTGCTCGACCCGCGCCGGAATCCCGCCCCGGTGGCGCGGATCAGATCGTTGACGCTGGTCGCCCTGAACCCCCTTCGGATCAAGGCCTCCTTCGCCTTCTCCAATATGCGCTCGCGGGTTTGCTGTCCCTTGCGTCCGATGGTTGATCTCCGAACTGTACCGATCGTTTGGTTCATACTAGGGAGACATCGCTGAGGAAATCCCGCTTTTCTCCCAACAAGAGAGGTTCTTCCGAGACTTGGCACGGCCAGGACCAACGGTTGGCGGCGTCAGGTGAACCAGACCGTTCTGGTTTACGTCACCGGCATCCACTCCTTCGGGTCCGGTGGCCCCGACAACCTTGGACGGAATGCGATTAACGCGGACGCGGAAATTGACGGCTTTCTCTTCTCTGACAAGGCTGTGGGGCACCCTCGGTCCGAAGTCG
>CAZYIH010000244.1:0-4284 GCA_964646915.1 uncultured Planctomycetaceae bacterium | reverse complement strand
ATGACAATACGTTGGTTATGCCACTTGGACAGACAAACGTTGGGACAGTAGTGAGACGCTCTTTCATTGAGATGTCAAGGATCGAAGCTCGATATTCCGTCACGCGAAGAATCCCGTTTGGCCGCGATACTCAGCCTGGCTTTAACGTGTTTCTGGGAATGGGGCTGAGTATCTATGAAGCATTGCTCGTGATGTTTTGAAAAGCAAGTCCTATGGACGAGGAGGACGAACGCTTTGCTCAGACGTCGAGCTCCGCGGCCTCCAACCGACGTATCAGAGCATGCTTACGGCCGTGTCGCCGGTGCAGCTCGTCCAAGCGAGACAGGACTTCCGGCAGCCGCCGCTGCCTCTTGGCCAAGTCTCTCAGGTCGCAAAGGAGCTCAACGGCTTGGTCATAGGCCTTCGGTTTTCGTGTCGTGATCAAAGCGTCGACCTGTGCCCAAGCCTGTGATTCTCGCTTGGCCAGAGCGTCGAGGTGTCTTTGGCGGGCCTCGGCAGCCTCTTTCTGTATCCGGGCCCGTTCACGCGAACGCTTCTCCGCAAGGAGGCGACTCTTCTCTGCGACGAACTTCTCCGCAACGTCCAGCAGGTCACCGGTCGTTCGCCCCGAAGCGATGGCGAGCCAGCGGGGCCTTTCGTTTCCGCACAATCGCCGGCTCAACTCTCGCCGGACAGCAGCCGGTGATTCCTGGATCATCCTGACCAGGAAATCCTCCTTGTCGCGCAAGGGAAGTGATTCGACCCGCGAGCGTAAAGCATCGTCCGATTCCTCCCGGACCGTCAAGGGATCGCTTGCTTCGGCGGCGGCCTTGATGAGGGACTCGTCGATTCGGAGGAAGTCCGCTAGAGCTCTCAGGGGAGCGGACAGCTCAGATAGACCCGGCGGGACCGGCGGCTCGGGCTGGTCTTCACCGACTTCCCGGCAGCCGACACCGTTGAGCCAGCCAAGGTACAGGCTCCGATAGTCACCGCTGAGGAGATCGGCACGCAGTGGCGCCAATGCGGGCATCCATCCACCATCGCTCTCCCAATCTCCACCGGATTCGTCTTCGGAACTGAGGCTGAGAACTACGCAATCGCCAGCCTTGCGCAAACCCACGCCGCAGCGAACACAGTAGCGCTTGACCAGATCGACGTCGAGGTCTCGCTTCGGCAGCCTGAATCGCAGCTCGCGCGACCCCCAGTTGGCAAAGTAGACGAACACGTCGTAGTATTTCGTCATGAACCGATTGATATCGCCCCTGAAATCACCCCAGTGGTACTCGTTGACAAAACTGGTGGCCGTGATTCGGGCCCGCGTGGAATGCTTTCGCACCTCCTGCATCTGCTCATCTGCCAAGGGCTGATCCAATGCCAGGAATTCGTAGTACTGGTACTCACTCATATGCGGTATGCTCCTCGGATTGTGACAGGGTGTCGATGGACTGATGCTACGGCATGAAAGCTTGTCAGGCCAGGCCCCTGTGGGCGAATAGAGGCGAATGCTCGCCGCAGTTCGGCGAGGCCCTTGACGCCGACAGTGAGGGCCCGCAGAATACCTGGCGAGACAGCAGGCTGACCAATCACCAGGAAACCAAACCATGGCTGAAAGCAATCTCATCCGGGATCTCGTTGAGGCGGCGAGACAGTTCGATTCCCGCGAGCTCTGGAAGCGATTCACGAACTACGATTGTTTCGCTGTGCACCTGCCCGGCCATGAGGAACCGATTCTGGCAAGCGTAATGGGCGCCGCCGGCGAGGAATACGGCTTGATGCTGTTCCGCGGACCGCATGCCTTCCACAGCTTCGCGGCCTTGGCGGCACCGGACGGCCCGGGCGACGACACGACCGAGGCGATGGACATGCTGAGCTTCCGCATGGAACTGTTCGGCGAGATCGATCCCCAGATTCAGGCCCTCTACCGCCAGGCGAGTGTTCATCCCAAGTTCTACGAGGAGGTCCCTGATTTCCTGGTCAAGCCGGCCAATTGCAGGCCGCGGTTGCCAAACGAGGAGGATTTGGCACTGTTGCTCCACGTCGCCAGAGCTGCGACGATCGCGGATCGGCGGAAGTTGCTCACGCCCACCGAACTCGACGATGCCGAAGGTATCTGCGTTCTCCAGGTCAAGGACGACTCGCCGGTCCCCGAGGTCTCGGTCACGCGCGAGCGTCCCTGCCGAAGCTGTCCTCCGACGGCGCATCTCTTCGCGGGATCGGCTGTGGACCTCTCCGGCCTGCCCCGTTGTGGCGGAACATGGCTGGTGGGAACACCGCCCGTCCCCGCCGGCATCAAGGGCGACGACCGCAGCATGCAAATGGTATTGGCGGTGGACGAGGCCAGCGGGATCGTCGTTCAGACCAAGCCATTTTTCGCAGGGGAAATGGGCGAAGCGGTGGAAGCGATGATCGAAGCCTTCCGCTACCCCCCGCCCGGCGGATCCGGCGGCCTGCCCGACGAGATTGTCTTCTCCAACCGAAGGCTGTGCGACGCTATGGCCACGGCGCTTGAAACGGAAGGCGTTGCGTGCAGCTATTGTGCGTGGATCCCCGAACTCCAGGATATCATCGCGGATTTGCTGCACACGCTGGAGGCGCACCTTTCCTCGGCAGGCGACCCGACCGAAGACGACGGGGTTCCCGCTTTGGACGACCTCGCCGGGTGGAAGGAAGTGGACCGCCGCCTGTGCTTGCGTATCGGCGACTTCTTCAGGGATGACGACCGCCTGTGGTCTTCGCGTGCCGCCAAGCGGTACTTCGGGGACGACGAACTCGATTTTTACCTGGAGGAGTATGATCGGCTCGGAGTGATCGGCGCTTACTCCACCTGGGGCGTTGTGGACTATCGCCCCACGCGTAAAAGCAAGACCGAAGCCGAGAAGATGCTCGCCCGAGGACTCCCCGAAGCCGAGACGATGCTGCTGCAAGCCCGCATGGACAGTCATCCGAGCATCTATCGGGTGGCCTGCGTCAATCCGCGTGAAGCGACCGTGGATCTGGAGGATGTTCTTCTGGGCGGCACCGTCACAGTGCGCGATCAACTTCTCTCGGAAAACATCGACAAAAATGTCTTTCTCGTTGTCCGACCCTTTCAAGCCGGGCAGTTTCACTTCATTGACACTTCCGGTCCGCCGCTTGGACAGGGAATGGTGGGCGAGGCAATCGAGTTCCTGCAGGACCTCGGGATGGAATTCACACCCGAAGCGATGGCCCGCGACGCCCACCTGTTCGGGCGACTGTGGGATTGGATGGATGAGTGGCAAGCCGATCGTCCGCTCCCCATCCTGCGCAACATGGATGGCGATGACATGGTCTTCCACACCGCCTCCTTCTCCATCAACGACGCGGCGGCGACCCGCAAAGCAATATCCCGGCGAAGGGACATCGACTTCGACGAGTACAACGACGAATTCGCTTGGATCCGCGCCCAGGGAAAGGCCGCCGAGACACTCGGCGGACCGGTTTTATTGGGGCGAATCGAATTCGTGAATGATGAACTCGTGCTGACGACCAATTCGGAGCGGCGATTCGAGGACGCGCGAGAATGGCTGACGAAGCTGCCGGGCGTGGCCTTCAACCAGGTCGAAATACGCCCCACCGAAGAGATGCTCTCAGACCCCCGGCCGGACGAAACGATCTCGCCACCGGAACTCATGGAGATCCCTCCCGATATAGCCGCCGGCCTCCAGAACAGGCTCACCCAGCAGTACATGGATTGGATCGACACCCCGCTGCCGGTCCTCGGCGACAAGACGCCGCGTGAGACATGCCGCACCGCAGCCGGCAGACGCGAGGTCGCGACACTGATTCGGACGATTCCCGATCCAATGGGAAACGCGCCCGTCACCGTGCCCAGAACAGCGATGCTCGAAGAACTCGGGCTGGAGTCGCTCGGGACGTCTTCGTCCTCCTCGGGGCGATATCAGAGCCAGATTGAGAATGCCAACGGTTTCATGCCGCCCGTGGCACCGGTCGTCAACGATGCCCCGAAAACAGGCCGAAACGACCCATGCCCTTGCGGAAGCGGCAGGAAATTCAAAAAATGCTGCGGCCGGTATCAATGACAATTGAAGTACTGCTCCACGCCCGCCGGTCTTGAGCCCTGCCGGATATCGCATCGGCTCACGACCAACGGACACCCCCGCGGCTGTAACAGCAAGAAGAAGGGCGGAACCCAAGCCCGGAATCTGGTCTTCATACCAGTCGAAGGCCTCGCTGATCTCATCCTCCACCTCGGGACGGATAACCAGATCGCGGCCCAACTGGATAGTGATCGAGTATTGTCGGCCCCAACACGGGCCGTGACGT
>CAZYIH010000243.1:0-4285 GCA_964646915.1 uncultured Planctomycetaceae bacterium | reverse complement strand
TGCTACGGGACCTCAAGACGGGGCGTAAGTTGTCCTGCGAACCCATCGCCCGAGATGTCCCGGCCACAGGGACTCTCTCAACCCAGCTCGAAGATCGACTGGGTCTTGACGATCGTCAGCGCCTCGGGAAATGCGTGGAACGCGAAGACGTGCAGCTCGTTGGGCTTGGCTTCGTAGTCCAGGTACGTAAACGGCGTCAGCGAGCGGCTCATCCACATGGGGAACGGAACGAACAACCCGCGTCGCGCGCCCAGCCGGGCCAGGTCGTGGTGCGTCTTGGAATAAACCTGGGCGCTCATCGTCTCGACCTGGAAGTTCATCATGTAGTTGATGCCCTCCGAGCGCTTCGTCTCGTGGTCGCGCTCGCCGCGGAGGGGAATCTCCAGCAACCCGCCTCGCTGGGGCAGGGGGGTGTCCGGCTCGGCGAGTGCTTCCACCAGCGAGAACCCGTCGCGATGGAACCCGATCACGTGCGTGCAGCCGGTGACCCAGACCTCGGCTTCATACCCGCACTTGACGATCTGGTGGTCGTGATAGATGTCGAACAGCTCCGGATGAAGGGGCCGATCGAACAGGTAAAACCGCAGGGATTCGAGGGCTTGTTTCTGGCCGATACTCATGGAACGCCACTCCTCTAAGGCACTTCCCATTATACGGGGAAGCCGGTCGCGAGGGAAGGATTTCTGCGCTCCTTCAGAGGGTCACTCGGCCGACTCGGCGGGCGGCGCGTCGCCTTGGTCCTCTTGATCTTCATCGGCTGAATCGTCATGCCCCCTGCGCCGTTTCCGCGCGAGCTTCAGGGCCTTCTTCCGGGCCCGGCGCCGATGCACGTGGGCGAGGAAGTCTTCCCTTCGCTTGCGGTAGGATCTGATTCCGTAAAAGCTTACGAAGTACGTGATCAGCCCGAGAATCCCCCCGATGATCAGGCTTCCGACGGTCAGCGGAAGGAATATCGGCCAGATCGCCGGCCACCACGCCAGGATGCGATCCCACCAGCCGCCCTGGAATTGCGAGGCCTGGCTGATCGCGTCAAGAAAGCGTGAAGATGAGTACTGCCCGCCCAAAAGCATGCTTCCCAGCAGATAGTTGGGCAGGAAGATGGGCACGAAGGTGAACGGGTTGGAGATCCACACGAACGGGACGCCCACGAACTTGTTCGCCCCCAGCAAGGCCGCCAATGCGAACGCCAGGATCATCTGGAAGCCGATCGTCGGTGTCCACGTCACGAAGATCGCGATCGCCAGACTGAGGGCGATCCGGTGGGGCGTGTCGTCCACGTGCATCACGCGGTAGATGATGAATCGGCGAAGCTTCCGCCAGGCGATCCAGATCAACCAACCGATTGTTCGAATCACAGCGCGGTGCGGCATCGCGGAATCCTCGCGGCGAACTACGATCCGGGCTTAAGCGGTGACTCGGCAGGCGTTGTCGCCGTGGATTCCAGCGCCTCGATCGCCTCCGACGCCACCTGCCCGGGCAAAATCAGGTCCATACACATACCATGCGAACAGTCCCTTTTCAAGCAGGGCTGACAGGGAAGATCAGCCGATATGCTCACCCCGCCCGCCGGCGATTTCGGGTAATGTCCGGTCCTCTCGGGGATGGTCGGGCCGATCAGCACCACCACGGGCGTGCCCACCGCCTGGGCGATGAACTTCGCCGCCGAGTCGCAGCAGACCACCGCGCCCGCCGACGCCAGCACCGCCGCCAGCGACGGCAGGTCGGTCTGACCGGCGAGACTCACCGCCGAGTCCATCCCCTCCGCAACCCGGCTGCACAGGTCCTGCTCCTTGCCCTTGTGCCCCAACACAGCCACCGGCAGATCGCTCGGCAGCTGGGAAAGCATTTCCCGCCAGCGTCGCACGGGGTACTTCTTGGTCTCCCAGCGCGTCGGCGGCACGATCGCCAGGAACCCTTCGCGCGGCAGGCCGGCTTCATCGAGCAGGCGATGTGCCCGACCTCGGGCCTCTTTGGATACGGCCAGCGTCAGGTCCCCCGGCCGGGCGTCCACGCCCAGAGCCTGCGCCAGCTGGAGGTTGCGGTCGACGGTGTGCTGCCCGACCGGCGCCTCGATGCGGTGGGTGTAAAACAGCGGTGCCAGCTCCCGCGCGTCGCGGAACCCGGCGCGGAGTTCCGCCCGAGTCCAGCGGACGAACATCGCGCTTCGGAAAAGCCCCTGCAGGTCAATCGCCCAGTCGTATTCCGCCTCGCGAAGCGTTCGCTTGAGATCTCGCAGGTGCTCCCTGCCCGCCCCAGGCCTCCAGAACGATCCCAGCAGCTTGCGGTCGTAGGTGACAACCCGCCGCAGGCCCGGCTGATCGGCAAGCAGGGGGGCGTAGATGTCGCGCACGATCCAGTCGATCTCGGCGTCAGGGAAGGTCCGCCGCAGGCCGTGCAGCACGGGCAGGGCGGTGACGACGTCTCCCAGGGCGCTGGGCTTGACGATCAACACGCGCCGGGGGGTTGTGCGCTCGGTGGGCGAAGTCATCCGCTGGGCCTCCGGGTGGCCTTCTGACGCCTGCGTCGCGAGCGGATCTGCTTGTTGAGCTTCCGGGCCGACCATTGCTCCAGTACCCGCCAGTAGGGCTTGAAGTTGATCGGTCCGATCCCCGGGCGACGGAGGTACCCCAGCAGCATCCGCAGCCGTCCGTGGTGCGTCACCGACGGGCAGTTCAGCAGCGAAACGTTCAGCCGCATCATGCCCTGCCAGCGCCGTCGCGCCGGCACGCGCCACATGTGCTTCAGGCCGTCCAGGTCGATCAGCACCAACTCCGGCAGGCCGTGATGGTCCCAGTGGACCAGGATGTTCGTCGCTTTCAGGTCGCGGTGGGTAAAGCTGTTGTCATGCAGCTTCTGCATCAGTCGCCCCAACTGCCAGAGGACGTCCTGGGCGAGCTGCCGCTGCTGGCGCGGCTGGATTGTCGTCCCGCCCCGCCCGCCGAGGTAGGTCGATAGGAACTTGTCCAGCGCGTCGCCGTCGACGGCCTCGGTGATGAGAATGCTGTCCAACAGCAGTCCGCCGCGACGTTTCTCGATGGCCGCCAGAGGCAATGCCGTCGCGATGCGCCGCGTGAGCAGCTTATGACCCAGGCGGAACGCGCGGATCGGTCGGCTTGGGCGGAAAACGTCCGCCAGAACCTTCCACGCACGCTTGCGACGCGGACGCTTGATGAACACCGGTACGTCGAGATCGCCGATGCGAAGCGTTCGCTTGACCAGCAGGCCCGAGCGGGTGTCTTTGATGACCTCCACGTCGTCGCCCTCGAACAGCGCGTCGGGGTCGGCGAGAATCGCTTCCCACTGTTCCCGCGTGAACGTGTGCCTGGCGGCCCGCGAGCCGGCCATCTGTCGCTTCGAGGCGAGCACGGCGTGGCCCCACCAGCCATCCCCCAGCGAGAGGCGGGCGAAGTAGCGGTTCTCGCCCACAATTCGCCGGTCGCGCTGACGGTGCTGTTTGGCCGTGTGGCGGGAGGCGAAGTATTCCACCAGCAACTGCCAGCCCCGCAGCGTTCCCGGCCCGCCCGAGGCCCGCAGGTACGCCCGGAGGAATCGCAGGCGATCGGTCCGCGTGGTGAAGTTGTAGCGGTCGTGGAACAGTTGGGCGAGGTTCATCGCGCGCGAGCGGCGGGAGAGGCATCGGCCATGCCTCGCGCGGTGGAGGTCCATCAGCACCATCGTCGCCTTGTTGTCCCCGTCGGTGCGGACCAGGACATTGCCGCAGTGGAGGTCTTCGTGGATCACGCCTGCTGCGTGCATCCTGCCGACCAACTCACCGAGCTGGCGCGCCGCCCGGCGAATGGCGGCCAGGCCCGCGGGACCTCGCTTGAGCTGGCGACGGTGCCATTCATCGGCGGGCTCGGAGGGGGCAACCGCCCGGGTCGCCAGCCATTCCGTGCCGTTCTGTGCGCAGGCGGCCAGCGGATCCGGGGTGGGTACGCCTCGTCCGCTGAGATGCTCCAGGAAGTACCACTCGGTCAGGGCATCGTAGCGACCCAGCGCCCGTCCGAGGCGGTGCAACGCGGTTCGGCTGCGAAAGTGCTTGAGGTAGATCTCCTCGTTTCCGACTCGGCCGCGATAGACCGTGCGCGAGGCGTTCTCTTTGACGACGTCCCAGCCGGCAGAACCGGGGCGCATGATCTCGTCGAGATGATCGGCGAGCAGATCCCGCGCGCCGCCGTCCGCGAACCGCACGTCCGACGGGGCGGGTGGATTGTCAACCTGCGATGGCTCCATCGGCGTCGGGTGTCCTTCCACGTCCCTGCGGGGAAACCCAGAGTATACCCGC
>CAZYIH010000242.1:0-4298 GCA_964646915.1 uncultured Planctomycetaceae bacterium | reverse complement strand
CCGGCTATCCCGGCTTGTCCGGCCAGTCGCGCTCTGCTACCATCTCTCATGCGGATGGGGGACAAATTCCGTCCGCGATGCGTGCCCCGTCGAGTGCAGAGATGCCCAAACGCAACTTCATGTGGTTGGTGATTGTTCTGGCGACCGCGGTCGTCTCGGTACTCGTTGCGCGCATTCCGCAAGGTCCCGGCAATACTCACAACCCGGACTTCGATCCCGTCGCGGCCACCTATGACCTGATCCGCCGGAACCACTACCGCCCGCTGGACGAGACAGCCGTCCGGTCGGCGTCCGTTCGCGGCATGGTCGAAGCGCTGGACGAGTTTTCCTCGTTCGTGCCGGCCGGGAAAATGGACACGTTCGACCACCGCGTGATGGGGCATCAGCGGGGAACCGGGCTGCGCCTGCGTCGCCGCGGGGATGAACTGATCACGCGTTGGCCTGTGTTCGGCTCGCCCGCTCACCACGCGAAGATCACCCCGGGCATGGTCCTGCTGGGCATCGGCCAGACCGACGCCAACGGGATGACCCTCGAGCTTGCCCGTCACGCCCTTCGGGGTCCGCTCGGGGAGGATGTGCTGGTCACCCTCCGCGATGCCACCGGACGCACGCACTTCATCACGCTCGGACGCGCCGAGTTCGAGCTGGAGACGGTCCAGGGGCTCCACCGCATCTCCGGTGCCCGCTGGGAGACCTCGCTGGACCCCAACAGCCGACTCGCCTACCTCCGCGTGACCGAGTTCGTCCGCGGAACAAGCGAGCAGCTTCGCACCGAACTGTGGAAACTCAATGCACCGGCGGGGCTGGTGCTGGACCTGCGCGGCAACCCGGGCGGCCTGCTGGAAGAGGCGATCCGGACGGCCAATTTCTTCCTGCGCGACGGCGCGATCGTGAGCATCTCCGGGCGACGGGGCCCCGATCGCGTGCACAAAGCCCGCAGCCATGAGACCTGGCTCGACGTGCCGGTGGTGGTGTTGGCCGACGCGTCGACCGCCTCGGCAGCCGAGATCGTCGTCGCGTCGATGGGGTACCACGCCCGCGCGATCGTGCTCGGCGAGCGCACCCGTGGGAAGGGGTGCATCCAGACGATGTTCCCGCTGCCCGGCGGGCTGGGGCAAATCAACCTGACCACCGGCGAATTCCGCGTGGGCGACGGATTGGCCATCTCGCCGGCAGCGCCCGACGAGCCCGGCGGCTACGCCCCGCACGTGGCGATCTCCATCGGCGACGCCCAATTGGCGAAGCTGGCCGAAGTCCGCAACCGAGCCGGGGCCCTTGGACCGGCCCCGAAGAAGACTACCACCCAGCCGACCACCCAACCCGAACCCGCCGGCGAGCACGCCGCCATCCGGACCGCCCTGCTCGAAGCCGACCCGCAACTCGCCGAGGCAGTGGCGATTCTCAGCGACCCGGACCGTCTGAAGGCGGAGCTTGCCGCGGTCGCCGATCGCGCCGAGGCGACCAGCCGCATGCTCGCCCAGCAGCAGGCCGACCCCGACGCGGCAAGACAACCCGCCGGAGAACCGTAATATGCCCGACCGTCAAACGCTCGTGCTGGGCATCGAGAGCAGCTGCGACGAGACGTCCTGTGCCCTCGTTGCCGACGGGGCCGAGGTCCTGTCCAACAGCGTCGCCAGCCAGATCGAACTCCATGCGCGGTTCGGGGGTGTGGTGCCCGAAGTGGCTTCGCGGGCTCACATCGAAGCGATCAACTCCGTGATCGACCAGGCCCTCAACGACGCCGGTGTCGCGCCGGTGGAGGTCTCCGCGGTCGCCGTCACGCACGAGCCCGGGCTGATCGGCTCGCTGCTGGTGGGGCTGATGGCCGCCAAGACGCTCGCGTGGGTCTGGGATGTTCCGCTGATCGGCGTGAACCACGTGTACGCCCACGCCTACGCAGCCGGTCTGAACGAACCGCCCATCGAATATCCCGCCGTGGCGTTGATCTGCTCGGGTGGGCACACCGCGCTGTACCGCTGCGAGTCGCCCACGGAGATGGAGCTGCTGGGGTCCACCATCGACGACGCTGCCGGTGAAGCGTTCGACAAGGTCGCTTCCATCCTCGAGCTGGGCTACCCCGGCGGGCCGGCGATCGATCGCGCCGCCCAACAGGGCGACCCGACGGCTGTGGAGTTTCCACGGGTGCTGCTGAGGGGGCAATCGCTGGACTTCTCCTTCAGCGGGCTCAAGACGTCGGTCCTGTACCACGTCAACGGGCCGCCGACGCCCAAACGCCCCCGCCCCGGCAAACCTGCCGACCCGCCACGCGAGTACGGGATTCACACCTTCTCCGCCGATGAGGTCAACGACATCGCCGCCGGTTTCCAGGCAGCCGTCGTGGACGTGATGCGCATCAAGCTCCGCCGGGCGATTCAGCAGACCGGCGCGAAGACCATCCTTCTGGGCGGCGGGGTGGCCGCCAACTCCGCCCTGCGGTTCGCCGCCGGCGAACTCGCCGAGAAGCTCCGCTGCAAGCTGCGGAAGCCCGCCATGCCCTTCTGCATGGACAACGCCGCGATGATCGCGGGGCTCGGGTACCACTACCTCCGCGCCGGCGTCTGCCATGGTTGGGATCTCGCCGCCAGCCCCACCGTCCGGCGCTAGCCCGCACCGGCGTGGACCGATATACTTCCTGCATGAACGAAGACGCCCTGAAAACACTGCTGCAGGCCGTCGCTACCGGCCAGACCGGTATCGACGAGGCCGTCTCGCACCTGCGGCGTTGGCCGATCGAGTCGATGGGGTTCGCCACGCTGGATCACCACCGCACGCTGCGCTGCGGCTTTCCGGAGGTGATTTACTCCGAGGGAAAAACGCCCGACCAGGTGGCGGCGATCTTCTCGCGATTGGCCCAGCGGGGCACGAATGTCCTGGCGACCCGCGCCGACGCCGAGCGGTTCGCCGCCATCGCCGCCGAGCACCCCACCGCCGAGTACAACGAATTGGCCCGCACCGTCACACTCCGCCAGGAATCGCCCGATGTTTCCGTCGGCGGGACGGTGGCCATCGTCGCGGCGGGAACCAGCGACCTGCCCATCGCCGAGGAAGCCCGCGTGACCGCGGAGATCATGAACCAGCGCGTCACCACGCACTATGACGTGGGGGTGGCCGGGTTGCACCGTCTGCTGGCCGCCAGCGAGGCACTGACCGCTGCCGACGCGATCGTGGTGGTCGCGGGAATGGAGGGCGCACTGGCCAGCGTGGTTGGCGGGCTGGTGGCTGTGCCCGTGGTCGCGGTGCCCACCTCCGTGGGGTACGGCGCGAGCTTTGGCGGGCTCAGCGCGCTGCTGACCATGCTCAACAGCTGCGCGTCGGGCGTGTCGGTGGTGAACATCGACAACGGGTTCGGGGGCGGGACCATCGCCGCGATGATCGCCCGCCAGACGGTTGCACCGCCACCGGAGAGCGAACGATGAGCAATGACATCCGCGACGTATCCGACGTGCCGCGCCTCGAGAGGCGATCGGCCGACAGCCACAAGGGCAGCTTCGGGCGTGTGCTGATCGTGGGGGGGTCGCGCGAAATGATCGGCGCGCCTGCCTTGGCTGCCACCGCCGCCCTGCGCAGCGGCGCGGGGCTGGTGACGATGGCGTTGCCCGAGTGTATCCAGAAGCAATCGGCCGTCCTTCAGCCGTGCGCCACGTCCCTGCCGTGCCCGTGCACCGGCGATGCTTGGGACGCCTCTGCCGCAGAGATGATCGCCCAGGCCGCCGGGAAAAACGACGTTCTGGCGATCGGTCCGGGGTTCGATGTGGGCGACGCCCAGCAGACGATTATCGCCGGCGCCTTAGGACGATCTGAGCCGATGGTGATCGACGCCGACGGGCTCAACAACCTCGCGAAGATGGACGATTGGCCAAAGTTGCGACGATGTCCCCTCGTGCTCACTCCGCATCCGGGCGAGCTGGGTCGGCTGACGGGCATCGGCATCGGCGACATTCAGAAATCCCGGGCCGAGACCTGCGCCCGCTGGGCGGCCGAGTGGGCCGAACCCGCCGCTGCGCCGCTGGTGCTCGTGCTGAAGGGCGCGGGCACGGTCGTCTGCGACGGCAGCCGACGCTACACCAACGACACGGGCAACCCCGGCCTGGCGACCGGTGGAACCGGCGACGTGCTCACCGGAATCATCGCCGCGCTGCTGGGGCAGGGACTGGATGCGTTCGACGCAGCCCGGCTGGGTGTGTGGGCCCACGGATTGGCAGGGGACCTGGCCGCCGAGACGCTGGGCGAGATCTCGCTGATCGCATCCGACCTGCCGGAGTACCTGCCCCGGGCGTTCGGTCAGTTGGTGGAGCAGG
>CAZYIH010000241.1:0-4313 GCA_964646915.1 uncultured Planctomycetaceae bacterium | reverse complement strand
GAGGCAAAACGCTGCCTCCAGGCAGCGATCGACCAGCAGGTGCGAGGCATGAGGCCCGCAGAGAGGTGCGAACATGGCGAAGCAGAGCGGCGACGGCGAAGTTAAGAACCTGCCAAACGTTCGAAAGCGAGAGGTGTCCGACTCACACAGCTCCGGAGGTAGCGGGATATGGGTAAAGCAGGAATGCTTCGGAAGGCGTACTGGTTTCTTCTCATGGTGGCCGTGGGAACGGCTCTCGGGTGCGTATCGTCGACACAGCAGGTCATTGAGATGCGGGCAGCGGACAGCAAGGCCGACGCGAACGATAATTGCAGCAGACTGGTGAAGTGCTTCGACCGGGAGAACCATCCATCGGATCCCCGAGGGCTTCTACAGAAAGCTGCATGGAGAATCGAAGCACTGCGAACCATGCACGCCTTGGCGAGGAAGTGGGGATATGCGACGTCCGAGCCGGCACTCAATGACCAGGTCCTTGCGATCACCCGAAGGGAGTACAGGAACCCTGGCACCGCTCGCAACAGGGATAAACTCAAGGCATGGGCGGTATCGCTGTTGGCCAATGCCCGGCCGCGGCAGCCGGCCTCCTATTTCGTGAATGTTCTGATCGAGACGGCCGACGAGAGCGATCCCGATGGTGTCGTATCTCTGGCTGCGTTGAGTGCACTGTCTTCCCGGCTGGACGCCGTCTCCGCCGATGTGGGCCTGAAGCGCCAAGTTCTGTATCGTCTCGCCCAGTTGTCGGCTGAGCTCCACGGCGGGCATATAGGCAGCCCCCGCAGGGATGAACTGGCCCTGGCGGTCCATTCCTGTCAGCAGCGCCTGCGGAGCTACGAGGCGGTGGTGGATCTGCTGGTCGCCGTCGGGTGGGAGAACGAGACTCACACGCTGCTGGAGGTCCTGACGTGGAACTATCAGCATCTGAAGGTGGGTGACCATCGGGAGGGGGGCGAGGAGGTCGGCGGTCTCTTCGAGCAGAACACCGATACGTTGCTGGAGCTTTCTTGGCATCAAAGCGAACGCGTTCGGGAACGAGCCCGCTTGCTGCTTGGAGAGTTCGCTCCTGGCCGCCTGTTCCAGGCATTGATCGACCGCCTCGGAGGGGAAGGGGACACAGCGCCGGAAGACTGTCGGCAACTGGTCGCGCTTCTGGTAGTAGCCCGGGCCGACACCGGTAAGGATTCACAGGCAGCCCCATATCTGCGGCGCAAGGGCGAGGCGTTGGATGTTGTGTTTGCGACGATCGGAGCAATCGCTCTGGACCAGCGAGAGGTGATCCATGCCCGGTTGCTGCTGAACTTCCCAGCCGACCTGGCCGACCGCCTGACAGCCGCCAGCAGAGGGCGTCTCGGCGAGTCCGAGAAGTACGCCCTTCAGCATCTGCGGTACCTGGAGCACGCGCGGGATGCGGTCGGAAAGGATAGCGACAGGCAGGCGGCGATCGACGACGCCGAGTCGCTTTTCATGGCTCACCCCTCGCTTGCCGTCAAGAAGCAGGTGGCTGCTGCCTTGTCTGTTCGGAATCCGGTGTTGATGGCCCGGAGCTGCGTACCGGTGATGGCGTCCCTCTCGGATGAGTCCAGCCGGTCGGCGGAATACGTGGTCGAGGCTTACATGGACGCTCTGGAACGGATCCGGGTGTCGAACACGCTGCAACAGATTGACCGAAGCATTGGGACAGGTAGCGTCTATCAGGTCCTGTCGCACGGAATGGCTCGGCCGGAGCTGGACATCAAACGCAAGATCGCCCGGTTCCTTTTGGCAAGAGATTGCGACTTGGCGATTGGTGTGCTCGCAGATGACATTCGCCGACGGTTCAAGGGCCGCCACGAGATCGCGTTCCGTGAATGGTGCCTTCTGGGCGACATGCTGCGTGAGAAGCGCAAGGCGCTCACCGCAGCATCCATGACGTCCGGGCAACAGGTACTGGCCCTCGGGCTCGGGGAGGCGAACCCCGAACACAGGCTTCTGTGCGCCCGGTACCTGCTGGAGTTGGGGGTGGATCCCAAGCAGGTGAAAGGGGCGGATCCGGAGATCCGGGCGATGGTCGAGATGGCCCGTGAACAGAAGGACAAGACGAAGCCGAAGCTGCGAGGAGAAGAGCACACCCCCTCGCGTTGAGCAGCCCCGAGAGACACCGATGCGAAAGCGGGAGCACAACAGTATGCGGATCAGATCCGGACAGCAGGGCCGACCTTGGGGAAGGGTGGTGTTCGCGATTGCTCTGGCAGCAGTTGCGGCGTGTGCTGTCGGGTGTGCCGACAAGGCGGTATGCCCGCCCGTCCCGGTGACGGCGATGCCGCTGACCCTGGACAGGACCAGCGCAGTGCAACTGCCGGAGGAGTCCTATCTCTTCGATACTTCAGTTGACCCCGGCAACAGAAAGTCGCGGTCACCGCGAGAGTACTCTTTCCTGCCCTATCGGCTGGCCAGTGCCATTAGACCCGAGGCATCCAAGGTCGAAGCAATCCGCGTGATCCACACCAAGCTGGAAGACGGTCCGTCTCCCTACATAAAAGGCAACTATCCGCTGGTCCGTCGCGTGATCGTGAAGACCCGGGACGGCAGGTGGTTCTATACCCGTCGGCTCAGCGCCGGAAGCGACCTTCCGGTCTTCGCGGGCAAATACATGTCGCCGGATGCCCTGACGTTCAGCTCTCCAGACGGCGGGTTTGGGTCCGACGGCGTTCTGCGCACCAAGCCGATGTCCCCCATGCAGGTAGTCACCTCGGGCTACACGGCGACGATCGGGGTGAAAGGAACGAACCTCTCCGAGACGCTCGTCATCGCTCCGTCGTTCTCAGGATTGCAGTCCCTGGACTTTTCGGGAGCGGGCGGCAGACATGGCCCGGACGGGCGACCCGGCAGGAACGGACGCAGTGGCAGTGACGGTGCGGACGGTCACTGGGCGGGGCTGCATCGGGGCAAAGTGGCACCGGGTACCGACGGGCGGGATGGTGGCAATGGGAGAAACGCCGAGGATGGAGGCGACGGCCGGGATGGTCGCCATGGCGACAACGCCGGAACGATCCATGTGTCGGTCGTGCCCGTGTCCTCTCCGTTCTACGATCGGCCGCTGCAGGCCATCTCCATCACGTCCACAACGGGCCGGGCCCGGACCGTGGTCTTGCCCTGGGGGAAGAAGCTGACCGTGGATGCCAGTGGCGGAAACGGAGGCCACGGCGGTGACGGAGGGGATGGAGGAAACGGAGGTCATGGCGGAGATGGCGGCGATGGCGGCAGGGGGAGTAGTGGTTCCTCCGGTCGGCGTGGCGAGGATGGGGGCCGTGGAGCCGCCGGCCGCGATGCAACCAGGACCAGGCGAGCGACAAGAGGCGGCCCCGGTGGAGCTGGTGGAGCGGGTGAACCCGGAACCGATGGCGGAGACGGCGGCGAGGGTGGAGATGGCGGCCACGGCGGCCATGGGGGAAGTGGCGGCGATGGAGCAAACGGCGGCAGCGGCGGCCAGGGCGCGACCGTCATTGTCACCATCCAGGGAACCGAGGACTTTGCGGACATGGTCAAGGCCAATCTGGTGTTCGACGTGCGGGGAGGAGAGGCGGGCACCGCTGGTCGAAGCGGCGCCGCGGGTCGGGCGGGTCAAGGTGGAGCGGGAGGCGATGGTGGGCCGGGGGGCGATGGCGGCTCGGGTGGACCTGGGGGCCGGGGAGGGCCTGGGGGCCGAGGTGGCCGGGGTACGCGGTGGTCGGAGCAGGTCAGGAAGCACGACCCCGAGAAGGACGAGTACTACCACGAAACGGTCGTAAGGACCCGACCGGGGGCGGCGAATGGGAACCGCGGCCCGGATGGCCGAGACGGACGCGATGGTAACGACGGCTGGCGCGGCCAACGCGGCGATGACGGAAGGCCCGGCAGGGGCGGCAACACCGGGTCGCGAGGCAAAAGCGGGCGACGCGGCCGCGATGGCACGGTGGAATACGTCCTCCGTGGACCGGTGGTCTATGCAGTGTCTGCCGACCTGCGGGTGGTCGACGTGACAGACGGCGAGGTCGTTGCCACGGCAAGCGGCAAAGGGACAAGCGGCGACCTCAAGACGATCTCGGCCAAGCTGGTGCAGGCGATGATGCGTAAGGCCGACCTGAAGGAAGGCGCCACGATCGCGGTAGTCACGATGCACAACCGCAGCAGGACGCTGCAAGGCCAGGTCATCTCCGAAGAGTTCGCCGACAAGGTCAACGGCAGGCTCAGGGACCTGCGTTCGTTCGTTGTGGCCGAGCGTATGGCCCTTGCCGCTGTGTTCGACGAGAAGGACCTTCAGAAGGCCATGGGGCGCGACGATGGGAAGCTGCCCCTAA
>CAZYIH010000240.1:0-4326 GCA_964646915.1 uncultured Planctomycetaceae bacterium | reverse complement strand
GAACCTGAAAACGAGGACACATCATGGCGGAATCACCACTCGAACAGACGCGTGAGAACTGGGGTTCGCGGGCCGGGTTCGTCCTGGCGGCGGTCGGCTCTGCCGTCGGCCTGGGCAACCTGTGGGGCTTCCCCTATAAGGTCTACGACAACGGCGGCGGGGCGTTTCTCATCCCGTACCTCATCGCGATGCTGCTGGTGGGCATTCCGCTGCTGATTCTCGAATTCTCGCTGGGGCACATGACGCAGAAGGCTGCCCCCGACGCGTTTCGTGGAATCAACCGCAAGACCGAGCCGGTCGGCTGGTGGGGGATCATCCTCGGATTCGTCATCATCACCTACTACCCGGTGATCCTGGCGTACTGCCTGAACTTCCTGATCGTCTGCGTCGGGGGGATTGTCACCGGCGGCGAGCTTCCCTGGGCCGGCGAGGGGCTGGACGGGGTCAAACAGGCCAAGAGCTATTTCTTCAACGACTACCTGAACATCTGGACGCAGGAGGATATCCAATCCGGCGTCAAGCCCTGGGACTTCGGCGGACTGGTCACGCCCATCGCGTTGAGCCTGCTGGCGGTGTGGGTGCTGATGTATCTGTGCATCTTCCGCGGGGTGAAGCTGGTGAGCAAGGTGGTGCTCTGGACGGTCCCGCTGCCGTGGATCATGCTCATGGTGCTCACCATTCGCGGGTTGACGCTTCCCGGGGCGGGCGAGGGGTTGAACTTCTTCCTGGACCCCGACTGGACCCGACTGGCCAACCCCGAGACGTGGCGGTGGGCGTTCGGGCAGATGTTCTTCAGCATGTCCCTGGCGTTCGGTGTGATGATTACCTACGCCAGCTTCCTGCACCGCAAGAGCGACATCAACAACAACGCAGCCATCATCGGCCTGGCCGATATCGGCACGAGTTTCGCCGCGGGCATCGCCGTGTTCGCCACGCTGGGCGCCATGGCGTTCGCCACCCAGCAGGCCGCCTTCGTGCAGCAGAACACCGATCTGGCGGTCCCGGTCACCGAGATCGTCGACGGCGGTCCGTCGCTGGCGTTTGTGGCGTTCCCCTATGCCCTCGCCCAACTGCCGGGCTCGGCGTGGTTCGGGGCGGTGTTCTTCATCGCCCTGTTGACGCTGGGGATCGACTCGGCCTTCTCCATCACCGAGAGTGTGCTGACCGGCCTGGTGGACAAGACCGGCTGGTCGCGCGGGAAAACGCTGATCGGCATGAGCCTCATGGGGCTGGCTGCCGGCGTGATCTACTGCACACGCGGCGGGCTCAACTGGCTGGGCACGATGGACGGGTTCGTAACCTCCACCTGGGGCGGGATCTGCCTGCTGGGCCTGCTGGAGTGCGTGGTCATCGGTTGGGCGTATCGCCTCGGTCGACTCAGGGAGCATGCCAACGAACGCTCGGACTGGCGCCTGGGCGGCTGGTGGGAAATCATCATCCGCTACATCGCCCCGGTGCTGCTCAGCGCGTTGTTCGCCTGGTCGCTGCTGGAGAAGCTCTCCGGTGAGTTCCTCTACTCCCAAGGCGAGCTGAACCTCATGATGGCCGTCGGCGTGGGTGTGGCGATCGGAGCCCCGATCCTGGCGTTGCTGCTGAGCCTGAGGCATTCGCCCGGGGCAGACCGGTATGCTCAGCACGTCGGCCAACCCCGCATCGGCCGGGGGTTGGGCGTGGTGGCGATTCTGCTGTTACTGGCGGCGACGGCTGCGATGGTCACCGGCTTTGCCCACGTGCGGGCGACAATGGAGGCGGGCAACGCATACATCGCTTCGCTGGACGCGCTGAAGAACGTCCCGCCCGAGGACGTCGCAGCGCCTCCCGAAGCGATCGGCCGGACGCTGCGGGCTGCCCAGCCGACCCTGTGGGTCGCGCTGTCCGCCGGCGTGTTGGCGGTGATCGGCGGGGCGATGATCGTCGCGCGGGCAGAACGTCATCGCAGGCGACCCAGCGGATTCGCGCGGTTCTCTGCCGGCGGTGGGGTGATGGTGGTGGGGGCCGTCGTTGGCGTGATGCTGGCGGCAGCGATTCTCCCGCCAAAACTCGATAAGAAGCAGGCCGTTACGCAGGTCGCGATGGCTCAGACGCCCGTGATCGCCACGACCCGGCCGGCGGAAACGACAACACAGACCGCCACCGCCGAAGCGGAAAACAAGGCCCCGGTCGAACAGCCCCGAACGCACGAACTGACAACGCCCAGCTACCTCGTGCTCACCGCGATGATCGCGCTGTTGGTGGTCGGGCTGGCGTGGTGCTTCTTCCGGGCGATCAAGGCGGCGGGCACGGGCAACGCAGCCACTCCGCAGCAGTCGGAGGGCATGGAAGACGAGGCGTAGTCCTGCGGCTTGCGGGCAACGCAGCCGCTCCGCAACCGCCTGTCGTACATCTCAAACCCTGGTTACTTCGTCGGTGTTACCAGCGGTCGGCCGTCCAGGCCGGCGGGGACGGGTTTGCCCAGCAGCGTCAGGATGGTGGGGACCAGGTCGACGGTGCGGGCGACGGGAATCCGCCTGCCTCTGGGCACGCCGGGCCCGGCGATGACCATCGGTACGTGCATGTCGCCCGGGCGAAGCCCGCCATGGCCGGCGCGATTCTTCGTCCCGAAGTCGTACCCCGGCGCGGCGAAAGCTACGATGTCGCCCGCGCGATGGGCGCGGAAGTAGGCCACCACCTGCCCCGGGACGTCCGGGAACTGCGTGTCGTTGGTCGCTTCGAGCCATTCCCGCGAGGTGAGGGGTTTCTCTCCGGCCAGCACAGCCTTGGGCACGTGGCCGGCGTAGCCCAGCGGATCGATCCCGCGCAGACGCTGGTAGAAGATCGGCCCGCCCCGGCCATCGGGCTGACGGAACGCGACGGCCCCGTTCGTTCGCATGAGCACCACATGATTCCTGCCCTTGGCGACGGCCAATGCGTCGATGCCTTTGTGCCTGGCCAGCAGGGCGGCGGGGATGTTCACGACATTCCCGTCGGCGGTCGGATAGACGGTCAAATCCTCTGCCGTCGGTCGTTGCGGCCAGGGGTGGTATCGCGGGGGCGTGTTCTCCCCGGGGGCGTCCGGCGTGGTGCGGACGGGTTTGCGAAGCTGAATCGCCCAGTACCGGTCGCCGCTGCCGTAGAGCACGCAGTTGGACCGCTGGTAGACCTCCATGCGGTCCTCGAAGGGTGTCTGCTCCCACAGCCTCGCCGAGGCGACCTCCAGCCCGAGCTTGCAGAGGGTCTCCCTCAGCGGGATGTGCTTGTCGACGTCCAGCAGGCTGTGGTCCGAGAGCAGGGCGATGTGAATCTCCTCCAGCAGCCCGGCCCGTTCGATGTCGGCCAACACCCGCCCGATCTGCGTATCGGTGTGCTTCATCGCGGTGCGGTAGGCATCGGACGAAACGCCCTGGCCGTACGCGCGGAAGTCCGGGGCCAACTGGTAGACCATCGTGAAGGCCGGGAACTCGCGCCGCCGGCGGGCGATGTCCATCACCATGTCGAACCGCGAGAGCGTCAGGCGGTCGACGAACTCGAACCACCCGAAGAAGAACGGCGGGCCGGCCGAGGTCCAGTTTTCCACGAACTTGGTGGCGCCGCGATGGGCCTGGTAGAACATCGAGACCGTCGTGCGGCTGGGGAATCGCTCGTAGATGGTCGTCGCGCGATAGTCGCCGTCGAGCGTGTTCTTCTGGGCGATGGTCTCGTAGTTCCGCCAGATCAGCTTGGAGCGGTCGAACCAGTTGATCCCGGTGATTCCGTGATGGCCGGGGAACAGGCCGGTAACCACCGATGTCTCGTTGGCCAGCGTGACCGACGGGGTATTCACGACGGTGCGCGGGCAGTAGAGCCCGCGGTCGATGAAGTACTTCTTGATGGCGGGCAGCTCGCCGGCCGAGAGCATCTCGTTGAAGATTTCCGTGTTCACCCCGTCGATGAGGAAGACGATCGCCCCCGAGCGCGTCGAACCGTCCGGCAGGGAGAAGTCCAGCCCATACGTGCCGACGGGTTCATCGGGTTCGGGCACGCCGCAGCCGACGAAGATACCGGCCAGCAGGAGCAGCCCAGCCAGCAGAGAGGTCCGATACAGGTGAATGTGCGTTCGAGTCATGGTTGTTTCATACTATGCCCGCCAACGCGACGCCAGCGTTTTACGCCGGCCTGTGCGTGGGCAAGTTGCAATCGGCGGGGCGATAATCTAGGCTGATCGCTTCGAGAAACCCCCACAGGAGCAGATGTGATGGATGCCCATACGATGATCGAACAGTTGGCCCGGTCCGCCCGCGCCGCGGCGGCGACGCTGGCGGTAACGCGCGGCGAGCAGCGCGACCGCGCCCTGAGGACCTGTGCCGCCGC
>CAZYIH010000239.1:0-4366 GCA_964646915.1 uncultured Planctomycetaceae bacterium | reverse complement strand
GGCGGGGGTGTCATCGTCCGGGGAGCGTTCCGTGACGGCCAACAGTTTCCAGTGTCGGCTGGGCACGTAGAGCGTTCCATCGGCGACGGCCGGCGACCCGGTCGCGCGGCGCGAGTGGGTGTCGAACGTCCATCGGAGCTTGCGTTGCTTGGCGTCCACGGCCAGCACGTTCCCCTCCTCGCGCCCCACGAGATAGACCATGGATCCGGCGGTGACCGGCGACTGCCACGTTTCGCTCGGAAGGGCGACCTTCCAGCGGACGGTACCCTTTGCGGCATCGATGGCGAGCAGTTCGCGGCGGTCGGTTCCCGGGGCGTAGACCACCCCGTCGCCCACGGCCGGCGCGAAGGGCGAAGCGTTTTGCACGGGGACCGACCATGCGGTTTTGCCGCCGGCGAGGTCGATCGCCACGATGCGGCCGCGTCCGTCCTGCCGGTCGAACCGTGTGAAGTAGGCCCGGCCGTCGCGGACGGCGGGGGCACCCACCATGAGTTCGGCCGAGTGGGTCCAGAGGACCTTGCCGGACCGGCGGTCCACCGCGTGCATGGTGCGTCCGGCGGGCACGATGGCGTATTTTTCACTCATCGCGGCGGGCATGTTCAGCGCGTCGCCGAGATCGACCGACCACAGCATGCGGCCGAACTGGGTGTCCACGGCCCGGAAGTGCCCGTCGTTGCTTCCGAAGTAGACGGTGGGTCCATCCACGACGGGGCTTGCGACGGCGGCGCGGCCGCTGTTTACCTGCCAGCGTTGGCGGCCGGTTCTGGCGTCCACCGCGTGCAGTGCCCCATCGGACGCCGAGCAGAAGTAGACGGTTCCCTCGCTGACGGCCGGCGCGTCGAGAATGGTCTGTTCGGAGTGGCCATGGGTCCAGAGGACGCGGCGGGTTTTGAGGTCGACGGCGTAGATTCGTGTGCAGATCATCGGTCCGACGTCGGCGTGGTCGACGCCGAAATAGGCCACTCCGTCGTGGACGACGATGCTGGTGGCCGGGTAGCGGTATTCGCCCAGGTCCAGTTTCCAGGCGAGTTTCCCGGGTTTGCGGACGGCGTTTCCGTCGAACCAGCCGCTGCGTCCGATGTCTCCACCGGCCATCGCTCCGCCGGGTTCGCCCCCCAGGCGTGTGGCGAGTCGATTGGCGGCGGTGGTGGCCCAGGTGGTCAGACGGGCCTCGGGCGTGCCCCCGGCGATGCGCCGGATGGCGGCCAACGCGTCGGCGGTTCCGATGCGTTCCAGGGCCCGTAAGGCGCGGAGCTGGCGCTGCTGGTTGAGGGTCTGCGGGCCGGTGCGTTGTGCCCGGAGCAGCAGGGCCTTGAGGCGTCGTTTCCCAGCCAGGCAGAGGCGCCCGGCGAGGGCCCGTTGGACGGCATTCCGCGCGACAGGCCCCATTTCCAGCAGGGCCGCGAAGGCGGCGGTCCGCTGGTGGTAGCTCTCGGCCGACAGGCGGTCGATCAGGGCGACGATGCGTTCGGGTCGCGGTCGGTGCACCGGCGCGAGGCGTCGGTTGAGGAACGTCACTGCCGAGGGGCCAAGCAGTTCGAGGTGGCGCATCGCCTGGAAGGCGGCAGCGGCGTTGGCGTCGCCCAGGCGGGTAAAGAGGGCGGACCGCCTCGGCGCGGGGCGATGGCTGTCATCGGCCTGTTGCCCGGTCTGCCCGGACGCCAGGGTCGATGCGATGGCTGTCACCAGGATGGTGATCCAACGCCTCATCGACAATCCTCCATGGGATCGTGGAACGGCTCCCCGCCTGCAGTCGCTGTATCGACTCTCCAGGGCATGGCGTTCAGCAGTGAACCGGCGTTTTTGAAATCAAAATGCTTGGAAACTCATCCCATTCTGCCAGGTGGCATCATGCGCACAAAGAAGCGGGCAGCCCTCCGCTCTGGAAGGCTGCCCGCTGGTTGTTGCGGTGCTGGGTGGTGGTGAGGCGTGGGGTCAGCGGCTGCGGCGTTTGAGCAGGGCGCCCAGTCCGCCCAGGGCGAGCATGGCCATGGTTGCCGGTTCGGGCACGGGCTGGTCTTCGCCGCGGATCATCACGTCCTGCTTGCTTTCGCTGCGGAGGACGATCGGATCGGGATCGGGGATGTAGCTGTCCGGCAGCGTGGACAGCAGGCTGTTGGCGGCCGAGAGAACGCTGTCGTTCTGGCTGATGAAGAAGTTGCCGGCGTCGAGGGATACGTCGAAGGTGGATTCGGTTTCGTTGACGACTTCCCAGATCGCCACGCCCAGGGCGGCGGCGTCCAGCGAGCTGTTGACATCGTCGGCGTAGGTATTGAACAGGTAGGCGGCCAGGTCGCCGTTATGCAGCGAGAGCGAGCTGATCGGGGTCACGTCGGACGAGCCGATGTAGTGGTTGATGTCGACGCAGTAGGCGAGGTAGTCTTCATCTTCCCAGGTGATGCGGGCCTGTCCGGCACGGACGGTGAGCCCGTCGGCCAGAGCGCCCGGCGAGTGCAGCTTGACGTTCTGTGCGTACCCCATGCCGTGATAGGTCATCGGGCTGGCCGGCGCAATAGAAGAGGTCGCGACGAGGGTGACTGCGGCGACGAGGATGGGTAGGGATTTCTTGGTCATCGGTTCGGGCTCCTGTAGTCCAAATGGTTGGTTGTGGTCGTTCTTGCTCGGGCGGCAGGTTGCCTTCCCGACGCAGTGGAAACCTACGATCGGGTCCGGGGGCGGGCAAATCCGCTGGGTGTTTTTTCTCAGTGGAATCGGCGGGGTGGCGTTTGGGAGTGCGGCGGCTGGCCTGATCGCCCTGAAGTGGGGACATTTCGGTACAGTTGGGCGTGGTTTGTTCCGATGTATGCACGTCGCGACGGTGACACGGGGTCTGTATGGCTGCGCAGGCGGCTGTGGGGCAGGCCTGTTCTGTTTTCTGCTTTCGGTGCATTGAGGCACCTCTCGGGGTATCTGAAATGGCGAAGAAAGAAGGCATCCTGCTCGAGTCGGGCACGAACGAGGTCGAGATCCTCGAGTTCGATCTGGGCGGCCAGGGGTTTGGCGTGAACGTGCTGAAGATCCAGGCGATCGAGCAGTACGACGTCTCTCGCATCACGAAGCTCGAAACGGGCAATGATTCGCTGCTGGGCGTGTTCCTCTTCCGCGGTCATACCGTTCCGCTGGTGGACCTCGGGGTGGAGTTGGGCATCGCTCACGTGGAGGACACCGACGCCGCTGTGGCCGAGGCGGCCGGCGGGATCGGGCGGGAGAATCATCGGATCATCCTGGTGCTGGAGTTTAACGGGGCCCAGACGGCGTTTCTCGTCGACGGGGTCAATCGCATTCATCGCATTGGCTGGGACGATCTGAGCCCGATGAGTCCGGTGTTCCAGCAGTATTCCGCGGAGTTTACCGGCTCGGTTCACATTGACGAGACCGAGATTCTCATCGTGGACATGGAGAAGATCGTCGCCGAGCTGATTCCTTCGACCGGACAGGGCTTTCCCGCGATCGAATCGTGCAACCATCCCCGCAAAAGCGAGCGGCCGGAGGTGAAAATCGTGCTGGCCGAGGATTCGGGCACGATCCGACGGATGCTGATGAACGTCCTGGAGAAGGACGGATACACGCAGGTGATGGACTTCGACAACGGCCTCAGCGCTCACGAGCGGATCCAGGAGTTTATCAAGCTCTCCCAGAGCGAAGGCAGAAATCTCTCGGACTACGTCAACGTCATCATCACCGACATCGAGATGCCCCAGATGGACGGGTTGACCTTCTGCAGGAACGTCCGTCAGAAGCTCGACGGCAAGCAGCTTCCGGTGCTGATGTTCTCGTCGCTGATCAACGAGCAGATGGCCCGCAAATGCGAGGGCGTCGGGGCCAATGGCTACATCTCCAAGCCGCAGTTCGGGCGACTGGTGGAGATGATCGACACGCTCTGTTTGGACGGGGGATCCGTCGAGAGCGAGCCGCTGAAAGAGGCGGACCTCAGCGACGCCGAGGCCCAGCCCAGCGCGTAAGAGGTCGACTCAGGAAGCAGGGACGCGTCAGGCGACCCATTCGCCCACGGCGACGGCTGTGGTGAGCAGGGCGGCGGCCAGCATCATCGCGTATCCGCCGTAGTAGGCCAGCGCGAACGCCCGCGCGCCGTCGGATTGTTGGTCCAGTCGGCCTCGTCGTCCGATGGTGAACACGGCGAACCCGAGCACAACCAGCGCCAAGGCGAGCTTGCCGGCAGGGAGGGGGTTGAATCGCGTCCCGGCCAGCAGCACCGTCGCCGCCAGCCAACCGCTCCACACCCACGTCAGCCCGCGCGCCAGCAGGTCGTGCGGCCGGCGGTCCATCGCAGGAGTTGTCGGGGCTGATTCACTCATCACGTCCCATTTTACGGGACATCTGCAAATCTGCACACCCCCATTTCGGC
>CAZYIH010000238.1:0-4384 GCA_964646915.1 uncultured Planctomycetaceae bacterium | reverse complement strand
GCTGGTGTCTTGAGCACCCACGCCGACGTGCGACTGCCAGCCAACCACGGAAGGCCCCGATCCATTGGACCAACCCGCGTCATTACCACCCACACCCTTGTCGAAAGTCTCGGTGTAGATGACATCGGCGGATGTGATCGCCGGCGCAAGGGCCAGCAGCGCTACGGCCAGAATCAGTGCGAATCTCTTCATAACAACCTCCTTAAAAGGGTTTCAGAAATGGGGGCGTATCTTCGCCCACTCGAACACACGTATGCTACCCTCGACCCGCTTCGTATGCGCAAGAACGAGCGCAACGGGTTCCAGAGAATGCGCAATGGACCAGAAGTGGCTATTAGGCTGGAACTTAGGGCCTCTAAAATCCGAGAGTTTGTGCGCGAAATTGGGTGGGAGAGAGCCCGAAATGCCGGTGGAAGGCCTGTCCGAAGTAGGAAGCGGACGAGAATCCGCAGCGCACGGCCAGGTCCGGCAGGTCCAGGGAGGTCTCTGTGAGTAGCAGTTTGCCGCGGTCGAGCCGCACGCGGAGGATTTCCTGCTGCAACGTTCGCGAGAGCAGTCGCTTGAACTTCATTTCCAGCGAGCGGCGAGAGAGCCCGACCTCCCGGGTGACTTCCTCCACGGTGAGCCCGTCGAAGGCGCGCCTGCGGATGAGCATCAGGGCGGTCCGGACGGCCGGGTCGCTCACGGCGAAGCAGTCGGTACTCTGGCGTTCCTGAATGCCCACGGGCTGGATGATAACCGGTTCGTCGGGGGCGGGGCGACCGGAGAGCAGGTCGTCGATGATGGCGGCCGCTCGCCGGCCGATCTGCTGGGTGCCGGGGTCGACGAACGACATCGGCGGGCTGACCATGTCGCAGAGGATCTCGTCTCGGTCCACGCCGAGAACGGCGATGTCCTCGGGGACGGCCAGGTTGGCCGACCGGCATGCGAGGATCGCCTCCTGGGCGCGATGCACGTTGGCGGCCAGAAGGCCGACCGGCTTGGGCAAGTCGATGAGCCAGCGGATCAGTTCGGGGTCGGGGTACTCGCTCCATGCCGGGTCCTTCTGGTCGAACGGGTGGAAACGCTTGCCCCGGGCGAGCACTGTCTCCTGGAAGCTGGCGGATCGGACCTGGCTGAACCAGGCGTGGGGGTAACCGGCGTAGGCGAAGTCGCTGAATCCCCGATCCAGGTAGAACTCCGCCGCCATGCGTCCGACGGCGGCGTTGTCCACGATGACGCACGGGAGCGACTCGGGCACGATCCGGCCGGTGACAATGACGGCCGGCAGCCCGTTTGCGGCGAGCGCGCGGACATGCTCGGGCGTGCGTGCTTCGGTAATGACTGCATCGGCACGACCCAGCCACCAGGTCAGACGCTCAGGGTGGTCGAACACCTCGCCGGCCGGGATGGCCATGAAACTGCGGTTCTCCTGGATGTAGTCGCAGATGCCCTCGAGGACTTCCCTCCCGTAGCCCTGGTCGGCGTGGAGCATCGCCGCCACGAGGGGCGTACGTTCGTCCGTCCCGGCGGGTATAGCCTTACGGCGATCGGGGTTGGGCATGCGTTACTCCTTCGCAACGTCGTCTGCCGACGGCACGCGGCAGTCCAGCATCCATCGCGGCCGCTTGATGAACGGGCCATTCTCGAAGGTCTGTTCGATGGCGTTGCGCTTCTCCAGATGGTCGAAGCAGCTTCGCATGCACCCGCGGCTGCCCTCGACGGCGTAACTGGCGTCGCCGCCCCAGTCGCGCAGGCAGCGGTGCCCCTCGATGATGTGGCCGGAGGGGTCCTCGTCGGTCGCCCGCCAGTCGCCCAGGCTCATCGGCCAGCAGAACTTGTAGGCCACGTTCTCGCTGACGTCCTGCTTTGTGACGTCGAACTCGTAGCCCGGGAAGCTCTTGTGAATGAACGGGCTGACGCGCGGGTCGCCGCCGTGGAAGCACAGCGTGCATCGCCCCATGTGGACATCGCCCCAGGTGTAGGTCTTGTCTTCGATCCGAACCGAGACCTCCGGCCCGTCCTTGACCGGTGGAATGGCGCCGGGACAGCCTCGCACGCAGGATCCGCATTTGTCGCAGAGGCTCCCGGGCTCGACGAGGGCATCGGAGGAAAGCGGGGCGTCGGTCAAAATCGCATGCAGCCGGACTCGCGGGCCGAACTTCTTCGTGAGGAAGACCTTCGACCAGCCGCATTCACCCAGGCCCGCGGCGATACCGGCAATGCGGATCGCCATGTGTACGTCCGGGCCAACCGCACCGGGGCGGACCGGATCCTCCGGGGGCTGGCGCTCCGGCACGCCGGGGTAGTACGGCACGGCCTCCCAGCCGTGATCCTCGATGAAGCAACTCGTTTCGTACACGACGTGCGGAATGAAGAAGCTGTTGAGCAGCCCGTGATAGCCGAAGTAGGTGTAATTCGGCCAATACGTGCCCTCCTCGATGCCTCGCCAGTTGCCCCGAAGGATGCGACGGATGAGAACGATCACGCTGCGACACTCGGGGAAAATCTCGGCCGGGTGCATCCGCCGGGGAGCACCTTGGAACCGTTCGATGTTCGCGACGCCGACGAGGTCCGCACCCATGTTCAGGGCGAACTGCTTGATGGCTTGGGCGGTCAGTTCTTTCATGTGTACTACTCCTCCAGGCGAGGCACGCCGCCGGCGTCGATCATCCATGCAGGGCGCTTCCGAAATGGCTCGCGGAAGTGGTTCTCCAGCAGGTCGGCTTCGTTCATATGGTGGGCGCAGGCTCGCATGCAGGCGGCGGCCAGGCGATCCGGACGCCCCGAGGAATGCCGATTGTTCGGCAGGGCTCCATTGCGGCAGCGGCGGCAGAGGTCGATATCGACCTTGGCGACCTGCATCTGCTTGCCGCAAATGTCGATGGTTTGCCGTTCGGCTGCGTCGATCGCGTCGAGCGGACAGGCCTCGGCGCATGCGCCGCAGCGGTCACACACCGGGCCGTCGAGCATCGGCGTCGGCTCGAGTTCGGCATCGGTCAGGATGACCTGCACGCGCTGGCGATGCCCGAACTGGGGTGTCATCAACTCGCCCGTAAGGCCGATCTCCCCGACCCCGGCGCGAACGGCTGCGTCGATGAAGTCGACCATCACGTTGGGCGCGGGATTGCCTTCCTTGACCGGGATTCCCATCGGTGGGACCTCCACGGGCAGGTCCGGCAGCGGGACCGCTTCCCATCGCTGATCCTCGAGCCAACTGGCTACCCGCACCGTCGTCAGGGCCATGAACCGATCCGGCAACCAGTTGACCGCGAAGGTGTGGTAGAGCGACATCTGCGTGCCTTCCTCCACGCCCCGCAGGCAGCCCCGGACGATCCGCTTACCCAGCACGATGACGCTGCGACACTCGGGAAAAATGCTGCTGGGGTGATGTTCGGCGGCCACGTCCTCGAACCGCTCGATGGGCGCTATCCCGACAATATCCGCACCGGCCTTGTGGGCCGTGGCATAAAGAGAATCTGGCACGGTTGCCTCTCCTTGGTTGACAAGAGAAGAATATTGCAATACGATGATGTCGTAGTATATACGACACTACTATAATCCTACCTGGAACGCGAGAATCTGTCAAGGAGTTTGCCTGATGAAGAACCGACCCTCGAGCCAGCCACGCACCATCCAATCGGTTGACCGCGCGATGCAGATTGTCGACTTGCTTGCCTCCTGCTCCGCGGGGCATTCGCTGAGCATCGTTGCCCGCGAGATGGGCCTCAAGCCTCAGACAGTCCAAAGCCTGCTGCGGACGCTGGAGTGCCACGGCCTGGTTTCTCAGGCCGGCCGGGGCGAACCGTATACGCTTGGCCCGCGCGTGCACGAATGGAGTCGGCGATGGCTTGCCGGTGCGGACTGGGCCGCCGCTGCGGGATCGATCGTTGCCGAGTTGGGCGATCGCCTGGGCGAGTACGTCGTGCTTTCGCAGTTGCGCGGCGACTCCCTGGTTCATCTGGTGGAGAAGACACCTGCTCGTTCGCTGGTGGTTACCCCCTCGGCCGAGAGTCCGGAACACCTCCACACGATGGCCACAGCCAATGTTCTTCTGGCATGGCTGGGCGAGGAAGAACGGGCTCGCATCGTGGCCGACCTTCCTATGCTGAAGCGAGGCCCCAAGAGCATCACGGACCGCGACGTGTTTCTCCAGCGGCTTCGTGACGTTCGCCGAGATGGGTATGTCGAATGCATCGACGAAGCCAGCGAGGGAGTGGTGGCATTGGCCGTCCCCGTGGACACCGCCAGAGGGGAGGGCGCACTTGCCCTGGGAATGGCACTGCCGAAGGTTCGCTATCGCAAACGCGAAGATCTGCTGGCGGAACTGCGGCTGACCGCGAGCAAGGCCGGCCAAGCCTGCCAGGCAAGAACTCAAGGCTCTTAGAAGGCGCAGGAACCGACC
>CAZYIH010000237.1:2824-4406 GCA_964646915.1 uncultured Planctomycetaceae bacterium | reverse complement strand
ACAGCGAGAAGGAGAGCACATGCAGAAGCAACCGTTTGGAAATACAGGATTAAGTGTCACCCCCCTGGGGTTCGGCAGCGCCGAGATCGGCCAGGACTGGGTCTCGCAGGAGGAGGCGACCAAGGTGCTCCATGCGGTGCTGGACGCGGGGATCAACGTGGTGGACACCGCCGCCTGTTACGGCCAGGCCGAACAGCGAATCGGGGCTGCCATCGCCGATCGGCGCGACGAGTACGTGCTGGTGACGAAGGTCGGCCACCAGGCCGAGGAACTGGGTCTGGAGGAGTGGACGCCCGAATTGCTTGTGGCGTCGGTGGAGCGTTCCCTGTCGCGCATGAAGACCGATCACGTGGACGTCGTGCTGCTGCACTCCTGCGAGGAAGAAACGTTGGACGATCAGGAACTGCTCGCGGCGCTGCAGGCGTGCAAGCAGGCCGGCAAAACCCGGTCGATCGGCTACAGCGGTGACGCCGTGGCAGCCGCCAAGGCCGTGGGGATGACGCTGTTCGACGCGATCGAGACGAGCGTGAATTTCACCGACCAGGACTCCGTCGACCGATACCTGCCCCAGGCCGAGTCGGCCGGGCTGGGCGTGCTGGCCAAACGTCCGATCGCCAACGGTTGTTGGCGCGGCCCGGAGGCGTTTGAGGGCTTTTACAGCGAGTACGTTCAGCCGTACATTCAGCGGCGAGACGCGATGGGCCTCACGCCCGAGGCGGTGGGGTTTGACGGCGGCTGGGCGGAGCTGGCGCTGCGGTTCTGCCTCACCCAGCCGGGCGTGCATACAGCCATCGTGGGCAGCACGAACGCCGACCACATTCAGCAGAACGTCGAGATCGTCGAAAAGGGCCCGTTGCCCAACGACGTGAACGACGCGATTCGCAAGCTCTGGCACGAGCACAACGACGGTTCGTGGCTGGGCAAGACATAAACGCACCCGGCAGAGCGACTGGCCCTGCGGACGGACAACAGGATAAGACGCCTGCCATACAACACACGAAAGGAACCATCATGTCCACGCACGCGGACCGGATTACATTGGACGAAGCGGTCGAGATCACGCTGGAAAACCACGCCACCGACGAGTACGCCGATATTCTCGGTGTGTACCAGAGCGGTTGGCCGGCTGCGTATACCTACCTGCGCCCGACGGCGGCGGATCTTGACACCCAGGCGAACCTCACCGAGGCGGCGGCGACCGAGGCAGAGGGCATTCGCGCCCAGGCGTGGATCGACCTGACCGGGGACGTCGCCAAGGTTCGGCTGAACCCGAACCTCTACGCCGACACGCCGGCCGATGAGCTTCAGCCCGAGGCCGAGAGGATTCTCACCCAATGGGCCGCCGAGATGCGGCGCGAGTTGGATATCCAGACGCCGCCGCCGACGGCGCGTTAATCGGGCGGCGTTACTGCCGTGATTTGCGTCCGGCGCGCAGGCGCGTTTCTCGGATAAGGCAGTAGAGCACGGGGACCACGAGCATGGTGAGCACTTCGATGGTCATTCCGCCCATCGACGGGATGGCCATCGGCACCATGATATCGCTGCCCCGCCCGGTGGATGTGAGAACGGGCAGCAGGGCGAA
>CAZYIH010000237.1:0-2724 GCA_964646915.1 uncultured Planctomycetaceae bacterium | reverse complement strand
ACGCGGGAGGCATTAACCGAGCCGGGAACCACCTCGGGAACCGTGCGCAACTCCTGTTCGATGGCGACGGCCGCCGTTTCGAGGTCCTGGAGGTCCTCGCCGTGGACCTTCACTCCGAGCTTGGCGGTCATCCCCGTCTGGAGCATCACCAGGCGGGTCTCGATGGGCTGGAGTTTCGGGGCGCTGGTGGCACCGGGGTAGGAGGCCCGCTCGACGATCTCGTCCCAGATGTCGTCGGCCGAGTGGATGTGATCCCGCCACTGACGCACGCGCGTGCCGTCCGGCAGTGTGGCGTATTCGGGCTTGTAGTGAATGACCGTCTCGACCATCGATACCGGGGCCGGGTCGAGCGCCGAATCCACTCGACCGAGCTTGCCGACCACCTCCGAGACCTCCGGAATCGACTGGATCGCACGGTCCTGGTAGGACAGCGTATCCAGCGCTTCGGCGATCGAGCCATGCACGCTGATGGTGGGCATCCACAGGAAGCTGCCCTCGTCGAGGCTGGGCATGAACTCCCGCCCGAGCCCGGGGAACTGCTGTTGGCCATGGACCCACAACCTGGTCTCGCTGAACTCATCGTCCAGCCCGACCGGTTCGAGGGCGGGGCTGCTTCCCAGCAGGGCACTGAGGCGGGGCGGTGATGGACTGCTGCTGGGCTCCCACCCGCGTTTCGACGTTGCGGATGTAGTAGGCGTAAGTGAGCTTTGGATCGGGAAGGGAGGTCACCTGCGGAACCCGTTGGAGATCCGCCCGCCAGCGCATGAAGGCCGACTGCAACTGGTCGCTGCCCAACGGTTTCTGGGGAATCTCGCCCATGGCGGGCAGTTGCGAGAGGTCGATCAGCTCGCGGGTCTTGCCATCGCGGGTGAGCACGAGCGTTTTCGGGTTGCTCAGCGACCCGGTCAGCCGAACGGTTTCCGTTGTGTCCCCGGCGGTGAGCTTCACGCCGGCCCCGTCATTGACCGTCTCGATGGTCACGGCCGGGCCGTTCTTGTCCCAGGCAGCCAGCACCCACAGGATGGGCTTTCCGGGCGCGGTCTCGACGCGAAGCCAGACCTGGTATTCGCCCTCGGTCCATTCGCCGGCCCAGAAGGGCGGAACCGCCAGCGCCTTCCCGCCGGTCTGTCTTACCCGCTCATGCCACTGCTGTGTGCTCAGGCCCGCGGTGGCGTCCTGGCCGTCAATGGGCAGCGACTTCGCGCCGGCCTGGTCCATCATCCTCTTGAGACGATCCCCGTAGTCCGCCTGTGATTCGCCCGGCCGGATCGCATACAACGCCGGGCCCGCCCGTCGCTCGTTGGCCAGGTAATGATACGATCGCACCTGAATGTTCGGGTCGCTCGCGGCCGCCAGATGCACAACGATGTCCTTGTCCAACTGTCCGTCGAGCGTGACGGTTCTGCCGCTGACGCTTGCCGATCGCGCCAGCAGGTGCACGTTGAGCTGCTGGGGTTGCCTGGCGGTAGTCTGGTCCAGCACCACGAGATAGTCGCCCAATGCGTCGGCCGTGTCGTGCTTCACCATCGCCAGCGTGCGCCGGTGGGTGGTCTGTTGCATTTTCCGCGACGGATACCGCCGCGAGAATTCGTGGTCGTGCGGGTCGATCGGGCTCATCGTCAGGTGCGACGAGGTCCGCTCAGCCACCACAACATCGGCGAGCTTGCCGGTCTTCCACGCGCCCACGCGGGCCGTCCCCCAAAGCTGTTCGTGGGCGGTGACGGGCTTGTTCCGCGCGTTGTGGCGGACGGTTCCCTGGCGGCCGAAGGTCATGGAATTGTGCAGGCAGGCGTGGTCCGCGCGGGGGTGGTACGAGCAGTTGTAGTCCAGCGAGATCGGCGTCCGCCCCGAATGGAAGTGGTAGGCCAGTTCGTCGTTGTGGTAATGCCCGCGAGCCGGGCCTGCCTTGAGACTGCAGAATGACTCGCCCGCTCGGCCGAACTCGTCGCGCAGGATCGCTCCGAACCCATAAAACGCCTGGGAGGACCAGTCCATCTCCGCCGCGTCCGTCGGCTGGATGGACAGGTCGGTCTCCAGGACGGCCTCTTTCAGCGAGGGCTCCCATTGGCCGTCGTACATGCCGCTGTCGATCAGCAGCTGCCACGTGCCCATCATCTCCGAGGCGAAGGCGGGGTCTTTTTGTCCGTAGTACGCCGCCAGCCGGGCGAAGCCGAACTTCATCCCCGACGTCCAACGGTGCGTATCGCCGTGGGGCGCCTCGTGTCGCATCCCGATCCGGGCATCCGGCGGGGTAATGAGCTTACGATGCCACACCCCCGTCGCCCGCGTCATCGGGTTGGTGGTGATGGGGTTGCCGTACCCGGTGTTGGCGATCACCCTGGCCACCTTCAGCTGCAGGTTGAACGAGTATCCCGAATAGCCCGGACACTCCCAGCCGACCCCGTCGGGCTTGAGCAGGACGCGGGCGAGGTCGTCGCGGAAATTCCCCAGCCCGAACTCCAGCCATTCGTCCGAGTGGGGGTGGTCCCGCAGGGCGGCGCCCGCGTAGAGGGCGACCATGTACTTGTCCGTGTGGAAGTTCGGGTTGCCCGGGTTCCACCCGTTGTGCCAGCCCGGCCAATGGTCCGGGTCGGAGAAGATATACCCCGCCGCCGCCTGGATGGGCCCGCCGATGGGCGAGCCGGCGGCATAGAGGTCCGGCCAGCCCCAGCCATGCACGCGACGGGTGTACGTGGTGGGGTTGAGGAAGTCGTCCTGGTACCG
>CAZYIH010000236.1:0-4413 GCA_964646915.1 uncultured Planctomycetaceae bacterium | reverse complement strand
AAAGCCGTCTTGACGCCCGCGACCCAGGTGGCTGCGGACTGTGGGGCTGAAGATATCAGAAGTACCCGCCGCGGTCGTGGATATCCTGGGCTGAGAGGCCCGCATCGACCCACTCCTTGATCTCGCCTTCGTTCTGCTCGATCTGCTCGGCCCGCTGCAATACGTCGGTCGCGAGTCGGCGGGGGATGACCAGCGCCCCGTCGATGTCGGCCAGGAGGATGTCGCCGGGCTTGACGATGATGTCGCCCACGTAGATCGGAACCTGATAGCCAACGATCTTGGTGTGCGAGAGCGCGCCGTTGCTGGTGCGGTAGCGATACCAGATGGGGAACTGCTGGCCGAGGATGTCTTTGGTGTCGCGGATGCCACCGTCGACGATGGCGCCGCGGACGCCTCGTTTCAGACTGGCGCGGGTCATCACCCCGCCCCAGTGCGAGGCATGGTCATCGCCATTGGCGTTCCAGATCACCACGTGTCCCGGACGGAGATCGTCGAGCATCTTGACGCGAACCTCCAGTTCACCGCTCATCGTAGGGTCCTTGACGGCCTTGACGGTGAACGCCTCGCCACAGACGACCATCTCGTCGCGCAGCGGCATGATCGAACTGGGCAGCGCCTGGTTGGGCAGGCACATCTCGCGAAGCACGTCGTTGACCGCGCCGGTGTATAGTTTCTCGAAGCGGGCGCACAGATCCGGCAGCGGGATCGACAGGTCGGTTGGGTCGATCTGCTCGCGTTGCTGTTGCAGCTTGTCGGTATCCATCCTATCTGACATGGTCCTGTTCTCCTGATGCATTCTTTGGGCAGGCGGGCGGCTTCCGTGGAGGATGGCCGCGCCGACGGAGCCCTTCTTCAACGAACGGCTAGACGCCCGAACTGGCCAGGAATCCGCCGTCGACGGGGACGGTGATGCCGGTGACGAAGGCGGACGCTCGGTCGTCGAGCAGCCAGCGGACGCAGCCGAGCAGGTCCTCGGGCTCGCCGAAGCGTTTCATCGGCGTGTGATGCATGACGTTCTGGCCTCGGGGGGTGTAGCCGCCGTCGTCCGTCATGAGGATCCGCCGGGAACGCTCGTTGGCGAAGAAGCCCGGAGCCACGGCGTTGACCCGGATGCCGGCGGGCGCGAGGTACGCCGCCAGCCACTGCGTGAAGTTGCTGACGGCCGCTTTGGCCTGGGAGTAGGCGGCGTTGCGCGTCAGCGGGCGGTATGTGTTCATCGACGCAAAATTGAGAATCGCACCGGAGCCACGCTCGGCCATGGCTCGGCCGAAAACCTGGCAGGGTATGACCGTGCCCATCGTGTTGATGCGCAGCACATCGGCGAAGGGATCCAGGTCGAGATTGAAGAACCCACGCAGTTCGCCGCCGCTGGGCGCGTCGAGTTCCCTTGGGTCGTATGCATCGAGCGTGGTGACGGCGGGGGCCTGGTTGCCACCGGCTCCATTGACGAGCAGGTCGCACGGGCCGATCTCGGCTTCGATGGACCGGCGTGCGGTATCGACAGCGTGGCGGTCGGTGACGTCGGCGGGCGCGACGACGGCCTTACCGCCCTGGCCGCGGATCTTTTGCGCGACGGCGTCGAGCTTGTCGCGGGTTCGTCCGATCAGTGCGACGCGGGCGCCGCGAGCGGCAAGGTCGCTGGCGACGACCGAGCACAGTGTGCCGCCGGCGCCGGTAACGACGGCGGCCTTTCCGATGAAGTCAGTGTCAGTCATGGTGCTTCCTGGATGGGAGTTGCAGGAACTCGGCGGCGTTGTCGTGGCAGACGCGGCCAACGAGCGGGTCCAGCAGCGAGCGATCGGGGGGCATCGTGCCGGCAATAACGTGCCGGGCCAGCCAGTCGCAGAAGACTCGCCGGAAGGTTTCGTGCCGGGTCATAGACAGCAGACTGCGGGAGTCTGTGGTCATGCCGACAAAGGTGGACAGCAGACTGTGGGAAGCGAGGGCCTCGAGTTGCCGGGTGATGCCGAGTGGGTGGTCGTTGAACCACCATGCGGGGCCGAACTGGAGCTTCCCCGCGACGCCGTCCTGGGCGAACGAGCCGGTGAGGGTGGCCAGAGCGGCATTGTCGGCCGGGTTGAGATTGTAGAGGATCACGCGGGGCAGGCGGTCTCGCTGCTCGAGGTCGTCGAGCAGACGGGCGAGCCCGGCGACGTCCAGCGGCGGGCCGATGGTTGCGTAGCCGCCGGTGGGCCCGGCGAGCCGTCGAAGCCGCGAGCTGGTGTGACGCAGCGCCCCGACGTGCAGTTGAAGCGCCCAACCGCGCTGGGCGTACTGCGAGGCGAGCAAACGCATCAGGCCCGAGCGCAGGCGGAGGCGGTCGTTGTCATCCAAGTCCCCCTCGGCACGGTGACGCTGGTAGAGCGAGGCGGTGGCGTCGTCGTCGGTGGCCAGATAGGCGGCGGCATCCAGGCCGTGGTCGGCGAGACGACAGCCAAGGGCATCGAAGGTATCGAGACGATCGGCGATAGCGGCCCGGAAAGCGCCGAAGGAGCGGTCAGCGCCGGTGAGTTGATCGAGCCACACCGGGTCGAACTGCAGCGCGTCGTCGCCGCGCAGGGACGGCAGCACGCGGACAGTCCCCTCCTCGTCCGCGAGCGTGCGATGCGGGCCCAGGTCGTCGAGCAGGCGATCGCAGGTGCAGACGCACTCGACGTTGGCCTTACCGAGCAGGGCGCGGGCCGAGAAGCCGGGCCCGGCGAGGCGACGGTTGGCCTCGGCCCAGATGGCGTCGGCGGTGTCGGGCGAGAGGAGTTCGTCGATGTCGAAGACGCGTTTGAGTTCGAGTGCCGTCCAGTGGTAAAGCGGGTTTCCCAGCAGTCGAGGGACCGCCGCGGCCCAGCGGTCGAAGCGGGTGCGAGCGTCGCCGCCACCGGTAATGTCGGCTTCAGGAATGCCGAGCACCCGCATGGCGCGGTGCTTGTAGGGGTCGGGGTCGATCCACAACTCGGTCAGGGTGTCGAATCGACGGTCCTCGGCAATCGCGGCGGGGTCGAGGTGGCCGTGATAGTCGATGATCGGCAGCCCGGCGGCGACGTCGTGGTACAGCGAACACGCCAGCGGCGTCGAGAGCAACAAGTCGTCATGGATGAACGGCGCGTTCACGCGCCCTCCAGGCCGCCAAGCGGCAGGACGGCGTGCTCGGCGATCCCAAGCGGCACATCGGTCCGGGGCAGGCCTCTCCACAGAGCATCGCCGCCACCTTCGTGCGGGGCGAACACCACGCCGCTGAGAAAGTCCACCAGCACCGGGCGGCCAATCGGCTGCGGCGGCAGCGTGACCGTGTCGATTTCCGGCGCTTCGAGTGCGGGCGGCTGGTCGCATCGCCACCAGGCCACGAGCGAGAGCGCCTCGTCGCCGTCTCGCGTCCAGGCGTGCGCCGCGGTGGATGCGGCCTCGTCGCCGGCGAGGTTCGGCATCGCTCGGAGGGGAAACCGATCATCGAACACGGAAAAGACATGCTGGGCGGCGGCATAGCTGGGCTTGCGATAGGCGACGCGGTGATCGGCGGTCGTACACAGCAGGCCCTTGGAGTTACGGCCGGTGTAAAGCCCTCGTCCGGCTCCGTAGTGCATGTCGGAGAGTTGGAACAGGTTCATGGGAATGCCGCGTGCATGATGGGCGAGCAGGCGCCGCAGGTCCCAGGCCGCCTGCTTGCGTTCGGACCATGTATACTCGCCCAGCGCCATGAAGCGGACCGTTTCGGAGGGGCAGCCGGTCTCGCCTTGGCGCAGCGAGGCATGCGGCGTATGCCGAGCGAGCAGGGCGGCGAGTTCGGCCACCTTGTCGAAGTCGCCGTCCGGGTTGTGCGGGTAGAAGTGGAAGCTCAGCTCATCGAGCAACGAACCGGCCTCCGCCGCGTCGAGGGCAGCCAGGACGGCCCCGGCGTACGAGACCGCCCCGCCGAGCGCCAGGCCGACGATCCGCGCGTCGGGATCGCACGCCCGCACCAGGCGAGCCGTGCGGATGAAGAACGCCGCGTACTGCTCGGCGGTGGAGGCGGCGTGGTTCTCCGGTTCGTTCCAGATTTCCCAGGTCGTGACGCGATCGCGATAGCGCTCGACCGTGGTGGTCACCCATCGGTCCCAGGCATCCAGTGCGACCGGCGAGCGCGGCCAGCCCTCCGAAAGGCCCACGCCGCCCCCGCCGGGATAGGCGGGGTTGCCGTACGCCAGCTCCAGCCACGGACGAACGCCCTGCCCAAGGCAGCCATCAACGATGGCGTCCAGCCAGGCGAAATCATACCGGCCATCGCCGCTGTCCGTCTTTGCCCATCCGGCCTGGAGACGCGCCTGAGTCGCGCCGAGATCGCCGAGGTGCGGCCCGGTATGGGTGAAGTCGGCAAAATCGCGATCGAGCGTCTCGCAGCCGATCGACCAGGGCGAGCGGCCGATCTCGCGTGCCGAGCGTGGC
>CAZYIH010000235.1:0-4435 GCA_964646915.1 uncultured Planctomycetaceae bacterium | reverse complement strand
TCAATCATTCCATCCGCCGGTCTTACTTCGCCGTCTCCAGGTAGATGCTCGCCATGTCCACCCGATAGCCGGCGTATGGCCCGTTGTTGACGGTGAACGTCAGGGCGGTGTTCCGGGCGAGGTCCTTGAGGCTCACGGGGATCTCCACGATGTGGGCCTGGTTGTCGCCGGTGTAGGCCTTGGGCAGCGGCAGCGTGGTATCGCCGATGGTCACGCTGCCCTCGCCGGTGGCCACCTTCTCCAGCACCACTCTCAGCCATGCCCGGCGGGCCTTGGCGAGCATCGCCCCGTCCAGCGCGACGCTCGTGGAGAGCGACTTGCCCGGCTTGACATCCTTGAGAATGTCAGCCGAGAAAAACTGCTTCCGCGTCACCTGCGTTTTCTCGGCGGCGGTCCCCTTCAGCGGAAGGCTGAACTTGCACGCCGACCGCTCCGGCAGCGTGATGGTCGTCGCCAGCGCCTTGCCGTCGGTCTTGTGCTTGCTGTCGGCCGTCCGGAGCTTCCACGTCTTCTTGTCCACCAGGATATCGGTCTGGGTGGCCGAGGCGAACTCCGTGCCGCTCGGCGCGTCGAGGCGGACGTTGATGGTCCTTGGCGTGCGGTGGTTGTTGAACACGAACACCACCATCGTCTGGCCGGGACGGCGGGGCATGGCGTTGGGGTCGGTCCCGTCGATGCTCGAAACGATCCACACGTTCCGCTCGGAGCTGGTGGTCTCGACCAGTCGGCCTCGGAGGTTCTTCATCTGCCCGTAGGCGATCTCGGTTGCCGTCGGCGTGTGGTTGTTGTGGATCACCGTTCGCGCGGCCGCCTTGTCCGGCGTGACGTAGCAGCAGTAGAGACAATCGCGGAGGTTGTAGGTCATGCGGCGATACTCGCGCGACCGCCGGGCCTTCTCGGGCGTGTCGATGGGCCCGCGGGCCGGGGCGTCCACCAGGTCGTTGGTCTCGGTGTTGTAGGAGTGCAGCCATTTGTCGTGCTTCGTCACACCGTAAGCCGTGAGCACCTCGTACGTGGCGTTCATGGAGGTGGTGTCGCCCTGGTAGTGATGCTCGTGGATGCCGTCGATCCACTTGATGTTCCGGTCGATCGTGGGCTTGTACAGCATGTCCCAGGCGGCCCAGTGGTCTTCGTTGTAGCGGAAACCCCATCCGCCGATCACGCGGACCTCCGGGTAGACCTCCTTCACGCCGCCGGCGATGGCAGCGAGCATCTGATCGTACATCCAGCCGTTCCCTCGACCCGACCAGTACGAAAAGGCCGTCGGGTCGTACACCTGCCACTTGCCGTCCTTCTTGCGCCAGGTCAGGTGCGGAATCTCCAGCCCGTGCTTCGTAACCACCGGCCCGCCGACTTTCGCCTTCGAGACGTCGTAGTAATTCAGCTTGTAATTCACCCGGCTGCGCTCGGCCCAGTTGAGGTACGGCTCGTTCCAGAACTCCAGCACGGCTGGGAACCGATTCTCCTTCGCGTTCTTGGCGTACCGCTTGCCCCAATCGTTGAGGTGCTTCTTCCAGTCGCCGTCATGGAGCAGTTGGGCTGCCTGGAATCGCTCGCCGTAGCACTCGATGTAATACTGCTCGGTCGGCGGATTCCCGGGCATCGGCTTGAGGTATTTCCCGAAGGCGGCGTCCATCAGTCGCCGGTTGGTCTGCATGACGGCCGTCCGGGGCGGGTCCTTCTGGCCTGCCAATTGCTTGGCGCGGGCGGCCAGCGAGTCCGCCAGTTTCACGTCCTTCCAGGCGACGGCGTCGTACAGCGTCGGGGCCTTCAGCAGGTCGTTGAACATCCGCAAGGCATCCTTGGGCGTTTTGCGGGGCTTTTTCTCCGTCCAGCGATGGAGCTTCGAGACGTTCTTGTTGCCCAGGAGCGTCGCCACGCGCTTGGTCACCGGCGTGTCGCGACGGACAATCACCTCCGCCAGACCCGCCAGGTCGGTAAAGTCGCCGCGCCCCAGCTGGGCCTGCCGATGCCCCGGAATGCGCGGATACGACGGGGCGTAAAGATACCGCTGCGTCCCCGGGCGATACTTCTGCGGCAGGTCCGGGGCGTAGCCGCCGAAGATCGGCGCCGGGATGACGTCGTGCCCGTTTACGGACATCAGCTTGCCCGTGGCAGCCACCTCGGCCGGCTTGGTGCGGAGGGCGGGAAGATCCACCCACTGCAGCTTCGTGAGCGTGAAGTTCACCTCGCCCACCCCCAGCGGATTCACCACGCCCACCGCCACGTGCGAGACGGCCGATCGGTCGAAGACGTAATCCTCGTCCATGTGGTTGCCCGGCGAGACCCACTCAGCCTCGATGAAATCCTCGAAGCGGACAACCACCTCGTTGTCCTTCGCGTTGAGCGGGACCGCCGACCGCACGTAATACCAGCTTCCGTCCTGCTCGCGCATCCACAGCGTGACGTTCACGTCGTCCCGCGGCCTGGCGGTTCTCAAACCCACGCGCACGCCTTGATGGCTGGACAGGTCGACCTCCTTGCCCAACTCGCAGATCGCCAGCCGAACGTGGTTCCAGTTCTCGCGATCCTTGCCCATCTCGAACGAGAGCTTCACGCCGTTTTCCCAGGTGCCCATGTTCCAATGACCCTTGCGCACGGGCAGCTGGAACGTGCCGTCCGCCTTGCCGTCGGACTTCTGGCCGTCCATTTTCGCGGTGAAGGTCCCCTCGAGCTTCCACAGGGCGCCCTGCGATCTGGGTTTGATCAGCCAGAAGCGGATGGGCTTCTCCTCGTCGCCGGTGTTGGCCTTCAGCGGCGATACCTTCGCGTCGAGTTCCACCGTCAGGGTGCGGGGCTTCTTGTCGGCGGGCACCCACTGGTCCGGACGGATGGTGACCTTGATCGTGCCCGCGATTCTCTTCTCGGTCACCGTCAGGCCGGTGGCGTCTACGACGTGCTTGGCCTTGTTGTAGTCCAGCGCGCCGGCCGAGCCGACGATCCACTTCCCATTGGCGCAGGTGATGGTGGCGGTGAGGTCGGCCCCGCCGCCCGAGCCTTTGGGAACCGCCCCCTCCAGCGTGAGGTTCAGCTGGAAGTTCTTGGGGCTGATCTCCTGCACCGAGTCCTTCAGCGACAGGATATCGCCGGCCTTGCGGACCTCCGGGTTGGCGGCCTGCGATGCAGCCACAGCCAGCAAAGCGGTGAGCGTGAGAGCGATTCGGCGAGCGGTTCTCTGCGATGACGACATGTCCGATCCTTCCTGTGTGTGCCTCTGCGTGTCGTGACCAGCTCCCGTCGGAACAGGCCCATTATGAAACGCATTGGACCACACACCGGGCCGGGAAATCCAGCAGCCCCGGCAAAGCAACGAGTCGGCCGGATCGACCGGCATTGTCGGCACCGACGCAGGGAGACGTCGGTTGCACCGGAGAACCACACTTAAAGCCGCCCCGGCGAGCCTGTCGCGTGCTTGCCGATGGACCCCGCGAACCGCGGGCGTATCCACCCGCTATTGCTCTTGCCCGGCGTTCTTCTGGTCCTTCTTTTCCGACGGGTACGAGCCCACCGGCGAACCCTTGGGCACCCAGCCGAACCGTTTGCCGTGAGCGGTGACGTACTTCATCGCCTTGTCCAGGTCGGCCGGTGTCTTGCGCTTCTGGGCGAGCAGCCAGGAGACCATGCGTCCCAGTTCGGGTGCGCCTTGTTTCTTCCAGGGCATGAAGCAGTTGTGCCCTGCCCCGGCGATTTCGCGATAGATCGCCGAGCCCTTGAGATTCTTCGCCTCGGGGCGTTCCTTCAGGATCGTCACGTCCCGTCCGAGCTGTTTCAGCGCGCTGAACGCGTATCGGCTGCGGGAGGCGGGAACCGCACGATCCTTCTGGCCGTGCATGCAGTAAACGGGCATGTCCTTGAGCAGCTTGACCGGGGGCGACTGGCTGGCGCCGTACCAACCGCTGATCGGCCCGATCGCCGCCCAGACGTCCTTGCCCAACGCCCCCTGCACCCACGTTCCGCCGCCCCCCATCGATACGCCGACCAGGTACAGCCGCCGGGGATCGATGCGATATTTCGCCGCCACCTGCCGCACGATCTGCAGCAGATACGCCCCGGAATGGGGGTAGTTCCAGTCCAGCAACTGGCGGACCATCGCGTTGGGATACGCCTGGATGACGCCGCGCTCAGTCAACCCGCCGCGGAAGAAACCCACCACCTGGTTGGGGTTGCCGCCCGGCCCGCCGTGGAGGACGATCATCAGCGGATACGCCTTGTTCGGATCGTAGTTCTTCGGGACCGCCAGGTGAAACCACGCCCGCTTGGCCAACGACTTGCCCTCCGCGCCGGCAAGGACGACCTTCTTCTGGAAGCCGGTCTCAACATCCTTGCTCCAGCCCCCCTCGGGAGGCGTGAAGTACTTCACTTCCCGCGTGGAGTTCGCGTCCGTTTCCTCGCTGGTGGCGTTGGCGTCGGTCGATTGGCCGCCGGCCGCCGGTGT
>CAZYIH010000234.1:0-4454 GCA_964646915.1 uncultured Planctomycetaceae bacterium | reverse complement strand
CCCGCGTCGATGCTGGCGGAGCCGACTTGCAGAAACTCCCGTCGCCCTGCTATGTTGAAGGAGTTATGGAACAGACGCCCCGGACATCCCGCTCCCACGGCGCCGCCCCGGACTTGACCGTCGGGCCGGGACAGTCGCGCAACATTGTGATCCTGGTGTTGTTCCTGCTGGCGATCGGGGGAGTCGTCGCGATGAACTGGCTTCGATCCTCCGACGCCATCCAGCCGATCAACCGCCCGCCGCTGAAGCCCTCCCTCCCCGACGAGTTCCGCGGCATGAGCATGCAGCTGTGGTCCGGGAGCCCGTCGCACCCCTACAGGAAATACATCCGCCAGATCGCCACCACCGGGGCCGACACGATCTCGCTGGTCCCGCATGGCTACCAGGAGAACGCCACCTCCTCCAGCGTGTTCCCGGATGTGCGACATACCCCCAGCGACGAGCACTTCGTTCGGCTGATCCGCTACGCCCGCTCCCAGGGGCTGCGAGTGGTGCTCATGCCCATCGTCCTGCTGGAGAACCCGCGCGGCGGCGAGTGGCGCGGCAAGATCAAACCCGACGACTGGGAGCACTGGTGGGAGAGCTACACGAACTTCATCCTCCGCTACGCCCGTATCGCCGAGGAAGGCGGCGCGGAGGTGTTCATCATCGGCTCGGAACTGGTCCGCACCGAGGGCAAGGAGGCCCAGTGGCGCCGGCTGATCCACGAGGTCCGCAAGGTCTACGACGGACGGCTGAGCTACTCGGCCAACTGGGACCACTACCGTCAGATCGCCTGGTGGGACGCGGTGGACATCGTCGGCCTGACCACCTACTTCGACCTGACCAGCAAAGGCAAGAACCCGCCGACGCTGGAAAACCTCACCGCCGCCTGGCGCGCGATCCGGCGAGAGATCGTCACGTGGCAGCAACGGGTGAACCGCCCGATCCTGTTTACCGAGGTCGGTTGGCCCAGCCAAGCCACCGGCGCCCGGCAACCCTGGAACTACTACGGCGCGGAGGACAAACCCGACCACGCCCTGCAGGCCCGCTGCTTCGAGGCGTTCTTCCGGACCTGGTTCCAACAGCCTGAAATGACCGGCTACCTCCTGTGGGAATGGCGAAACAATCCCGCCCAGGAAATCACCGACCCCGACGCATGGAAGCGGGACGTGGGATACATCCCCGCCGGCAAACCGGCCATGGATGTCATCCGGAAATACAACGCCATGCCCCCGCTGGAAAAGCCCCAGCCGACCTCGCAACCGACCTCGGGCCCCGGTTGAGACTGCCTGGACCTGCCTCGTGTCGGCCGAGCTTGCCGGGAGGGTGGCAGCACAACCCGGGCTGTTGCCGAACATTGAAACCATCGCCGCACGAAGCCCCCTCTTGAGTGAAGTGAACGGTGGGGGTATGAAGGATCAACGTCCGACGATCCGTACCAGGCCGACCCGCACCGCAGAATGGAGTTGACCATGCCCAGCCCTCATCCCACCCGCGTCTGTATGGTGCTCGCCCTGCTGCTGTTGCCGTCCGTGGTCCGGGCCGAGGGGGCCGTCCGGGACATTCAGCCCATCGGCGGGGTGCTGTACGCTGCCGGCGAGCGAGGACTGCTCCTGCGAAGCACCGACGACGGAAAGACCTGGACGTCTCTCCGCTCACCGATCGATGCCCATTGGGAAGGTCTCGCCGGGGACGCCAACGCCTTGGTGCTCATCGGCGGGCAGGCGTCACCGGGCAACCCGCTGGGCGCCGGGCAGGCCGCCATGTACCGCCGCGAGGCAGGCGACGCGAACTTCGTTGCCCTGCCCACCCGGCCGCCGGGTTGGCTGCGAGGCGGGCTGGTTCGCGGCAACCTCGCTGCCGTCTTCGGAGAGGCCACCCCCCAGACGCCCGCCGGCATGGCCCGCACCGTCACCGGCGGACGCCGCTGGACGCCCGTCGCCTCGGACAATCCCGGCCCGCTGCTGGCCGGGACGTTTCGCACGTGGCGCGAGGGGTACCTGCTGGGAACCCGCCACCGCATTGTGGCGCTGAGCGACCTCAAGGAACCCGCCGACCGCCCTGCCGACATCCAGGCCGACGTATCCCTGCGATGCGGGGCGTTCGTGACGTCCGACGCCTTCTGGGCAGCCGGCGACAACGGCCTGCTGCTGCGCCGTCAGCCCGCCGGTCGACCCTGGTCGGTCATCCCCGCGCGCCTGCCCGCCGGGTCGCGACGCCTGACGGATTTCACCGCCATCGCCACCGACGGTGACGGACGCGTTTGGCTGGCGGGAGGGCAGGCGGGCTTCCTGCTCCACACGCCCGACGCCGGGCGAACCTGGCGCACCGTCCAAGCCCCCACCGGCGGGGCGATCCACGCGCTGCATCACAGCGGGGACGATACGCTGCTGGCCGGCGGAACCGGCGGACGGATCTGGCGCAGCACCGACGCCGGGAAGACCTGGTCGCGCCGCGCGGGGGCAGACCGCCCCGATGTCCTGTTCATCGCCTCGGCGACGGACATCGGCATCTGGCCGGCCGTCGTTACCCACGCCCAAGCCGGGGTCGAATGCGTCGTCGCCTTCGCCACCACCCCGCCGCCCAACGGGCGCGTCGCCCCCCGCCAACCCCTCCGTGCCGCATCGGCCCAGGCGGGGGCAGCCGGTAGCGTCGTGCTCACCGAGTTCCCCTCGTACGTCCTCGCCGGCCATCCGAACGGGAGCGAGACGGAGATGCTCGCCGCGTGGAGCCGGCAACTGGACGCCAATGCCGCCAACATCATGGTCCGCCAACTGGCGGCGGTGATCCGGCAGATGCGCCCCCGCGTGGTCGTCACCGGCCCGGACACCACCTACCGCCTCGGCGGCGCGGGCGAAGCGAGATTGGTCGCCCGCCTGGCCCATCGCGCCATCCAGCGGGCCGCCGACCCGAACGACAAATCCCTCGCCGCGGCCGGCCTCCAGCCTCACCGACCCACGCGCGTCTTCGCCGGCGGCGAGAACAACGACACGTGGACCACCCCGTGGGACGACCGCAGCGAGATTGCCCACTCAAAGGCGACAACCGCCCTCAGCCTCGCCCACTTCCCCGCCGGCGCCAACACCAGCATCGAGATGCTCGCCCAGCGGGCCATCTGGACCTTGCCGCACACCGGGCCATTCGATCGACCCGCCCGGCTGCAGACATACCACGCCCGACACGAGCGGCTGACCTCGCAACCGCGCCCGCTGTTCACCACCGGGCTGGCCGGCGGGCGACTGCGCCTGGACACGACCGTCTCCAAGGGACGGCGATCGCTGGCGGCGATGGCGTATCTGCGGATGAGCAAAGCACTGGGCGGAACCGGCGGGGCGTTGACGCACCTGGCGAGGATCGCGCAGGAAGAGGACGGCGATGCACTGGCGGCCGATCGGCTGATGCTGGCGTGGTGGCGATTGATGCAGGTCGGCGACCTGGTTCGCGCTCGAGAGGCGCGTGACCTGTTCCTGCGTTACGGGCGAGGGCATCCGATGCTCGCGCGGGGGTTGGCGCTGACGCTGGCGTTGGAGGGCTCGGCGGAGTGGGCCACCTTGCCGCGGGAGGCCCATGCGCCGGACGGCGTGAGCAAACCCCTCCGGGTGGACCGGGCGGCTGAGATGCTTGCGCGGATGCCCGGCTGGGGGGACGACCCCGGGGTTCGATTGATCATGGCCTCGGCGCTGGCGGCCCGCAACCAAGGCCCGGCTGCCCGGAAGTGGATCGAGTCCGTGAAGGATGGTGCGTTCGATCCGCAATGGACCTCCTACGCCGCCGATCTGCTCGGCGCGTCGGTCGATGACGTGCGCGTCAGGCCTCGGCGAGTCGTGGAAGCCCACGCGATGGCCAAGGCCGGCACGCTCGACGGCCAACTGAATGAAACGTTCTGGTCGGCCACCAAACCGCTCACGCTGCAACCCGCCGGAGACACAAAGACCACGCTGAGCGGCCTGGTTCGGCTGTTGCGTTCGCCCACGCACCTGCTGGTGGGGGTGCAGTTGCCGCGTCAGGCCAGGCGATCCTGGACGGTCGACCTGGCGATGGACACCGACCGCGACGCAGCCACCCAGATTGTGGTGACCTTCGACAGCGATGGGAAGAAAACGGTCACGTTCCGCTCACGGCTGGCCCCGCCGGTGTCGCTGCCGACCAAGCCGATCCTGCTGCAGGGACGCAAGACCGCCCGGGCATTTACCTTCGAGCTGGCGGTCCCGCTGAAGCTGATCGGCCAATCTCCCCAGGCTGAGGGCAAGTGGAACGTACAGGTGCGGGCGACGGCGTGGGAGAAGGGACGCACCACCGAACTCTACCTCGAGCCACTCTCGGCCGGCCTCGAAGCGATCCATCGCTACGCATCTCTCAAGCTGCCCGCGCCCAAGCCCCGTCAGGCCCAGCCGTCGCGATAGGTGTTCGGCCCGAGCCCATTTCAAGGGTGCCCGGCGTTGTGGCGTTTCGACCGAGCCTGCGAGGGAGGA
>CAZYIH010000233.1:0-4492 GCA_964646915.1 uncultured Planctomycetaceae bacterium | reverse complement strand
TTACAGCGTGGAGAGGATGCCGCCGTCGACGTAGAGGACCTGGCCGTTGACGTAGCTGGAGGCGTCGGAGGCCAAGAAGACGGCCGGCCCGACCAGTTCCGACGGGTCGCCCCATCGGCCTTGGGGGGTTCGCCCGGTGATCCAGCCGTTGAAGTCGGGATCGTCCTTGAGCGACCGGGTCATCTCCGTGGCGAAGTAGCCCGGCCCGATCCCGTTGCACTGCAGATTGTGCTTCCCCCATTCCAGGGCCATCGCCTTGGTGAGGTTCTTCAGGCCGCCCTTGGAGGCGGTATACGGGCCAATGGTCGGCCGACCGACTTCGCTCATGAGCGAGCAGATATTGATGATCTTGCCGCAGCGGCGATCGATCATCCGCCGGGCGACCGGCTGGGCCATCAGGAACGCGCCGGTGAGGTTGGTTTCGATCACGGCCCGCCAATCGGCGACGGAGATGGTCTCCAGCGGCCCGCGACGCTGCAGGCCGGCGTTGTTGACCAGCACGTCGATGGAGCCCACCTCGCGTTCGATCCGCTCGACGGTCGGTTCGAGCGTCTCGGCGTCGGTGATGTCGAACGGGTAGCCGCTGACGGAGAGGCCTTCGCTGCGGAGGTTCTGGACGGCGGCGTCGAGCTTCTGTTCATCGCGGCCGTTGAGTACGAGCCTCGCGCCGGCCTGGCCAAGCCCGCGGGCAATGGCGAAGCCCAGTCCACCGCCCGAGCCGGTGATCAGCGCGGTCTTGCCGGTCAGGTCGAACAGCTTGTTTTCGCTCTCGGTCATGGGTTAATCCTGTGAGGTAAAGTTCGGATCGTTGACGGCCAGGTCGTATCGCCGCGATTCGTGCGAGTGGGCGACCATCACCCAGAAGTAACAGCTGCGAACGCCGGGGCTTCCTGCGGTGGGGTGGTAGCCCTCGGGCACGACCACCATGTCGCCGCTGGAGACAGGGTGAACCGTCGGCGTCTGGCCGGGCTGGGTATACACCAGTTGCAGGGCGAAGTGCGGGGCGGGGACGTCGAAGTAGGCGTACACCTCTTCGAGATCTTCACTGTGCTGGTGCGGCGGCCAGGAGGTCCACTTGCCCGGCTCGCCCCACGTCCAGCCGCAGATCAGTCGGCTGCCCGGGACTTCCTGGTTGGTCGTCATGAACACGTCGCGACGGTAGGGGGGCTCGCCATGTACCTGGCGGATCTCGCCGAGGGGCAACTCGGGGTCGTACTTGCGGACGAAGAACTCACCGATGCCCTCGTAAGGCCCGGCTCCGAGGTAGAGGATCGCGTCCTGCTCGGCCCGGATGCTGACAGCCGTCTTGCCGGGCAGGTAGAACGAGTCGAGTTTGCCCAGTTGGTGGGTCTCCTCATCGCGAGTGAGGCTGACCGCCCCGGCCACCACGCCGACGCTGAACTCCTTCTGCTCGCTGGCGAGCTCGTGGGTCTCACCGGCAGGGAGGTTCAGACGATACATCCACGTCTCCCGGCAGGCGGAGTTTTCGGGCGTGATGACGGTATGCAGGCCTGGCCCTTCGGGGCTGGTGTATTTCCAGTTGGCTGGGTCTTTATGCGCGGTGTCCATGAATGCGTTCCTTTTCGCTGTGTTGTTGTCGCTATCAGCCCTGCTTGTGCCAGAACGGTCCCTTGGCCTTCTTCGGGCGGGAATGCCGCGACTGCTTGCCCGGGGCGGAGACCTTTACCTCGCGGAGCTTCTCTTCCTCTTCCTTCTCGCGGATGTGCTTGCGGATGAGGTACTGCTCGGCCACCCCGATGAACGTCGAGGACATGATGTACAGGTTCAGCCCGCTGGGCATATGGTAGAAGAAGATCAGCATCATCGCGGGCATCATGATCCGCATCATTTTCTGGGTCTGCATCTGTTCGGGCTTGGTGCTGGCGGCCGACGCGCCGGACATCTGCGGGTTGAGCTTGGTCTGCAGGAACATCGCCACGCACAACAGCAGGGGCAGGAGATTGAGGCTGTCGCCGATCAACGGCAGGGAGAACCCGAACTCGATGAACTGGTCGGGGGCCGCCAGGTCCGTCAGCCAGACCGGCAGGAACGCCGCGTGCCGCAGCTCGACCGATGCGTTGATGCTCGACCAGAGCCCGATCCAGATGGGCATCTGCAGGAACATCGGCAGGCAACCCAGCAGGGGCGAAGTGCCGGCCTCCTTATAGAGGCTCATCGTCTCGCGCTGGAGGGTGTCCTTGTCGTCGGCGTACTTCTTCTTGAGCTCCTCCATGCGCGGGGCGAGCTTTTGCATCTGCATCATGGAGACCTGCGACTTGCGGGTGATCGGGTGGAGAATGGTACGTACCACCAGCACCAGCAGCATGATCGCCACGCCCATGTTGCCCATCGCGACCCACGAGAGCTTGTCCAGCAGCCACATCATGCCCACCGTCAGGGCGTCCCACGCGCAGAAGCACGTGGAAAAGTCCAGCGTCGAGATGTAGTTGAGCTTCTCATACAGCGGCTGATATGCCTTGGCCTCGACGTCCATGAAGACGGGGGAGAAAATCGTCCGTTTCTTGGGCCCGCAGAAGACGTTCAGCTTCAGTTGCGATGTCTTGCCCGGGTTCACGTTCATCTTGCTGAGCTGAATACGGCTGACCAGCGCCCGCCCGGCGGGGACCTGGATCCCGCCCCAGGCGTAGTTGATCACGTACCGCGAGGGCGAGACGATCAGCGTGTCCTTCGCTTCGGGAACCGGGTGCATCAGGCAGGCGAAAAAGCGGTTGCTCTGCCCCAGCCACACCACGGGCTTGGGTCCTTCGTTGCGTCCCAGGGAAATGGCCTTGCCGATCTCGACGTCATCCAGCTCGCCGACACCCTTGAACACCGGGGTGACGGCTTGGTGCTCGATGTCCGTGATCTGCCCGACCATGATGCGTCGGCTGTCGCTGCGTCCCAACTCGTAGGGAACGCCGGTCGTGCCGACCTGGTCGATCGCAATCGAGAACGGGATGTCCGAGACGTTCTCGACGGTCGTGGACACCACCAGCTTGTAGGTGTCGGGCACGAGGGTGTAATTCTTGCGGATGTGCAGGACGGGGTTCTTCAGGGCAGCGGCGGTATTTTCCCCGAGATAGATCGTATAGCGGAACGTCACGCTGTTGGGGCTGGCCTGCTCGACGACCCACCGCATGCGGTCCAGCCGGGGCAGCGACAACGGCCGAAGCCCGCCGGTGAGGGGCGTCACGTCCACTCGACGGGTCGCCATGGGCAATGTTCGGTTTTTGCCCTCGCCCATCTCCTGGACGACCTCGTAATGTCCTTTGTAGGTCTCGGGGTTCTCCTCGCGGGCCTTGGCGTAGGCCTGGGGGTCTTTGTCCCAGAGGCGTTTGTCCTCGACGGTGAGAAAATGGTCCCGCAGACGGGCCGACCGGACGGCGGCCCCTTCGTTGGTAAGTTCCACGCGCAGCAGGAACTTGCCATCCGGGTCGAACGATCCAAGCTGAACCGTCTCTTCCTCTGGCTGGCGATGGCCGACCCACGTGAGCGTGTCGGCGTCGTTCGGGTCGGCGGGTTGGTTGGCGTCCTGGGCGGCCACGGGCAAGGCCACCAACAGGTACACGAGCACCGCAAGCCACAGCCGCGATGCCTTGAGTTGGTCCGTCACGGAATGCTCCTTATCGTCCATCTTTCAGTCGCGTGCCGAGGTAGTCGTCCAACTCCTGGACGGCGTGGACCTTTTCGGCGACGGCTTCGACGTCGTACCCGACGCGGACGAACCGCACTTGTCCGGGTTCGACGATGGCATAGCTGGCACGGCGGTCGCGGTCGCGGGGTTGCCCGACCGAACCCACATTGATCAGCGCCTTATGGTCGCCGACCTTGTAGACCCCCTCGAGTTCATCGGGGCTGTAGAAGTCCGGGGTGTCCAGAAACACGCCCGGGACATGCGTATGCCCGATGAAACAGAGCTTGCTGAACCGGTCGAACCCGGTCTGCACCTTCGAGGGGGCGTTGTAGATGTCGTCCGGGAAGACATACTCATTCACCGGTCGACGCGGGCTGCCGTGCACGAAGACCATCTCGCCCACGCCCAGCGACTCGTCGTTGAGCACGTGTTTGACGTCCAGGCTGCCCAGGAAGGCCCAGCGGGCGTTGCGTTTTTCGGCGTCTTGCTCGGCCTCCAGCTGCGCGCGGGTCCAATAGGCGGCCGACTCGGCCCCGACGTTGAATTTGTTGGGCTCGTAGAGCACGGCGTAGTCATGGTTGCCCATGAGCGTCCGCTCGGTCCGCTGGATGATCAGGTCGAGGCACTGCCGCGGATCGGGCCCGTAGCCCACCACGTCGCCGAGGCAGATGATGCGTTCCACGCCGCGCTGGTCGATGTCGTTGAGCACCGCGGTGAGGGCTTCGATATTCGAATGGATGTCACTGATGATCGCCAGCATGGCAGGTCCTCGACGGGCAACCCGTGCCCGATAGAGCGGCTATGCTAGCCGGGCCGGGCGCGACCTGTCAAATGCTTTGGGGCTCGGCTTCGTCCAGT
>CAZYIH010000232.1:0-4522 GCA_964646915.1 uncultured Planctomycetaceae bacterium | reverse complement strand
GTTCCACGTCTGTCCGTTGTGCATGCCGCAGCCTTTCTCTGTTCGATCCGCCGGCCACGACGCGGTCCGGCGACGCTGCGTCGCGGCGGGAGAAAGGCTATCAGATTCTCGGCCGCGAGCAAGGTCAAGGACCGCAATAAAACTCATGCAAGGAGTGAACGAGTTCTGACTTGGACCGTCCGTCGGTGTCTATGGCAAACTGTTTAATTGACAGGACATAGAGGCGGTTGTGCGTTGCGCCTGCGACCGGGGTTTTTCAGGGGTGATCTTTTTTGAGCGTATCCGTATCGTATAGTTGATATAGGTCAGGTTTGGTTCCGATTGCAAGGAAGTGCAAATTACGGAGATCTGTCCGAGGCCCGCTGGGGCCGCTCGTCCACTTTGGATGCAGGAGCGAACGGTGGCTGTTCCGCACGACTTTGCCGAAACGATGCTTCTGGAGGCGGTGGCTCGACGCGCCCGTGCCGATCTTGTGGTCGGTTCGGGGCGGCAGACGCCGAACTCGCGGTTGATCAGCCGGTTCCTCGGGCTGGATGAACCCGAAGGGATCGTGTTGGAGGTACCTCGCACCGTGGACGGGGAGCTGGTCTACCTGCCGGACGGGCATCGCATTGGGCTCTCGTGGCAGATCGCCGACAAGTTCATCCAGGGGACCAGCGAAGTTGTCGGTCATCCGCAATTTCTTCTCAAGCCCCCCAAGCGCGTGGACTCTCTGATGGTGCGGCGCCCGGAGATGGCTGTATTGACCAATCGCAGGCAGGAGACGCGCCATCGTCTTCGCCGTGACGAGATCATACGCGTGGAGTTGAGGCTCTGGCGGGACGTGGTGTCGGGTCGATTCGGTCAGCCGCATCTCGGCCATCTGATCGACATGTCTGCCGGTGGCTTGGGCGTGGCGACGGCGATTCCGATCACATGGGAGAAGGGCTCGAAGCTGTTGGTGCGGTTGCAGGGCGGGCCGCCCCAAAGTGAGGGTCTCTACCGTGCGGTCCTGGCGTACTGCATCGCCGATGAGACATGCCAATGGCGGGCGGGTCTCTCTGCGGTGCAGGGGGTTCAGCCGGGCGAGGTGCCGTCCCTGACCGACGCCTTGCTGCACAAGGACGAAATCCGGCGCGGCGGGCAGGCCTGACGCGGAGGCCGGAACACCGCGACAATGCGTTCGTACAAGTAAAGTCTACCGGTGAGCGGCCGATATTTCCCTTGGATGGAGGGAGGCGGATGTGACTGTAATGTGTCCCCGCGCTGCGTGCTCGCTCCTTGGACGTTTATGGAGCCACACATATGACACGGGAACCCACATCGTTGCAGGTGCGTCCGGCACAGACGCGTCAAGAGTTGGAGGGTGCACTGAGGCTGGTCCGCGCCAACTACGTCGAGCGGGGCTACGTGCAGCCGACCGACGAGATCCGTCCGCCGCTGCAGCACGTGCTCTCCTCGACGCGGTCGTTCCTGTCGTTGGCCGATGACAAAATCGTCGCCACCACATCGGTATTCTTCGATTCACCGCTCGGATTGCCGCTGGATCGTGTCTTCGGCGATCACACCGACGCCCTCCGTTGTCAGGGCCGAACGTTGGCCGAGGTGGGCATGCTGGCTGACCGCCGCAAGAGCCTCGCCCGGAGCATGCAGCAACTGCTCCAGATGATGCGCCGTATGTTCTGGGAACTCCGTCGCAAGGGCACCGAGGAGCTGTTGATTACGGTCCATCCCCGCCACGAGAAGTTTTACGCGAAGTATCTCGGTTTTCACACGTGCGGCGACGTCCGCACCTACGGAGCTGTCAACGACGCCCCGGCGCGACTGCTTCGCCTGGCGATCGACCAGGCGGAGTCGGCCGAAGTTCGTCACGACGAGACGCGGGAGCTGTTTCTCGCCGAGCCACCGTCCGACGACGAGGGAACCCCGTACAGCATGTCGGCTGAAGACTTCCGTAAGTTCTTTTCCGGGCAGGTCGCTGAATTGCGCGCGCTCAGCGACGAGCAGAAGCATCTGATCGACGAATGCTTCGACGGCCGCGTAGCCGATCTGCTCTGGGAGTCGCAGCCGGCAGGACGTCGCCCACTTGCCGCTCCCTGGCGCGAGACGAGCGCGACACCAACCGCAGTGAAGGATCGTTCATGAATCATTCGTCCGCGCAGAACCGCGTCGAGGCCGTCGTGCCGGATTCCTCGGTCGCCACGGCTGACCGTGTGATGGAGGTGTTCCGCCTGGCGGCGGATCGCGTGCCTGCCTACCGCACCATCCTTGCCGAAGCCGGTGTCCGCCCGACCGATGTAAGGGACCTTGATGACTTCCTTTCCTGCGTACCGATGGTGGATAAGGCCTCCACTTTCGGACGGTTCCCGGTGCGGCAGCTTTGCCTGGACGGCGAGGTCGGCACGCCCGTGTCGTTGTTGACCAGTTCCGGCCACTCCGGACAATTCTCCTACGGCGTGTACGGCCCGGGTCTTGCGCAGGACGCTGTGCAACGCGTGGACGATGCGCTGGACGCCGCTCTGGCGGTTCGCAGCCGCAAGACGCTGATGATCAACTGCCTGCCGATGGGGGTGGGTGTTCCGACGATGGCGTGTACCGTCGCGCAGACGAGCGTACGGCCCGACATGGTGACCGCACTGGTTCGCGAGTTCGCCGATTCGTTCGATCAGGTGCTCATCGTGGGCGAGATGGCCTTCGTAAAGCATGCCCTGGAATTGGGGATCGAGCAGGGAATCGACTGGAAGGCGACGTGCATTCACGTACTGGTCGGGGAAGAGCCCCTGGCCGAAAATGCGCGGACGTACGTGGCCGGGATTCTCGGAACCGACGGCCTATCACTTCGAGATGGCATGATCCTGTCCAGCTATGGAGCAGCAGAATTTGGGCTGAACCTGTTTCTCGAGGCCCCGGTCTGGTCGGAGCATCGCAATGATGCCCTGATTCGCCTGAGGCGGGCACTGCACGATGACATTGTGCTAAAAAACAGGATTCTCGGAACAATAGCACAAACAGTTCCGATGTGCATGACGTACGATGGGGAGCGGCTGTTCCTGGAGTTGCTTCCCGATGGCGAGTTGGTTCTGACCTCGCTTCGGACGGAACGGGCAGCGCCGCTGATTCGCTATAGAACCGGCGACAAAATGGATTTGCTCGAATTGACGGACGCGCAGGCCTCGGCGATCGCCGCATCCACGGATCTGGAAATCTCTGACATGAGGGATTTGCCTATTGTACTGTGCAAAGGGAGGGGCGAGGGCGCTGTCAGCGGTTCAGACACGCTAACGGCCGAGCAGGTGAAGGAGGGTCTCTACGCCGAGGCCGACCTGGTGGCGAAGACCACCTGCAACTTCAGAATCACCGCCGGCAAGGCGGGTCCACAGGTGCGTATTCAGCTGACGCCGGGAATCTCGCCCTCAACCCGGCTGAATGAACGGTTTGCCGAGGCGATTCGCACGTACACCGACGCTCCCTCCACGGTGCAATGCGAGCCCTACGAAACGTTTCAGGACCAAATGACGCTGGATTACGAAAGGAAATTTGCCTATCTCGCTCTGCTCAATAGGAAATAGGACACGCAAGGATGCGTTCAAGGCTAACGGATTGAAGAAGCAGTACCTATGCAGGAGCACAACCATGGCTGTTACGGAGAAGAGCGAAGGGGGAGAAAAACGGAAGCGAAGGCGCGTTCGGTTGTTGAGAAGAATCCTCAGTGGAGACACGAACGGAGCGACGATTCGGCGGGCGACGTCGCTGGACGACCTGCGCCGGGCATACAAGGTGACGCACGACATGTTCGTGGAGCAGGGCTACATCCGCCCGGACCCAAGCGGCATGCGTCTCAGGCCCTTCGAGGGGCTGCCGAACACCGCCACGTACGTGGCTGAGCGCGACGGCGACATGGTGGCCATCACCACCGGCGTGGTGGATTCTGAATTACTCGGGTTGCCGTCCGACGGACCGTTCAAGGTCGAGATCGACCGGCTGCGCCGACAGGGGCGTCGTGTGGGGGAGGGCACGAATTGGCTGGCCCTGCCGGATGCCCGCAACGGCGGAACATTTGCCGAGTTGATTCGTGCGAGCGTGGCGTATGGGATTCTGATCGGGTGTGACGACGTTATCGGCGCGGTATCTCCTGGGCATGCAGGCTTTTACGAGTCGCTCGGCTGGCAGGTGATCGGCTCGGAGCGGAGCTACTCCCGCGACCATAACGACCCGGTGGTCCTGGTCCGGATGGACCTGGATTTCGAGAAGAACTTCCCCGATGCGGATACCCGGGAGTTTTTGGTGTCCTGGTGGTGGGGCGACAACCCCTACCGCGACGAGATCCCCGAATGGACCCGGCAGGCGGAGGAAGCCTTCCGCGACCCGGACTTGCTCTATCAGTTGTTCGTCAAGGAAGGTCAGCTCATTCAGCGGTGCACCCCGAGCGAGGTCGAAGGCATTCGTCGCGCGTGGGGAGACAAGCTGTTCCAGAGCGTAATGACCCTCGCGGAACGTGAAACTGCTCAGCCACCGCAGCCGACCTGGCGTGAGTGAGACGCGC
>CAZYIH010000231.1:0-4559 GCA_964646915.1 uncultured Planctomycetaceae bacterium | reverse complement strand
CGCCGGGGCGGCCACCCCCAGTGCGACGAGCACCGTAAGCCCCACCAATAGTCGCATCGACCTCTTCTTCACTAAACCCATTGTTCTGCTCCCTTCTTCTGTGTTACATAGAAATGCGAGGCGGATCGTTCCGCCACGACGTAAAGCATAGCACGTTTCCCGAATATGACCAGTGGCATTTTGCGCAGATTCGGGTGGCATATTTTGCCGCTCGCCGGTATGCTTTGTTCATCCTGTCCGGATCCAAAATGAAAGGCCTGCCAATGTCGCCCCCGCCGCGGAAAACCATCCTGCTGATGCTCTGGACCACACACCAGCACCCGATGCGGGCCGCCCGCGGTGCCCATCGTCTTCTCCAGGAGCAAGGACGGTTCGACTCGCTGCTGATGCGGGCGGACTCCGACGGGCTCGAGCAGGTGCTCAGCGCCCAAGACCGGTCTTTCGCCGGGGTGATCGGCTTCCTGCCGACCGAGAAGTCCGAGCGGGCGGTCGTGAGCCACGACCTGCCGGCGGTGAACGTCTCAGCCCGCCTGCCCGAACAGGGCCGACCGATCCCCCGCGTCATCCCAGACAACTACGCCGTCGGGCAGTTGGCGGCAGAGCACTTCATCCACCTGGGTTTTAAGCACCTTGCCTACACCGGGGTATCCACGTGGTACAGCCGGCAGCGCGGCGGGGGATTCGTCGAGAGGCTGCGGGCGGACGGATTAACCCCGGTGTGTGCGGAAAAACTCCGCGGCGAGGAGATCGCCCGATGGCTGGAGAGCTTACCCCGGCCGCTGGCTGTGCTGGCGGGAACGGATTTTGAAGCCCTTCGCGTGGTACACGCCGCCCGGTCGCTCGCCCTGCGCGTGCCCGAGGACGTCGCCGTCATCGGCGTGGACAACACCGAGCTGGTCTGCGAATTGGCCGACGTTCCGCTCTCCAGCGTGGACACGGCCGGCGAGGAGGTGGGCCACCGGGCCGCCGAGCTGCTCACCGCGATGATCGACGGGGCCTCGCCGCCGGAGGAGTCCATCCTGGTTCCGCCCCTGCGCCTGGTCACGCGGGAGTCCACAGCCACCATCGCCGTCAAAGACCCCCTGCTGGAGCGGGCGCTTTGCCACATCCGCGAACACGCCTGCGACCCGATCGACGTCAGCGACGTGGTGGAGATCACCGGCATCCCCCGCCGCACGCTCGAACGCCAGACGCGCTCGCACCTGGGGCACTCGCCCCACCAGGAAATCCGACGCGTGCAGTTCGCCCGGGCCAAGCAGCTTCTCGCCCAGACCCGACTGCCCACGCGCGAAGTGAGCCGACGGTGCGGCTTTGGCGACGTGCGAAGTTTCCTGCGAGCCTTCGGCAGAGAGTTCGGCTGCACGCCCACGGAGTTCCGCGAACGCAGCGGCTGAGGCGGGGCTACTCGGCCAACACGTCGCGAAGCGTCTCGACCAGGCCCGGCGGACCGGCGAGAACCGTGTTCTCACGCAGATCAAAGACGCCACCGGCTTCGGCGAGGATCGCCTGACCGGCTGAGAAGTCCACCTTCTTGAAGCTCGATCCGAGATTCGCATACGCGTCGAACCCGCCGGCAGCGGTGAAGCACAGCCCCAAGGCGCCGGCCCCGATGATACGAACCCGCAGGCAGCCTTCCATGAGCGTTTGCAGCGTGCCCATCGCCCAGCGGCGGTGGTCCGGGTCGGACTCCGCGTGGGGGATCTCGGCGCAGAGAAATGCGTCGACCAGTTCCACGCCATCGCTGCACCGGATCGGCTGGGCGTTGCAGAAGGCTCCCGACCCGTCGGCTGCGGTGAACATGCGATTCAGCTCCGGGGCGTACACCAGCCCGGCGATGGGGGTACCGCGCCGCTCCAGCCCCAACGAGACCGACCAATAAGGCAGGTGGCGGGCGTAATGCTTGGTCCCGTCGATGGGGTCCAGCACCCAGACGTACTCCGCCTGCTCGTTCTCCGGCGGGCGCTCTTCGGAGTAGAACCCGTGGCTGGGGAATTCCGCGCGAAGGGCGTTGATGACCTCTTCCTCGACGGCCAAATCGCCGTCGGTGACGATGTCCCGGCCGACCTTTTCACGGCGCACCTCCGACGAGGCAGCCATCTCGGCCGCCCGGTCGCCGGCGCGACGGACGATCGGTTCGGCGATGTCCAGATACCGGTCCATTCAGCCTTTCCGCCGGGGCGCCGCCTACCGGGGCGCTTTGAGCATGTCGCGGAGGTCGTCCATCATCGTCTGTCCCATCGCGGCAAGGCGTCGCTTATCGGCGATGAGCTCGTCCTTGCCGGTCGGGGTGGTGTGCAGTTGGATGTGGAACCGCAGGCTGTTGCCCGTACCCGACGGACGGATCGTGAGGTGTTCGAGCTTCTCCTCATCGAAGAAAAAGCGGATGCCCTCATCCGGGAAGACGAAGTCCCACGTCGCCGGGTAGAGCGCGTCGTATTTGCCGGTGCGATACATCGTGGCTGACAGCACCTTGCGCCCGCCGATTTCCAGGTCGCCCGCCAGCGCCAGCTGGAAGAAGCCCAGCGCCCGTCGGAGGACCGCCTTTTTCGTGCGGTCGCCCTCGATGCCGGGATACTCCCCGTCCAACGGATCGGGCTCGTAGAAGTTCACGAACAGCCCGACATCCGGATCAAGGTAGATCTCCTCATCGAGGATCTGCATCATCGTCTTGCCGTTGTCCTTGGCCCAGGCGGCGACCTCGGCCATCAGCATCGCCGCCAACATGCCGTCCTTGTCGCGGACGTGTCCGCCCTCACCCAGCGACCGCTCATCCTTCGGCGGGCCGCCCAGCAGCGAGAACCCGTTGCTCTGCTCCATGGCGGCCATGTTGATCGAACGCGGTTGGCCTTCCATCTTCTCGGTATCGCAGACGATCGGGTGGCAGAGGTCCTCGTAGTTCTCCCCGTCCCGCCCGTCGGTTATTTTCACGAGCTGGTCGGTCTGGCCGTCCCACACCATCCGCGTGGAGGCAGCCAATGCGGCAAAACCCACCCACGTCTTGACCACCCCGAGCCCGTACTTCTTCGCCAGGCGGGCGGTGGTGTCAGCCGTCGTGTGCGAAAGGACGATGAACTTCTTCCCGGCGTCCTGGACCGACCCGTGCTTTTTCACTTCCTGCTGCAGGCGATACCACAGCAGCACGCTCCAGGCCTCGTCGGCCGGCAGGAGCATCCAGTCCTTGTCGCCGAAGATATCCTGCTGCTCGGCGGGCACTTTGATGGTGATTCCGCAGCGGTCGGCGTCCGGGTCGGTCCCGATCAGCAGGTCGGTGGCGTCCCACTTCTCCCGGCCGTACTCTTTGATGAAGGCCTCGACGGCCGTCTTTGCCGCCCGCTTATCGCCCGGGTCGGGCTGCTGCTCCTTGCCCGGGTCCGAGCAGAACGACGGGAACAGCCCGTTAAGATCATTCAGCCCGTCCTCATGAATGGCGTTGGGCGCCTCGAAGCCGACTTCTTCCAGAACCCGCGGAATCGCAAGCCGACCGGCACCGTGATACGCGCAGAAGGCGATTTCCAGCGGATCCTTCTTCTGCGTCCCGGCGAGGTCGTCCATCATCAGGAAGCTCTGGGTATGCTCGACGTGCCGCCTGTGCATGTCGATGAGATTGTCGGCCTTGCCGGCGTAGTCGTAGTCGTCCCGTGCCGAATCGCTGCCCAGGAAGTGCAGCTTGTCCGGGGCGGCATCGGCGAAGGAGGTAAGCTTCACATCCGCGAACGTCGAGTTCACGATGAACTCGTTGTACATCCGGTCTCGCTCCTCGGGGTCGAACTGCGAGCCGTTCGCACACGAGAGCTTGTAACCGTTGTAGCGGTAATCGTTGTGACTCGCGGAGATCAGAATGCCCATGTCCGCCTTGAGGTTCGGGATGGCGAAAGTCACTTCGGGGTAGGGACACGGAGCGTCGAAGAAGTACACCGTGTAGTCATACGCCAGGAACAGCTGCGCGACGATCTTCGCCAGGTCGTGCCCCCGAATGCGGCTGTCGTAGCCGATGACGATGCTCTTGAGGGGAGGTTTGCGCTGCTGGCCGAACTTCGCCACGCCGGCAGAGGTCCGCAGGAGCACCAGGTCGTTCAGCGTGTTGGGGCCCTTGAGAATGGGCACGTCCAGCCCGCCTTCCTTCATCTTGGCGATGCTCTCGCGGTCGAAGGCCATCATCCCGCGAATGCCGCCCGTCCCGAACCGCAACGACTGGCGAAACGCGTTGACCAGCGCTTCCCACTGCTCGGCCTCGATGGCGGCGGCGATGCCTTCCTTCGCGTGGTCGCTGAGGCGGTCGATCTCCTCGCTTTTCAACCAGTGCTGGAGATTCTCGAAGGCCTGCTTGTTGGCCACCTCGTAGAGCTGACGGTCGATGCGTTCCTCCTCCAGCGCCTTATCGAGGTAAGAACGGATTCCCTGCTCTGCCTTGTCCAGCAGTGCGTCGATATTCAGATCAGCCATAGGGGGTGTCTCCCTTTCGAGTTCGTTCGAGTCAAACGTGCCAGACCATTATTCTCGCTCGACCGGCCAGGGTCAAGTCTCCCCGCGGGGACAATGCAGGCAACCGTGCGAGATGA
>CAZYIH010000230.1:0-4568 GCA_964646915.1 uncultured Planctomycetaceae bacterium | reverse complement strand
ACCAGCGGCCTCCTGCTCCCAAAGCAGGCGCTCTGCCAAGCTGAGCTACGCCCCGTGGTGCATGGATTATACCCCGCATGCGGGTGGGTGCAATGGAGCTTACAGAAGGATCGCCAAGGCGACGGCTGCCACGGCAAGAAGGAGGACCATCCCCGCGCAGCCGCCGGCGGAGGCCTCGATTTGTTGGCGCTGCCACTGGAAGGCCTGCTTCCAGGTCTCATCCCCCGCGGCGAAGGCCTGCATGGCGATGACGACCTCCTCCGTGCTGACGGGCTCCATGGCCTGGTAGTGATACTCCAGCCCGCCCAGTTGGTGCTCCAGGTCAAACAGCCCGTCGGCATCGGGCCCGGCCGCCTGGACGTACGTCATCTCGTCGATGGCCAGGATCGCGAACGAATCGTCGCCACCGGGCAGTGAACGGATGGCGTGATCGATCTGCTCTGGGGTGGGGTTGTCGATCGTCCCGCCCGTGCTGAGCTGCAATTCCATGTCGGTTCCTTTCAATCGCGCCGGCAAGCGGCGCGTCAGTCGTTTCCGTCGCGACGGGGGGTTGTCTTCTTCCTTTCGGGCATGGCTGTTCGGTAGAGCGTGTAGTGCTCGCCGTCGAAGTCCGAGAAGATCAGTTCATCGCCGACGGCTGTCACGCGAAACAGCCTGCCCTGCGCGACGGTGTAGCGGCGTTTCGGGTTGGTCAGGTCCACCGCGCTCAGACGCGTCTTGCGGATGGCGTCTTCGATCATCGTGTCGCCGGCGACCACCGCCCAGCCGCCGGGGACGAACCCCAGCAGCGTGACGTACTTCTGATCCTCCCGGGGGAAGATGCTCACCTTCCGCCACTTGGCCGGCTCGTAGGCCACCAGATGGCCGTGGTCGTTCAGGTTCGTCGGGGAGTACTGCTCAGCCACCAGGAACCGCCCGCCGGGCGACCAGCCTTTGACGGTGTCCAGCTCGGTGAACTCGGCCAGCCTCGTCTTATCGAACGTCTTGAGGTCCATCACGATCAGCTCGCGTTTCCCGCCGGCGGTCTTGACGATGGCCAGCCGATGCGGCTTGCGACCCGTGGCCGAGGGATAGACCTTTGCTTCGTATCGGCCGCCAAAGAGGTCGGCGCTGCTGCCGCGGCGGGTGAGCGTGAGGCGTTTGCCCTCGATGGTCACCGTCGCCTTGCCGTCGGGCGAGTGGAATCGGCCTCGCCTTGCCTGTCCCGAGCTGCGCGGCGAGCGCGCGAATACGTTGGTAAGCCCGTTCTTCTTTGCCTCGGCGGGATTGAGCGTGATCTCGCGGGCGTGTCCTGTCTTGATGTTGAGGGTCGCCTGGGTGACCGGGTTGTCTCTGAACATGCTGGCCCGCGTACTGCCTTCGGCTGGCCGGGGTTTTTCGGATGCGAGGTAGAACCAGAGCCGGACCTTGTTGGGGTCGTCGCCGACTGGCTGAGCGTTGCCGAAGGCTTGGACCCCTTGGCGCGTCCAGAGGGCCCTGGTCCGGAGCGTCTCAAGGTCGAGGCGATGCACGCGCAGCGTATGCTGGTTCGGGTCATGTCCGAGCGGTTTCTCGATGAGCAGGGCGGTGTTGGCGTCCAGGGGCAGGGGCGAGACGGGCCCGGAGGTCTGCAGGACCGTCTGCCGTTGACCTGTCCTGACATTGACCACGTCGAACCCGCCGCGTTTCTGTCTGACCCCGACGGTACATTCACCCAGCGAAACCGTATCGCCGCAGCCGTCGCGGAGCTTGACCTCCCTGCTGTCAGCGGGTTTGTCGGCCACGTAGCGAGCCGTCAGACCGTCGTCGCCGGACAGCAGCAGGATCCGCGAGTCCGGCAGAATCCGCCACTTGGACAGGTCCGAGGCGATCTTCCGCGGGGTGAGGCGGAGTGCGTTTGCGTCTTCGGCAGCGCTGCCGATGGTCGGCATCGCAGACAGCAGCAGGGCGAGGCAAAGCACGATCGGCGCCGGTTGACGGGGGGCGGCATTGCTCATTTCGAGTCTTCCTTGCAATATTCGGACCTCGACAGTAGACGCTCTGAGATCCGCGGGGTTCGTTATACCCGCTTGACTTTTCGCCCGCCAGAGCCCATCCTGCCGGACCTGATTCCACGCACCCGAGAGGAGCATCCGATGTCCGACAATCGCTTTCCCGAGGACTTTCTGTGGGGGACGGCCACCGCGAGCTACCAGGTCGAAGGCGCCGCCTGGGAAGACGGCCGCGGGCCGTGCATCTGGGATACGTTCTGCCGCACGCCGGGGAAGGTGCTCCACGGCCACACCGGTGACGTCGCATGCGACCAGTACCATCGCTACGCCGAGGACGTTCAGCTCATGAAGGAACTCGGGCTGGGGGCGTACCGTTTCTCGCTCGCCTGGCCGAGGGTGTTCCCCACCGGTGCCGGCGAGCAGAACCCCAAGGGCTTCGATTACTACAATCGCCTGGTGGACGCGCTGCTGGAGGCGGGCATCGCGCCGGCGGCCACGTTGTATCACTGGGACCTGCCCCAGGCGCTGGAAGACGCCGGCGGCTGGCCGAATCGGGACACCGCGTATCGCTTCGCCGAGTATGCCCGGACGTGCTTCGACGCCCTGGGCGACCGGGTGAAGATGTGGATCACGCTCAACGAGCCCAACTGCAGTTCGATGGGCGGATACGGGCAGGGATGGCACGCGCCGGGTCGATGCGACATGCAGGACGGCTACAGCGCGATTCATCACCTGAACCTCGGCCACGGCCTGGCGGTTCAGGCGTACCGGCAGGGCGGCGGGGACGGGAAAATCGGGACGACGCTGGACCTGGGCACATGGCGGCCGGCAACGCGAGATCCGAAGGACATCGAAGCCGCCGACCGCGCGAAAGACCACAAAACGCGGATGTTCATGAACCCGCTGTTCGGTCGGCCTTACCCGCAACGACTGCTGGACGCCCGCGGCGTTACGGTGCCCATGCAGGACGGAGACGCGGAGATCATGGCGGCGCCGATCGACTTCGTTGGCGTGAATATGTATTCCGAGGAGCCGGTCGTGTGGGACGACGACGAGCCCCAGAAATGGCGGCAGGCGACCTGCCATCAGCCCGGGACGGACATGGGTTGGCCCATCGTGCCGCGCGGGCTCTATCGCCTGCTGAAGGGCATTACCGAGGAATACGGGCCGATCCCGCTGTATGTGACCGAGAACGGCTGCGCGATGCCGGACGAACTCAACGAGGACGGCACGCGCTGCCACGACCCGGGGCGAATCGACTATCTCCGCGGACACCTGGCTGCCTGTCGCGACGCCATCGCCGACGGCGTGGACCTGCGGGGCTACTTCCTCTGGAGCTTCATCGACAATTTCGAGTGGGCGTGGGGATACACCAAACGCTTCGGGATCGTCTACTGCGACTATGTCGATCAGCGCCGCGTGCCCAAAGACAGCTACTACTTCTACCGTGATACCATTGCCGGGTATGGCGATTTCTGATTGCTTTGCGCGGCAGAGGTACTGGAGATCCTACTGATTCTCGCGTTCGGGCCGCAACCGTTTGGCATGGAAGACGGCGAGAGACGAACCGTCCCAGCCGACGCGCTGAGAGGCGACGACGCACGGGCCGTCCGTGATCGGCAGGTGGCGCGGATCATCGTGACGCTGGAATAGCTCCGGCGCATCGTGGCGGTCAGAGTGTTACGCGAAAATCGCCAGCAGGACCATCGCGATCGGTGCGGCGATCAGCGGTGAGTCCATGATGTCCAGCACGCCGCCGAAGTTGGGGACCAGCGAGCCGGAGTCCTTGATGTCCGCAGAGCGTTTGAGCAGGCTTTCGCAGAGGTCCGCGAATTGCCCGGCGAAACACATGCTCAGCCCGAAGAGGGGGGCTTTCCACAGGGCGAAAGTGCGTTCGGGCCCGAACACCCATACGATGCCCGTCGCCACCAGGGCTGAGGCGACCAGGCCGCCGAGGAGCCCTTCCCAACTCTTGCCCGGGCTCAGCCAGGGGATCATCTTGTGCTTGCCCCACGTCTTTCCGGTGAAGTACGCCCCGATGTCCGCGAACTTCACAGCCACCAGGAACAGCACCAGCATGGGCACGCCGTGGGCGATGCGGATGGTCAGGATCATCGCCCCGCCCAGCCCCAGGTAGGCGATCGCCAGCAGCGTACAGCCGATCCGGCGGATCGCGTCGTGCGTTCGCCCGACGATCATCTGCTCCAGGAACACCGCCGGCAGGAGCACCGCCGGTACCCAGAGCAATCCGCCCCCCACCCTTAGCCCGGAAACCAGCTGCAGCCAGACCGGGCAGGTGGCCAGGATACACGCCCCCAGCGGCCCGGTGACCCCCAGCGGGACCGTGCCGGCAGAGCGGATCATCCGGGCGACCTCGAAATACCCCACCCCCACCAGCAGCAGCGTGACCACGCCCAGTGGCAGGGCGGTGACGACGTGAGCGAACGAGAAGCTCTGCTGCACATCATTCCCAGTGAGCGGGTCCTGCAGGGTGACGGTGCGTTGGATGGTTACCGCGGGCATTTCCTGCTGCTGGAGGTGCCAGTCCAGCCACAACAACGCCACCGTCGCGACGATCATGATGGTTCCGAACACGAT
>CAZYIH010000229.1:0-4587 GCA_964646915.1 uncultured Planctomycetaceae bacterium | reverse complement strand
CATGGAAAGGCACCGGCGTGGGGACACGCCGGTGGCACCCGAGACCGTAGAAGGGCTCGCAACTTGTTGCGGGCGGAACAAAAAGAGCTTCACCGGGAGGCGGGGAGAACGAAGGAGAGAGCAGCCCGGTTTTCTGCTCTTACTTGCGCAGCGACACCGGGGCAAGGTCGGCCAGGGCGACCTGCATCTCGAACGCGCCGGCCTGCACGATCGCCTGGTCCTTCTCGTGGTCGATGCGGATCAGCGTGGCCCGCTGGTTGAACGGCACGACGAAGACCGGCTCGCCGGGCTCGACCTGCAGCACCTTCCGGACGTTCTTCCGGACCTTCTTGCTGTCCGGACGCGGGCGCCGAATCGGCTCGTCGCTGGTGCCCTGATCGGATGATCGCTTCGATGTCGCGCGCCGCTTCCCCTTTCCGCTTGCCTCTCGGGCAGCCTGCGAGAACGGACCGGTCTGCGGAAACAGGTCCTGCAGCGAGAGCGTTATCTCCTCGCCCTCGCCGGTGCGCACGGTGGCCTTCAGCCCGGACGGATCGATCCCGGTCAGAATCGCCTTGCCCGGCTTGCGGGCGATGGGCACCTCGTCGCCGGGCGACATTCGTCCGATCGCACCCAGCCAGCGGTCGAAGCGTTTGGCGCGGTCCCGCTGTTGCGTGAGCGTCTTCTCAAATTCCTGCTTGAGCCCCTCCGCCTCCCGGCGGGCGTCGGCTGCCCGTTGCTGGTCTTCCTCACGCTGCCTGCGCCGTTGCACCGCGTCCCGTCGGACGGCGTCCTGGCCGAGCGCGGGCATCAACTCGCCCAGCGGAACCTCCACCGTAAGCCCGTCCACTTCCACGACGGCCACCTGCCGATGCAGCTCGAGGCGAACGAGCGAGCCGGTCTTTCTCATCGAGGGAACCGCGATCGCATCGCCGGGCCGAAGGTCCGGCAGGGCAGCCAGCCAATCGAGCAGTTCCTGGCGGAGATGCTTGATGTCGGTGAGTTTCTCCTCGTAATCCTCCCGCTGGGAGTGGGCAGCCACCCTCGCCTGATGTGCCTCGGCGCGGGCGTCCTCGGCGTTTTTGCGAACCTCGGCCGTCGCGCGGATCGCCTTGGAGAACTGCTTGCCCTGACGCGAGAGATACTGCTTGGCCTCGCCGGTCACCCGGCGCGGCAGGCCCATTCGCCGGGCGACGGTAATCGCATGCGATTCGCCCGGCTGACCGATCAACAGCCGATACGTCGGCGAGAGCGTTCTGGTATCGAACTCCACCGAGGCGTTGTCCACGCGATCGTGCGTGAACGCGTACGCCTTCAATACCGACAGGTGCGTGGAGATCATCCCCACACACCCGATGCGCCGCAGTTCGTCCAGCACCGCCTGGCCGATGGCGCCGCCTTCGTCCGGATCAGTGCCCGCGCCGAGCTCGTCCAGCAACACCAGCGACGACTTGCCGGCCTTGTTGAGAATGTACTTGAGGCGTTTGAGGTGTCCGCCGAATGTGCTCAGCGACTGCTGCAGCGATTGCTCGTCGCCGATGTCGATCAGCACGTCCTGGAACACCGGCAGCTCAGCGCCCCGCGAGGCGGGTATGTGCATGCCCGTCTGGTGCATGAGCACCAGCAGGGCGACGGTTTTCAGCGCGACGGTCTTACCGCCGGTGTTCGAGCCGGTAATCACCAGCAGGTCGAAATCCTGCCCCAGCCGAACGTCGATGGGTACCACCGGGTGGCGTTTCTCCGGGTCGATTCCCTCCTTCTCCTGCCGGCGGGCCTGGGCGATCAACAGCGGATGTCGCGCATCGGGCAGCAGCAGTTGGCCGCTCTCGTTGAGTTCGGGGCGGATCATGTCGTTCTGGTAGGCGTACTGGGCCTTGGCCTGAAGCAGGTCGATCTGCGAAAGCAGTCGAAGGGCATCGCGGATGGCGTCGAGCTGCTTGCTGACCCGCAGACCCAGCTCGGTCAGCAGCCGATTCACCTCCCGCCGCTCGTGGTCGCGCTGGTCGGCCAATTCGTTGTTCAGGGTGACACAGGCGTTGGGTTCGACGAACACCGTCGCCCCGGTGTTGCTGGCCCGATGCACCACTCCGGGCAGTCGGCCTCGATGGTCGGCGCGGACGGGCAGGACGTACCGGTCGCCGTGCAGCGTGACGTTGGGGTTCGTCAACAGCCGAGCGACCTCGGGATTGCGCACGTAGCTGTGGGCGACCTCGTGAATCTCACGATCGAGGCGGTCCATCTCGCGGCGAATCTCCGCCAGCCGGCGCGAGGCGGTGTCCAGCACGTGCCCGTCGCTGCCCACAACGTGGCGGATCGCTTCGACCAGTTCATCGAACGGGGCGAGCTGTCCGCCCAGTTCAGCGAGGGCGTCGAAGCGGTCTTCCAGCGCCACGAGAAACTCGCGCACGCGCGAAGAGCCTTCCAGCGTCGAGGCGATCTGGGCGTACTCCTCGCCGGTCGCCCCGCCGCCGGGTTTGGTGCGGTCCAGCGCCGGGCGGACGTCGGTAATTCCCCCGAAGGGCGGCAGCCCGACGTCCCGCAGGACGTCGACCATCTGAGCGGTCTGCTCCTGCCAGCGCGCGATGGTCTCGACGTTCCGCGATGGCGTAATCCGCAGCGCGAGCGAACGCCCCAGCGAGCAGGCGCAGAACCCGCTGAGCAACTCGCGCAGCTGATCGAACTCGATTTTGTCCAGAGTGAAGGAATCCACGGGGGGATTATAGCACGCCCGGCCCCGCGGCAGGAAGGCTGCGACAAAAGGCGGCGGCCCGATGTCCGCGTCGCGTCCCGGCGGGCGGGGGGTCAGGACCGGTTGGGCGTCAGGTAGCAGACGGCGCGCTGGTCGATGGGGTTGGCGTTCAGCGACGTCCCGAAGCCTTCCCATGCGCCGGCGGTGTCGATCACGCGGACGGCGTCCCCGGCCCGGCCGGCGTCGGGCACCAGGTCCGGCAGTGAGTCGGGGGCGGCTTCGAGCATCTCCATGTTCACCCGGTCGTCGTGTCGTCCCGGGAACAGGGCGAAATAGAGCATCTCCCATTCGATCAGGTCGTTGAAGAAGTGCGTCCCGAGCGATACGTCGGGTGCAACGTGCTCGCTCATGGTGACCAGTTCGCAGACGGCGGATACACGGTCGATCTCCGGGAATCGCACGGGCACCCCCAGCGACGGACTGGTGGTTCCCCAACGCCCCGGACCCACCAGCAGCATGAAGCAGTCCTCCCGCTGCTCGAGGTGGCAGATCTTCCCGACCAGCCTCGCCACGGCATGACGGTCGGCGAGGGGCATGTTCCCGAACACCCCGGGAACCACGTAAATGATCCGGTCGACGGTGGTGTCCTGCCCTTGGCCGATGATGGCTTCGTGGGCGTCCAGCAGCACGCGCGACTCGTCGAGACCTTCGGGGACGGGCACGATGTTGCCCCCGCCGCTGACCTGCAACGGCCGACATTGCACGACGTTGATGCGGAACTGTTCGTTGACCTCGTTGGCGGTGAATTCCACGTCCACCGGGTAGTCGTACGCTTTCTGGAGCGTGGCAAGCATGTTGCGAAGGTCGTCGATGAAGGTGGTTCGTTTGAGCAGGTCGTCAAAAGTCAGAACCCGCGTGGGTTTGGCGGGGGGCTGCAGGGCGTTGGGGCCCTGGGATGGGCTCGACGACGGGGTGACCTCGGTGGTCAGAAGGTCCAGGGGCAGGTCGTGGGAATGTTCCTCGACGGCGTTGAACCGCTTGCTGACCAACTGGTTGGCCATCAGGTCCAGGACGTCCACGTACCGCTGGGAATACTGGCGGACTTTGTCGAAGCTTTCTTCGGGGCGGCGGTCCGGCGCGTTGAGCGCAACAATCCGCGTGTAGTCGTTGTCCGCACGGTCCACCGCGCGGGTGCCCATGCCGAACACCAGCCTGGCCATCCCCGCGGCGGGGTCGATTCCTTCGCTCCAGACATACGGGTTCAGCGAGAACCCCACGCCCGCCATCAGCGGGTAGAAGAGGTCCTTGTGCATCTTCCCGCTGACCCTCTGGACCAGCAGGGCCATCTGCTCGTCGTGTTCCAGCAGACCCCGCTGGGCGCGATAGGTCAACGCCTTCTCGCTCATGGTCGAGGCGTAAATTGTGCGCACCGCAGCCAGGAAGTCTTCCAGGCGCTGATGGCGGGAGCCTTGGTTGGCGCAGAAGACGCTCTCGTATTTCCCCGCGAAGGCGTTGCCGAAGTTGTCCTCCAGCAGCGAGGAGGACCGCACGATGATGGGCGATTGGCCGAAGTAGTCCAGCATGTCCCGGAACTGGTCGTTGACGTCGTCGGGGAACGATCCGATCAGGATCCGCTGGCGGGCCCGTTCGGCCCCTTCGAGGTATCGCTGGGGGTCCTGAACGTGCTGGCGGAGGCTCCAGATGCCGTTGCGGACCAGGTAGGTGTAGAACACGTCCGATCCGATAAAGAACGAGTCGTGCGGTTCGAGCAGCTGCCGGTACCGCGGGTCGGATCGTGTGAGGATCGCCCTGGCCAGGAGCATGCCCACGCTCTTTCCGCCGATCAGCCCCGTGCCCACCATGCGTTTCCCGATGTCCACGATGTCCGGCAGCGTCATGTACTTCCGGACCAGGTCCAG
>CAZYIH010000228.1:0-4589 GCA_964646915.1 uncultured Planctomycetaceae bacterium | reverse complement strand
TGGTTGACAGCGTCGGTCTTGACGGGGCCGGTAGAGAGGTCTATGAATTGGCGGTGGCGCGTTCCACCAGTGACGCCTCTGCCGGCCTGACGGCCCGCGAGAGGACCTCGAAGTTCATGATCTTCGTCAGAGCATCGACGCATTCCCTGTCGTACCCCTCGGGGCTGCAGCGTTGGAGTTCTTCCATCGCCTGCAGCGGAGAGAGTGCGGCGCGGTAAGGTCGATCGTGCGTCATGGCGTCGTAGGCATCGGCGACGGCGACGATGCGGGCCTCCAGCGGGATGGACTGGCCCACCAGCCCGGAGGGGTAGCCGGTTCCGTTCATCCGCTCGTGGTGGAAGCGAATCGCCGGCAGGACGCCTTCGAGGCACTGGAGGGGTTTGAGCACCTCGTAGGAGACCTCGCTGTGCTTCTTGACGATGCGGAATTCCTCGCGATCCAGAGAGGATGCCTTATCGAGCACGTCACGCGGGACGGCCAACAGGCCGATATCGTGCAGCCGACCGGCGATGCTCAGCAGACGGCACTTGGATTCGGACAGTTTCAGCTCCCTGCCCATCTGCTCACAGAGCGCTCCGATGCGTTCGGAACGCCCCTGGCCGAACCGTTCGCGGGCTTCGGAAACGTCGATCACACGCTGGAGGACCTTGACGTAATGCTCCTCGGCCTGGTGGGCGGCGCGACGATAATCCACCGCCTGCAGTTTGGCCCCGCGCAGCACGCGCCGGACCTGCAGCATGGTCAGGGCGGCCATCAGGATGATCATCGTCCCCAGCGCCAGGCTGGGCGCATGCCATCCCTTCGCTGCCATCGCAATCGCGACGACGGCCATCGCTGCCATCGAAATGCCGACCTGTCTGAGGCATTGGCGCACGTCAGAAAAACCGCCCTGCGTGCACCTCTCGCCCATGTCCCATTGCATGTATATCGTCCCTCCCGCAGGGATCCTACGATCCGCCCTCGGGTCGATGCCGCTGCAAAACCGGCCTTGACCCGAAATTCCCTATCGACGGGATCCAGAAGCGACTGAATCTATTCCTCCACCTTCCCGGCAAACAACCGGACTTTTCCCAGTTCGCGCAAATCCATCCGCTGCAGCGGGATAAAGTACGCAAGGCGTCCCCGGGCCGGCGGAATTGCGCCGCTGAAACGGTCCTCAACGCGCTGCCGATCGGAATCGGGCTGCTCAAGATCCGTCCCCATCGGTCGATAGACCTCATGCACACCGTCGGGGTCGACGCACAATTACAGCCGGGGAACCATTCATGGGCGAAGATGACAGGATCTCAGAACTACTGGAGCGCCGGCACACGCTGATAACCGTCTCGCGAGAGGCGACCGTCCAGGAGGCGGCGGGGCTGTTGACGAAGTATCGCATCGGTTGCCTGCCCGTCATCAGCGACGAGGGCAGCCTGCTGGGCGTGGTCTCCGAGCGGGACCTGGTCGCCCACTGCCTGGCAACCGGCCTGGACAGCGATCGGGTGCGAGTCGAGCAGATCATGACCACCGACGTAGCGACGTGTCCGGAGTCGATGAGCGTGCACGACGCCGAGCGCATGATGGCCCACCGGAAAATCCGTCATCTGCCGGTAGTCCGCGGCGGGAAGGTCGTCGGGATTCTCTCCATGCGCGACGTAATGGCCGACACGTTGCGGTCGTGGAAGAAGCTCGCCCATACCCAGTCGGCGGTGCTGGATAAGCTGGAGTCCACGCACCCGGGAATTTCACAGATCCGTCGCGACAAGACCGGCCGAGTCGTCATCTGATCGGCCGACGAGTGTCCGCGAAACCAGCCGAAGACGCTTCGCTCTGTGTCCGATAGAGATGGCATGCGCCATGCCTTCTGAACGAGCCACCAAGCCGATCGTCGTCGCCTGTCCCGAGCACAATCAGCTCGTGCGCGGAACCTACCATTGCGACGAGCACGGCCGATTCCTGCGCGGCAGTGACGGCGGGTTCCTCATCCGCCTGCTCCGTTGCTCGCAACTGAACGGTCGATGCGCCCAGACCCTCTGCGCCCTGCACCGCCACAACCGTCGGGGGCCGCATACCTGGGTGCCGGACCGCATCTTCTGCATGCCCCAGCCCGGCCAGCGCGACGTCCGGGAATCTCACGTGTCGGCCGGCCACCGCCGACAGAAGGCGCCGGACCTCTTTTAGCGCACAGGCGCACGGAGCGCACGGAAACGGGCCGACCCGCGATGGATCGACCCGTTCGAGATTGCTTCGGATTCGGACTCAGTCTTTGCCGGCCGTCGAGAGGATCAGGTCCTTGGCCTTGTCGCTGGGCAGGTTCAGCGAGCCCTGCAACTGGGCGGCGGCCACCTTCAGGTCCTGCGAACCGTCGCCGATGACGACCTGGACGATCTCGCCGGCCTGGGAGTCGGTCACCTGCGAGCCGAACCGCCTGGCTGAGGTGCTGGCGGCCTTGAACGCCTCGATGCGAACGCGTTCGCCGGCGTCCACGTTGAGGGCGAGTTGGACGATGGACCGCTGGGCGGAGGCGTCGGCGAGGGTGGCCAGGGCTTCGGCGGCGGCGACTTTCACATCGTCGCTGTCGGCGGAAAGCGCGGCGATCAGCGCCGGGCGGGCCCGGTCGATCTCATAGACCTTGTTCCGCGTGACTCCCAATCCCTGGATGCTCTGGCAGGCACGGACGGCCCATTGGGCGGCTTCGTCCTGGCTGAGGGGGTCACCGGCACCGAGCTTGATCGCCTTGGCGATCGAATCGGCCATGTTCTGCCCGCTCTGGTCGACGATGAGCACGCGTCCGTCTTCTTCGGCCAATGCCCGCGTGGCGGCGTTGTTCAGGGCAACCACAGCCGGCGTACCGGACAGAAGGGGCATCTTCCGCATGCTGCGGATGAACGGGGCCGGGTCGGGCTTGCCCGCGAGCACCACCACGTCCACGCCGGCAGCGTCGGCTGCAGCGAGAATCGCCTTGACCGGGTTGGACTCGTCGATCACCTTGTAGCCCGCCTCACGGACGGCGGCCTTGAGGGCGTTGGCCTGGTCGCCGGCAGCAACGAACAGCGCGGTCTTCTCGCCGGTCTGACGGACGGCTTCGCTGAGGACGGGAATCACCAGCTGGCTGCCGCGGAATTCGCGGTCCGGGCGGGCGTTGCCCAGTGCCCACGCCGCCAGGAAACGCACGCGACGCGAGGGGTACGTCATCGCCCCCACCAGCGGCTGGGTGCCTCCCTCGACGGGCTGGACGAGGCTACGCGCCCCGGCCGTCTTGGCCAGGGCCTGGATCACCGGGATCGCCACGTCGGTGTAGTCATCCTTCAGTGCCCGTGCGAGCACCGCCTGGAGGAACTTCGGGCTGGACGCCAGGGCGTAATAATCGGCGGGGGGCTGGTTCTCGCCACGGATCGTGTCGGTGGCGCCCTGGGGCAGGTCGGCTTCCTTCTTGATCATCGCCGAGAGCCACAGCGGAACAGCCGGGTAGTACTTCGGGTCGTGCTTCAGCGCCAGCCGGGCCATCCGCATGGCGTAGACATCCGTGAAGATCGGGCGGACGACCTTCTTATACGTGAGGATCCCGTCCTGCCAGTACCACACGTTGGCCGTGTCGTACCGCGAATCGGGCTGGATGGACTCGGCCCGGTAGTAGTACTTCAGGCTCCAGTCGTAGAACAGCTCTGCCGCCGACTTCTTGAGGGCTTTGCGTCCGGCACAGCGGATCAGGGCCGCCTCGACGTACTTGCGGGTCTCCTTGAGGAGGCCTTCGCGTTCGAGCACTTCCTTCAGCCGAGGCGCGGCGTGGGGGTACTCGATGCGTCCCAGGGCGTAGGCGAGATTCTGCACGAGTTTCGGGTCTTCGCTCTGCAATGCACAGGACAGGCCGCGGACCGCTTCCTTGCCGAGCATCGGCAGGACGTTGATGACGCGTTCCTTCACCCGGTCGGAGGAATCTTCGCTGGTGAGCACGCCGACAAGCTTGGGCAGGGCGTATTCGCCGGAGGTCTTGAGGCGTTCCTGGGCGTTCTTGATGCCCTGAAGGGACTTGCCCCCGAGCTTCTCGATGGCGCGGGCGATCTCGTTGGGGTCGGCCCGTTCGAGCTCGTAGCCCTCTTCGATCATCTTGCGGAGGCGGGCGATGGGGTCTTTCATGCCCTCCAGGCGACTGCCACGCTGAAGCGTGACCGCCGAGCCGGGCCATTCCACCGACAGGCGATAGATCTCGCGTTTGCTCGCCCCGGACTGGAGCAGCGCCAGGGCGTTGCTCCTGGCGGCCGTCGGCTGGGCGACTTTGATGTAATGCAGCATGTCCTCCCAGAGTTCGGCGGGTTTGTTCTGATCCGCGGAGGCGTCCGCATCGAGCTGTGCCCATGCGGCCGAGGCGAGGACAAGGCAGCTCGCGGCCGCCAGCAACACCAACAGACTTGCCAGTCTTTTACTCAACATACGATCTCCCAACTAAGCTCAAGAACAGGGCTTGGCTACAGGTCACGTCGGCAGGTTCCTCATGATCGGAATGAATGAAAACGGGCCGGTCCTGCACGTCCAGACCATCGCTGATCTGCGATTATAGATGGCGCGGATCGGGTGTCAACAAAATAGCCGACCCCCGTTCAACTCGTGGC
>CAZYIH010000227.1:0-4677 GCA_964646915.1 uncultured Planctomycetaceae bacterium | reverse complement strand
CAACGGGCAAATTCCTCAAGCCGTTCGCCCTCCGGGCCCGATAACAGACCCTGGACGCATCGAGAAGCCGTTCTCGGTCCGATTCGGACGTCCCAACGCCACGGATGGCGGGAGGTAAAATCATGTGCCCTTTCCTGAACGCTTCGGATCCGCGGTGCTCAGCGCACCTGACGCTCAAGAATATCCAGACGGCCTTGGCGCACTGCGCCGATTGCTACATGCAGTGCCCCGTCTACCAGGCCATGATCGGCCAAACGACCAATGGCATCGCCGCACCGGAACAACTCAAAGCCGCCTCCTGAGTACGATCGCTGGCTGGGGGCGTTCCTGGACTATCTTCAGGCGGAGTGCGGGCTGAGCAACAACACCCTCGCCGCCTATCGCAACGACCTGCTGCACTTCCAGCGGTATCTTGCCGGGACCGACCTGGCGAGCCTCGGCGAGCTGAGCCCTGCCCTGGTGGACGGCTTCCTGCGCTACCTGCGGCGGGAAGGGTTGGCCGATTCGTCCATCGGACGCGCGTTGGCGGCAGTGCGGATGTTCTGCCGCTTCCTCGTACTCCAGCGCATCTGCGAGGCCGACGTGTCCGCCTCCGTCGAAGCGCCCCGCGCGTGGAACCGCCTGCCCAACGTGCTCTCGCCGGAAAACACCCGTCGGCTGCTGGACGAGCCCGACCCCCAGCGTGACGCCAACGCCCTGCGCGACCGGGCGATGATGACCACGCTCTACGCCTCGGGCATGCGGGCCAGTGAACTGACCTCGCTGAAACGCAGGGACGTCAACGAGTCGCTCGGCGTGATGCGAGTGATCGGCAAGGGCAGCAAGGAGCGCATCGTGCCGGCGGCCAAGCTGGCGACCGAGGCGATCCGTACATATCTCCCCCACCGCCTGCCGGACGGTTTCGACGGGGAGAATCCCGACGAGCTGTTTCTCTCGCGACGCGGAAAACCCCTCGGCCGGGGCGAGGTTTATCGGGTCGTGCGGAAGTACGCCCAACGCGCCGGGCTGCACGGCAAGGTGGGGGCCCATACGTTGCGACATTGCTTCGCGACGCACCTGCTTGCCGGCGGAGCCGACCTGCGAAGCGTGCAGGAAATGCTCGGCCACAGCGACATCGCCACCACGCAGATCTACACGCACGTGGACGCCGAGCGATTGAAGTCCATCCACCGCAAATTCCACCCCCGCGGCTGATACCCGCCAACAGCAACTCCCCTTGCGTCCCCGCGACGCTCATTCGGCCTTTGACGGCTGGGTGCGATCAGGCCTCGACGACTTCCTCGTCGAGATGCTCGGGTTCGAAGTTATTCACAGCGGCAACGTAGCCCCGAATGGCCTGGCTGATCCTGCTCTTCGCTTCTCGCCGACTGGGCGCACGGCAGGTGCACCCGGGCAGCGACGTGCATTGCGCGACGAATTGGCCGTCCTCGCACTGCTGCATTCTGATGGTAACTTTCATGGCGACCTCCCGGTCTGTCCCGCCCTCCGTGGCAAGGAGCAACTGGTGCAGGGGTTCGCTGCCGACGTCGTGCCCGTCCGGTGGAAGGGCCCGGTCCGGCAGCGGGTGTTCCCGGATATGGGGGCTGACGAGCCCGTGCCCGCCGGGCCCATCGTCTCAGCCCCATGCACATATCATTATACAAAGTTCGTCCTTGCTCGAATGCACATTCCGGTGGGGGATTCCCCTCAATCGCGACCGACCCCAGCTCCCAAGGACCGCCGCAGGTGTGCAGGCCGGGACATTCACAACAGTTACCGGCTGCGGGTAACACGGCCCCCGGAGCGACCGGGCAGGCGGATGGAGCGATTTTTCCGCCGATTGCGGAGAATTGCTCGCACCGGACGAACGTTCCCGGCCGTTTCGAGGCTGCGTCTTCATCGAAGACCCCCGCAGCGGGGCATCCAACGTCGTGGGGGGCTTGGATCTCGTTCCTCCGTGGGCTACAATAACCGCCACACACGACGAGATCCGCCCAGCCAACCACGAGGACAGACGATGCCCATTTACGAGTACATCTGCAAAGACTGCCAGACCCCCTGCGAGCTGTTGGTGAAATCGAGCGACGCCCGCCCGAGTTGCCCCGAGTGCGGCGGGCGGAAGCTGGAGCGGCAGTTCTCGACGTTTGCCGCCCACAACAAAGACGCCTCTGCCGCCTGCGGTGCGACCGGCCCGTGCGCCCAGGCCGGCGGCTGTCCGTCCGGCAGAAGCTGCCCGATGGGCTGATCGCCCCCGATCGTGGCGCATCAATCAGGCCGACCGTCTCAATCGAGGCGATCGGCCTGTTTCATTTCCCTTGCAGCCTGGGCGATCAGTCTTCGTCGTCGAGGTAGACAGTCACCTCGATCCGCCGGGCGCCCCACTGCTTGGCTTGGTGATGACTGAAGAAAAACAGGTCCAGCCGCCGCCCCTTGATGCGTCCGCCGCGGTCTTCCACGGGCACCGGTCGGCCGCCGTTGTAGCCCGGGATGGATACCATCGTACCGAACGGCAGCAGGCTCGTGTCGGCAGCGATGAACTTCCCGCCATTGTAATTGATGCGCTTGCCGCTGGCGGTCTTGCCATCCGCGAACGCCCCGCAGCACTTGCGGCAGGGGCAATACCCCGTCACCAGCATTTCGACGGTCACCGTCCGACGCTTGGCCTCAGGCTTCGCTGCGACGGCGGGTCGGTCGGCAGCGCGGGAGCGGACCTCGGCGGACGTTTCGCCGCGGGCACTGACAAACGGGGGAACCGCCGGCACGCTTCGCGCCGCAGCCGGCGCCGGGGCCGGAGTCGGCTCGGGCGATACCGCCTCAGCCACATCGGGCCGATCCGCAACGGCAGGGACACTCGCAGCGGGGGCAGGCAGCTTCGCTTCCTGCGTCAGCCCGGTGTGCCCGAGAACGAGAATCGTCGAGCCCACCAGCAATGGGAACATATAGACCAACGCTTTGCCTGGTCTGGACATAACCTGGTACCTCGCGGAAATCGGTCAAACGTCGCCGTTCCGTGCCTACCGTCCGTGGGTGTTCGGTAGAACCGTAGCCTCAAGCCGTCCATGGCCAAGCCTCCCACGCAGGAACCTACGATTCGGTTCCCCGCAGGAATATCAAAGTTGGCGAATTCTACAGTAGAACACGCATTCCACAAGCGGAAAGCGGAGAAAAACTGCCGCCTTTGATGATTCCCCCGACCGGCCATACCGATTCACATCCAACGCTATTATAGGCACTTACGGACGATGACCCCGCTTTGCGACGGCCTTGAAGGCACCTTGGGTGGAAATACGAAGGGGGCAGAATTGCTATTTTGGCGCCCTGGGTAAGCTCGATCTCCCATCGACCGTAACTTCCTTGTTTTCGTGGCGTGGTTGGCTACCGTCCGATGGCCTGTCGGTAGACCTCCTCGGCCGCCGGGAATGGCTCGAGGGCCCGCTCGAAGATGCCCAGCGAGTAGGCGATGGTCAGCCCGTAATTGGCCATCGGGACGTTCGCCTTGCGGCAACGCAGCTGCCGCGAAAGCGTCTGGCGGCGGTTCCACATGCATGCCCCGCAGTGAATCACGAGCTTGTAGGATGCGAGGTCCTCGGGGAAATCGTGCCCCTGGACGTGGTCGAACTCCAGCTTGCCGCCGACGTACTGCGTCAGCCAGCGCGGGATCTTCACGCGCCCGATGTCTTCGCCGATGGGATGATGGCTGCAGGCCTCGGCGACCAGGACGCGGTCACCGGGGACCAGGTCCTCGATCGCCAGCGTGCCGCGAACGAACTCCGACAGGTCGCCCTTGAAGCGTGCGAACAGGATGCTGAACGAGGTCAGCGGGATCTCTCCTGGCGTGTCGCCGGCGACCTTCAAAAAGCCCTGCGAGTCGGTGATGACCAGCCCGGGCGGGCGGTTCACCCGCTCCAGCGCGTCGCGCAGCTCGCGCTCCTTGACGACCATGCAATAGGCGTCGCCGTCGAGCAGATCGCGGATGGTCTGCACCTGCGGCAGGATCAGTCGTCCCTTGGGGGCCTCCAGGTCGATGGGCACCACCAGCACAGCCAGCTCACCGGCGCCCACGAGGTCCGCCACGATCGTCGGGGCATTGATGAACTCATCGGGGGCCGACTTGATGAGTGCTTCGCGCAGATCGAGAATGCCCTCGCCCTGCGAGGCGACCGTACGAGCGACCGGCACGCCGCGGTCCTGAAGCATTTTGTCGACGTCGGCAGGCAGGTCGGCCAGGTCGGACTTGTTGGCCACCACGATGACGGGAACCTCCAGGCCGGTGAGTTCATCGAGGATGCCCTGCTCGAACTCAGCCCACGCTCCTGCCCCCACCACGATGACGCCGACGTCGGTACGGTCGAACGCCTGGCGTGTCTTGGCGACGCGCATCTCGCCCAGGGCGCCCACGTCGTCGATGCCGGCAGTGTCGATAAACAACACCGGGCCTACCGGCAGCAGCTCCATGGGTTTTTCCACCGGGTCGGTCGTCGTCCCGGCGGTGTCCGAGACAATCGAAACGTTCTGGCGCGTCATGGCGTTCAGCAGCGAGCTCTTGCCGACATTCCGTCGGCCGAACAGCCCGATGTGCAGCCGAAAGCCTTTGGGGGTTTTCTGCATTGGCTTCTCCGGGGCTTCAGTTCTTCTTGCGCGAGCCCAGGGCGGTCACGCGTTCTGCGGAAATCAGCTCGTTGAATTGCTCTTCGCTAA
>CAZYIH010000226.1:0-4682 GCA_964646915.1 uncultured Planctomycetaceae bacterium | reverse complement strand
GACGGCCGTCACTTTTCCGAATCGCCATCGCCCTCGATCGATTGGGTGGGCCATTTGCCCGTCGAGATGAACGTCGCGTAGGCCTGTGCGGTCTTCGAGGCAGCCTCAATTTTGAGCAGTTGCTCGGCGAACGCCTTCGCCTTGGCATGGTTGCCGAGGTTCTCCTGGAGGAACGTCTGCACCAGCAGCCGGCCGGCTTGGGAGCGCGGATCGTACTGGCGGTCGCTGCGCTTCTCGAAACGTTTTCGGATGTCCTCAACCGCCTTCTTTGAGAGCATCTCGGGCAGGTCGAACTTCACCTTGGCGATGTCCGGATAGAGGGCGATGGCCTTTTCGAGATGGAACGCCGCGCTGACGGCCTCGTCGGCGGCGGTCAACGCCAGGGCCATCCCCACCCGGGCCATCGGGTTGCGGGCATCGGCGACGGCGGCCAACTCATATCGACCTGCCGCGTCGTAGTAGCGTCCCTTGCGCAGGTGCTCCTGGGCCCGCTGCATGTTCCGGTTGAACAGGTCGCTGCCGGCCCCGGCGAGGGTGTTCACCTTGAGCCCCTCAGCCTTGTCGAACTCCACCCGCGGGCCCTGCTCGGCCTTCTCGACGGTGGTTCGCATCCACTGCAGCTCCGCCTCGCCGCGTGCCTCGGCCAGCCGAGCCATCACTTCCAGGAATACGTCCTGGTTCCGCTGGAGATAGTATCGCGTGGTGCTCTGCTCGAACGGCCCGGGGCCCTCCTGGCCGCCGCGTGTCTCGGCGTTCGGGTCGCCCAGCAGCGCGTATGGCCGACGGCTGGACTCCTCAATGCGATCGTCGGCGGAAACAGGTCTGCCCGTGAGCGGATCGACCTTCACGTCGCGCTGGTTCTCTTCGTCGGCGAACATCGGTAGCCCCGAGAGCTCCCGGGCCAGCTCCTGGCGATCGCGCGAACGCAGCACCGAGAACAATGCGCCTGCACCGGGCTGGGAAACCTGCCTGCCGAGCAAGTCGCGACGACGTTCGTCCCCGCCGCGTCGGGTCGACTCGGCGCGCGGAACGCGATCGGCGGAGAGTTCTTCCAGGTTGGAGGTCGAGAGCAGTTGGCCCCGGTCGCTGGTCATCAGCGTGTATCGATCGCGGGTGGCTGCGTAGAGACGTTCGCCGGCATCGGTGTCCAGCAGACTGCGTTGCTGCTTGAGCAGGTCGCTGGCCTGGCTCCCTCGCCTGACATCGCGCGGACTCAGGGTGGTGCGCGACGGCTCGCGGTAAACATTCGTGCGATACGTCCTGCCGCCCAGAACGTCGTCAATGCCCACCGACTGGCGACGGAATGAGCCCATCGAGGAGGCGGTGGGAACGTCGAGATTCAGCGCGTCGGCGGCACTGTATTCCACCTGGCCGCGGAAATTGGCCAGCCCGCTGACCTGGCCGGTGACGTAGCGATTTCCCCGTGTCAGTTGCGTGTTCACGCCACGGTCCCCGCCGACCACGCTGTTGTATCCGCCGCTTCCGACCTGCGGATTGGCGTCGAGCGCCTGTCCCGAGTTTCGCTGGCGGACCTGGGCTTGAACAGCCGTCGTCACGGCGAGGACGGCCACCAGCGTGAACCACAAGGCCGATGAGGTTGCGTTTTCAGAGCGTGTCATGATCTGTTCTCCCGATTATCTCAGCAGCGATCGCCTCCGGGCCGATCCATAGTCAGGACGTCGCCCGGGGGCGGTTGTTCTACATTATTATAGTCGTTCCATGCCCCCGGAGGGTTCCAACACATCCCGAAAGCCTGTCCGCCGGACAACGCGGCGCTGCTGCCTACTGTATCGGCAGGGGTTGCGACCGGCCACAGAGATTTCACGCCGCGTCCCGTGCTCCGTTTTGTACTGAGACTGGAACGCCCGGCCCATCGAGCCTATCATTCTGCGCCAGACGGACCCGGTCGGCAAGGACGCCTGGTGAATGGGTGAATTTCGCTCAACCGGATTGCCGATGACAACCGGGGATGGGATTCCCGCAAGGGCGCCGGGTGCGCCGGGATCCGTTCTGTCAACCGATACCCGAACACGGGCAACCTGCATGCGACCAATACGTACATTCACGATCGAACCGAACCTCCCGGACACGCTTCGCCCGCTGATGGAGATCGCCCACAACCTGCGGTGGTCCTGGGATGGCGACGCGCAGGAACTGTTCCGCCGCCTCGACCCGGTCGGCTGGGAGGAGTGCTACCACAACCCGGTGCAGATGCTTGGCCGAATCAGCCAGAAGCGCCTGGAAACGATGTCCCAGAGCGAGGGCTTCCTGGCCCACATGCAGCGTGTCCACCAGGACCTGCGGGACTACCTCGCCAAGCCCGGGTGGTGGTCGCGCACCTATGGCGGCGACGGAACGGTGCAGGTGGCGTATTTCTGCGCGGAATTCGGAATCACCGAGTGTCTTCCGATTTACTCCGGCGGTCTGGGCGTATTGGCCGGCGACCACCTCAAGAGCGCCTCGGAGCTGGGAATCCCGCTGATCGGGATCGGCCTGCTCTATCAGCAGGGCTACTTCCGCCAGCGCCTCAACGCCGACGGCTGGCAGTTGGAGCTGTTCCCCCGCAACGACTTCCACAACATGCCCGTCTCGCTGGTTCGCGATGACCAGGGCAACCCCATCACGGTGCAGGTGGATTTCCCCAACCGCGTGACGCACGCCCAGGTCTGGGTGGCTCAGGTCGGACGCGTGAAGCTGTACATGATGGATACCAACGTCCCGGACAACGTCCCCGAGGACCGTCACATGACGGCCCAGCTCTACGGGGGCGACCAGGAAATGCGCATCCGCCAGGAGATCCTGCTGGGCATCGGCGGCGTTCGTCTCATGGAAGCGTTGGGCATTCAGCCCAAGGCGTGGCACATGAACGAGGGGCACTCGGCGTTTCTCGCCCTGGAGCGGATCCGCAAGCTCATGCACGAGAAAGGCCTGAGCTTCGAGGAGTCCCGCGAGGTGGTCAAGGCGTCCAACGTCTTCACCACGCACACCCCCGTGCCGGCAGGCAACGACGCGTTCGAGCCCTGGCTGGTGGACCGCTACTTCAGCCACTACTGGGACCAGATCGGCCTGTCGCGCGATCAGTTCCTGGACCTCGGTCGCCAGGAGCCCGGCAACAGCGACGAGCCACTGAACCTCACCGTCCTGGCGCTGCGCCTGAGCACGTATCGCAACGGGGTGAGCAAGCTGCACGGCGACGTCAGTCGACGCCTCTGGAGCAACTGCTGGCGCGGCGTGCCCCCCAACGAAGTCCCCATCGGGCACGTCACCAACGGCATTCACACGCTGACATGGATCAGCCACGACATGGCCTCGCTGTACCAGCGATATCTCGGGCCCGAATGGCACGAACAGCCGGCCGACAAGGACGTATGGTCCGGCGTGGAGCACATTCCGGACACCGAGCTGTGGCGTACCCACGCCCGTCGGCGCGAACGGCTGGTGGCGTTCGCACGCCGCCGCGCGATCCAGCAGCTCACCAAGCGCGGCGCCAGCCCCATGGAGATCGAGCAGGCTGAGGACATTCTCGACCCCGAGGCGCTGACGATCGGCTTTGCCCGACGATTCGCGACCTACAAGCGGGCGTCGATGATCCTCAAGGACATCGATCGGCTTGAGAGGATACTCAACAGCGAAGACCGCCCCGTGCAGATCATCCTCGCCGGCAAGGCCCACCCCAGAGACAACCCGGGCAAGGACCTCATCCGGCAGATCATCCACACGGCCCGCCGGCCGGAATTCCGGCGCAACATCGTGTTCATCGAAGACTACGACATGAACGTCGCACGCTATCTCGTGCAGGGCGTGGATGTCTGGCTGAACACCCCGCTTCGCCCGATGGAGGCCAGTGGAACCAGTGGCATGAAGGCGGCCGCCAATGGGGCGCTGAACGTGTCGATCCCCGATGGCTGGTGGGCCGAGGGTTACGATCCGACGGTCGGTTGGACGATTGGCTCGGGCGAGTCGTATGACGATCTGGAGTATCAGAACAACGTCGAGTCGCAGGCGCTGTACGACCTGATCGAGAAGGAGATCGTCCCGCTGTTCTATAAGCGCGGGCGCGACAACCTCCCCCGCCAGTGGATCGCCAAGATGCGGTCGGCGATGAGCAAGCTCGCCCCGGAGTATTCGACCAACCGGATGGTGCGCAACTACGCCGAGAAGTTCTACGGGCCGGCCTCGGCGCAGTGGAGCAAGCTGACGGCCGACGAGTACGCCAAGGCCCGGGAAGTGTGGGGCTGGAAGCAGCACATGATGGAGAACTTCGACGGCATTCGCATTTTGAGTGTCTCCGACAGCATGAACGAAAACGGCGGCGGCGCGATGGTCGGACGGGACCTGAACGTCCAGGCCGAGCTGGACCTCGGCGGCCTGAGTCCCGACGACGTGAGAGTGGAGCTCTACTACGGCAAGCTCGACGAGGACGGCCAACTCTCCGGCGGCCAACCCCGCAGGATGAACGTGAAGAACACCGGTGACGACGGCCAGGTGAAGTACGCCGCGGACATGCCCTGCACCCGCAGCGGCAGAACCGGATACACCGTGCGCGTGCTCCCCCGCCACCCGGACATCGCCGAACCGCTGGACATGGGCCTGCTGCGTTGGGCGTAACGGACCCGCCTCTCAAGGGTGCCCGGGTTTGTGTCGTTTCGACCGAGCCTGCGAGGGAGGAACGGAGTAACCCG
>CAZYIH010000225.1:0-4722 GCA_964646915.1 uncultured Planctomycetaceae bacterium | reverse complement strand
CAGGATCGGCCGATCGGCGGCCCAGTGGCAGTTGCGCAGCACGACGTCATGCACCTGCCCCGGGTCGCCCATGGTATACTTCTGGCCGTCGGTGATGAAGATGTCGAAGTTCTTGAGCACCGTCTCCTCGGCCCGCATGTTCTCGAAGAGTACATCGGAAATCGTCGTCGGTCCGTCGCAGATGAGGCTGAAGGCCGAGTGGCCGCCGGCGCAGTTGTCGCCCCGGGCGTGGATCACGTCGCAATCGCTGACGTGGACGTTCCGCGTGTATTCCCCGCGCGACTCGAAGCCGATGGTGAATCCGTCCGACGCAGCCCAGCCGACCATGACGCAACCGGTCACGCGGATGTCTTCGATGTTGCCGGCGTTCTCCACGTGCCGGCTCTGGGAGAGGAACCGCGGGTCCACGTGCGATTTCAGCGAGATGCAATCATCCGTGCAGCGGAAGAAGCAGCTCTCGATCGTCACGCCGCGCGAGGCGACCACGTCGATCCCGTCACCATTCCGTCCGTCGCTGAAGAGTTTCACGTCGCGGTAGGTGACGTTCTCGCACCACATCGGGGCGGTCGTCCAACAGGGGCTGTTGCGCACCACGATGCCTTCGATGAGCACGTTACTCGCCCGAACCAGTTCGATCGCCTTGTGCGGACGCTCCAGCCGACCGGCGTCCAGCACGCCTCGACCGACGATGGACACGTCCTTCGGCGAGCCGATCAGCCCGCCGTACACGACGGCTCCGGGGGCGAGGTAGAGGGTTTGGCCGTCGCGGAGTTCCAGCAGGCCCACGTCGTGTTCGCCGGGTTCGAAGACGGTCACGTTCGCGTCGTCGGCGTCCGGAACGGTTTCCATGGGCGACTCGGCCAGCAGCACGAGCGGATCTCGGCCGGTGGTTTCGATCCAGACGGGCCCGGCGGCGGGCGCGGTCAACTCGACGCTCGATTTCGCGTGAGACGGCTGAACGTCTCGGCTGGCGGGGCTGATGCGGACATCACCCACCGGGCCATCGGTGTCGATCCGCACGTCGGCGGGATCGGCGCCGATCCAGCGGGCGATGTGGACTCCGCCCTCGAACTCCACGGGCACGGGCTGTCCGGCGACGCAAACGGTATAGGCGGTTGAGGGTGTCTGGTTGGGCGTAAGGTCAATCGGCTGAATGCTCATGGGGTCTCCGGAAGCGGCGTGAACCAACGGCCGGGGATGGTAGCGGAAGCGGCAGCGACGATCCAGCCCGAATCCAACGAAACGCCCCCGGATTGCGGGATTTTTCACCGACGCGCCAAAGAACCCACGCGCCACGTCCGACATGAATGTGCCGCCGGACCGCCCCCTTCAGAGGATGGAGTGCCCATGAACCCACGACGTGAAGTGTATACCACCGGAGAAGTTGCGAAGATCTGTCACGTGGCGCCCCGGACTGTGACCAAGTGGTTCGACTCGGGCGACCTGGGCGGATATCGCATTCCCGGCAGCCGAGACCGGCGAATCCCGCTGGCCGAGCTGGTGCGCTTCATGGAGGTCCACAACCTGCCCACCGACGCGCTGGACCTCGGACCCACGCGCGTCCTGCTGGTGGGCGAAACTCTCTGCGACGATCCGCCCGAGTGGGGCTCGTCATGGGAGGCCCTGCCGGCCCGGCGGGCATTCGAGGCGGGTGTGGCGGCGCTGCAGCATCGCCCTCACATCATTCTGTTCGATGTCTCGCAGAGGCCCGAGGAGGCCGTCGCCGCCTGCCAGGTCGTAAAAAACTGTGACGATCTGCGCGAGACGAAGGTGCTCGCCGTCGTTACGGACGCCTCGCCCTCGCGTCGCGCCGAGCTGATGGCGAGCGGGTTCCACGGGGTCCTGGCCCGACCGATCGACCTGGATCGTCTCCGGACGGCCTTGCGCAAGGCGGTCTGACCGCCCTCTCCTGCCCGTTTGCGCGGTCAACTTCTCTTCGTCGAAGCGTTTGACAGGGGCTTGCCGCCGACGTACCATACCGTTTTGAGCCGTTCTGGTGTCGTATACCAGCCATCATTCATACCGTTGTCCACGGCACATCAGAGACGTCTCAGTCACATGGAAACTGGTGCAGGCAGGCGAGGCAGGCCCGGACGTGCATGGGTCGCTGCGCTGGCTGCGCCGAATTCCGAGGGCATTCGTGGCTTCCATTCAGGTTATTCAAGGCCCGGACAAGGGAAGAACCTTCGAGTTGCACGAGGGCGAAAACGTCCTTGGTCGGCTCGGCGACCCCGTTGAGCTCAGCGAGACCACCGTCTCGCGGCGCCATGCGACCATTACCCGTCAGGACGGGCGATGGGTGCTGGACGACCTGGGCAGCGCGAACGGAACGTATCTCAACGGTGTGCGCCTCCGGCGCAGCGCCCCGCTGAACCGGGGCGACCAGATTCGCGTGGGCCGATCGCTGCTGGTGTTCGGAGGCGACTCGCCGGCCGTCCAGGGCACGGTCGACGTGGACGAGTCCGGCCAACTGGTGGACGCGGCCATCGTCGCCTCCATCCCCTCCAATGAAGACTCGGTCATCATTCCCACCCCCGAAGCCGGCAAGGAAGCGATCGGCAATCTTCGCATCATCTACGATCTGATCAGCGACGTCAGCTCGATCTTCAATACCGATCAGCTCCTCCAGCGAACGTTGGACAAGGTCTTCTCGGTCCTCAAGGCCGACCGTGGGTACATCATGCTCATCACCGACAGCGGCGAGCTTTCGCTCAAGGCGTCGCGGGTCAGCGAGGAGTGCGACGACCAGAAGGCACCGATCAGCCAGACCATCATCAACGAGGTGGTCAACAACGAAGTCGGCCTGCTGAGCTCCAACGCGATGAGCGACAAGCGTTTCGCCGCCGGCAAGAGCGTGCACGACCTGAGCATCCGGTCGGCCGTCTGCGTGCCGCTCAAAGGGCGCGAGCGCATCCTCGGCGTGATTCACATCGACTGCAGCGTCTCGGACCACACGTACTCCACCGAGCAGTTGCGCCTGTTGACGGCCATCGGGTATCACACCGGTCTGGCGGTGGAGAATGTCCGGCTGTACGAGTCGGCCGTCGAGAGCGAGCGTCTGGCGGCCGTCGGCGAGACCGTCGCCTTCCTCTCCCACCATATCAAGAATATCCTCCAAGGCCTCTCTGCCGGCACGGACATGGTCGAGATGGCCATGAACCGCGACAACCTCACCAAGGCCAAGGAGGCCTGGCCGATCGTGCAGCGGAACCTGGGGCGCATCAACGACCTGATCCTCAACATGCTCGCCTTCTCCAAGGACCGTCAACCGCTGCTGGAGAACGTGAACGTCAACCGCGTGCTCGATGAGTGTCTCGAAATCATCACGCCCCAGGCCGACGAGCGAAACGTCGCGGTGCTCTCCGACCTCGACGACGTCCCCGCCATCCCCGCCGACGCCAGCGGACTGTCCCAGGCGCTGCTGAATCTGCTGAGCAATGCCCTCGATGCCGTCGACGACACGACCGGCGCCATCACCGTCCGCACCGAGTACAATTCGATGGACCGGGCGGTGATCATCCAGGTGATTGACAACGGCAGCGGCATACCGGCCGATCAGCTCGACCGGATATTCACGCCCTTCTATTCCGCCAAGGGACAGAGAGGAACTGGGCTGGGGCTGGCTGTCGCCCGGAAGGTCATCCAGGAACACCGCGGCCAGATCGAGGTGAAATCCACCGTCGCCGAGGGCACGTCGTTCACCATCACCCTGCCTTCCATGCCCGGCCAGGACGCCGGGGAAACCGCCGGCCCGGCGGCGTGAGTCTTCCCGCCACCAGGGGCTGAGACCCATGACGCGGCCTCCCGGGACGTCGCCTCCGACCGAACCCGTGGACTCCGAGGCGAGCTCAGGAGGCTGTCGATACCTCCGCTTTCCGAGGCTGAGCACTCCCCGTTTTGCTGCCAAAGCGCCCCGGCTGGCGTGCCGATAAAGAGAGCAGCGATAAAGGGTGACGCACCCGAACCAGCCCTTTCTGACCCCCTGTCCGCCAATGTCGCAGGAGCTGCACCATGGCGAAGAGAAACGGCCTGTTCAAAGAGCCCTGGCTGGCGGCGAACCTCTCGCTGCTGTGTCCGGGAATGGGCCAGTTCTACGCCCGTGCATGGCTGAGCGGGGGAATCTATCTCGGGGTGGCTGTCGTCCTGGGCATCATCGCCCTGGTCCTCCATGCCCTCGACGCATTGGCGTGGTACCTGGTCGTCCCGATCGTACTGGGGGTGGCGGGCACGTGGATTGCCTCAATCCCGAACGCACACCGCCGAGCCCGCGAGCAGAACACCCCCATCATGGAGCAGACCCGCAAACGCGAAAAGGACCCGTTCCTCGCGGCCATGCTCGGCCGATTCATTCCCGGCGCGGGGCACCTCTATTGCGGACAACTCGTATTGGCCTCGGCACTGCTGATGGGCACGATCGCCATCGCGGCGATCTTCGTCGTGCTTGGCTGGGGCTGGGTGTTCTTCGCGGCGTACCCGGCCTATGCGGCGGGCATCTGTCTGCTGAGCTGGCTGGCGGCCCCGGAAGACCGCCGCACGTCCGTGATGGGCGTTCTCGTACTGGCGGCCGGCGCGACCGTCGCAGGACTCATCCTGCATTCCAGCATTCTTCTCACCCACCGGCAGATCGAGGCCCAGCGCCTCCTTCAGGAGCGGATGGCCGCCCGGGAAGACGGCAGCGGCTCGCCGGCAGCCATCGGGCAGGCCCCGTGGGAGAATGAATAG
>CAZYIH010000224.1:3372-4732 GCA_964646915.1 uncultured Planctomycetaceae bacterium | reverse complement strand
TGTTCGCGAAATACCCGGGTGAAGTGCGACTGGCTGCAGAATCCGCAGTCCACCGCGATGTCCGACAGTTCCCGCGACGTCTGCAGCAGCAACCGCCGGGCACGGTTTACCCGCACATGGCGAATATGGGCGGCCGGTGTTCGCCCCAGATGCCGCCGGAACTTTTTCTCCAACGCTCGCCGCGTCACCGGCACATTTGCCAGGATATCGCGCACGTCCATCCCCGCACCCGCGTGCCGATTGATGATCTGCATCGCCATGCGAAGATCCTTGTCCTCGACAGCCAGAACGTCGGTTGATGCCCGTTGCACGACCTCTCCGGGCGGCACGAGGACGGGTCCATCGGGCGCCGGTTGCCCGCTCATGAGATTGTCCAGAACTCGGGCGGCCTCGTAACCGATCCGCTCCCACGAAATCGAGACGCTCGAAAGCGACGGCGTGTGAAACTCGCACTTCCGTTCCAAGTTGTCGGCCCCCAGCACCGAGACGGTCTCCGGCACGGCCAGTCCGGCCAACAGGCAGATTCGCATGCCCTCCAGCGCCATCTGGTCCTGGCAGGCGAAGACCCCCAGCGGCTTGGGAGAATCCGCCAGCACCTGCTGCCACCGAGCGCGGCTGCCGGACCAGTCCTGCGAGGAGTAGATTACGGGGACAAGCGATTTCGCTCCGAGTTCGCCCAAGCGGGCACGAAAGCCCTCCCAGCGTTGATCGCTGTAGGCGTGCTCTTTGACCCCGAGGAAGGCGAAGTGCTCGAAGCCCGCGTCGCGCAGATGATCGGCCGCGACGGCGCCAACGGCCCGGTTGTCTGCGCTGACCGTCGGCGCCCCCGGCTGGGCAAGCGCGGCCGAGGTGTTCACGACCGGCACCCCGAGCCGGCAGCAGGCCTCGACCGCCTCCAACGATCCAAAGTGCCCCAGGATGCCGTCGACTCTCTCCGGTGGGAAGCCCGGGCTCAGCGTGGCCTCCTCCGAAATTCGCAACCAGTGCCATCTTCGTCCGCCCAGGTAGCGACAGAGCCCCCGGAACATATCGAAGCCCAAATCCCAGTCCATCTTTACAAGCAGAACGCCGGCCAGGGCGGGGTTGAGAACGGTAGAATTAACGACGCGGCCTGTTCGCATGTGTGATATATTCTATCACGTCTCGTGATATACGGCTAGCTGATTCCGGGGTATTATTATAACAGAGAATCACATCGCAGCCCGCTCGAACGGCGAGCGGTCACAATCGCAAGAGGGTTGAGCAAAAGGAGAGTATCCATGAAGCATTGCACGTTATTGGCTGTAGGAGCCCTGTTGGTGGCGGCGCTGGCAAGCGGCGCGTCGGCAGGCGTGATCGCCTACGAACCGTTCGACTATGA
>CAZYIH010000224.1:0-3272 GCA_964646915.1 uncultured Planctomycetaceae bacterium | reverse complement strand
GTAGCACGGCCTTCCAGGCCGTGTTTTGCATGGGCTGGAAGCCCATGCCACGAAAAACGTAGCACGGCCTTCCAGGCCGTGAACACATGGGCCCTTCGGCTTCGCTCAGGATTTCCAACTGGAAGCCCATGCTACAGTTCGGGTGCCACCGGCGTGTCCTCACGCCGGTGCGTTCCCATGCCACGTGAAACCCCTCTCAGGAAGCCCCCACCGTAAGGTGGGGGATAGAACGCGCATAACCGTTTGCAGTTTGCGGGAACCGTTCCGCCCGCAACAAGTTGCGGCCCCTACGGCTGGGGGTTGCGCCCGCCGCTTCGTGAAATGTTTCACAATCTCGCGGTCTCCCGCGAAATCGCCGCCCGGGCGCGGTACAATGATTTGCGTGCTGCGGGCCCGCTCGCGTTGTTCGGTGCGGGCACTACCGCCGCCAGCCCGGCGAGGACCATCCGCAAAGACCAAGGAAGAAAGCACACCCCATGGCTGTGAAGTTTGATGAGATCATCGGTTGGCTGCGCGAGGACGACCCGGTCAGGATCGAGGAGCTCTGGGAGCGGGCCGACCGCGTCCGCCGCGAGAACGTTGGAGACGAGGTCCACCTGCGAGGGCTCATCGAGATCTCCAACATCTGCATCCGTCGCTGCGGCTATTGTGGCCTGCGGGCGGACAACACCGCCCTGGAGCGCTACCGCATGTCCGCCCACGAGGTGAAGCAGTGCGCCGAGGACACCGTCCGTTACGGCTATGGCACGGTCGTGATCCAGGCCGGCGAGGACGTGAACATTACCTGCGAGTGGATGGCGGACATCGTCCGGTGGATCAAGGCTCACACGCCGCTTGCGGTCACGCTCAGCCTCGGGGAGCGGAGCGAGGAGGAGCTTGCCACCTGGCGGCAGGCGGGGGCCGACCGCTATCTGTTGCGGTTCGAGACGAGCAATCGGGCGCTGTTCGACCGCATTCATCCGCCCGCGCCGGGCAGCGAGAGCTGCGACCGTTTCGCCGTGCTGCGATCGCTGAAGAAGCTCGGCTACGAGGTGGGCTCGGGCGTGATGATCGGCATTCCCGGCCAATCGTATGCGGACCTGGCACGCAGCATTGAGCGGTTCGCCGAGCTGGACCTGGACATGATCGGCGTCGGGCCGTACATCGCGCATCCGTCCACACCACTGGGCCAGGAGCCGCCGCGGGAATCGGTCGACCAGGTGCCCAACACCGAGGCGATGACGTACAAGGTGGTCGCCCTGACGCGGCTGGCGTGCCCCAAGGCGAACATTCCGTCCACCACGGCCCTGGCGACGCTGAACCTCGCCCAGGGGCGCGAGCTGGGCCTGGAGCGCGGGGCGAACATCTGCATGCCGAACGTCACGCCGCAGAAGTACCGCGCGATGTACGAGATTTACCCCGCCAAGGCGTGCATCAATGACGACGCCAGCAAGTGTCACTCCTGCATGCGGGCACGGATCGAGTCCATCGGCCGATCGGTGGGCGAGGGACGCGGCGACTCGCCGAACTACCATGCAGACCGAAACGAACAGGCCCACGCGGACCAGCCGGCTGAATAGATCGACTTCGCGGGGGGTCATACATCAGGAAGGCAGAGACTTATGTTGATGGACACGAACACGCTGAGCAAAAACGCCACGGACTTCATTGACGACGCGTATCTCGAAGGCCTGCTCGAAGGTCAAACGCCCGAGAAGTCTCGCGTGCGGGAGCTGGTCGCCAAGGGGATGGGCAAGGAGCCCCTCTCCACCGAAGAGACGGCTGAGCTGCTGCTGGCGGACGATCCGGAGCTGGTGGAGGAGATCTTCGCTGCCGCCCGGCAGTTGAAGGAGAACGTCTACGGCAACCGCATCGTGCTGTTCGCGCCGCTGTATATCGGCAGCTACTGCATCAACGAGTGCAAGTACTGTGGCTTTTCGCGCCGCAACCCGGACGCCCACCGGCGCACCCTCTCGGAGGAGGAGGTCCGCGGGCAGGTCAAGGCGCTGGTCGACAAAGGCCACAAGCGGCTGATTCTGGTCTTCGGCGAGCACCCGTGGTACGACGCGAATTTCATCGCCGAGACGGTCGGGACGGTCTACGACACCACGCACGGCCACGGGGAAATCCGCCGGGTAAACATCAACGCCGCCCCGCTGGATCACGAGGGTTTCCGCATCGTCAAGGAGTCGGGAATCGGGACGTACCAGATTTTCCAGGAGACCTATCATCACGAGACGTACGCCCGCTGCCATCCGAAGGGCACGCAGAAGGCGGATTATCTCTGGCGGCTGGACTCGCTCAGCCGGGCGTTCGAGAGCGGCTGCGATGACGTCGGCCTTGGAGCGCTGTTCGGCCTGACCGACTGGCGGTTCGAGGTGCTCGGGCTGGTCACTCATTCGCTGCACCTCCAACAGAAGTACGGGGTCGGCCCGCACACGCTGAGCTTCCCGCGCCTGCAGTCGGCCAGCGGTCTGGAGATGGAAGGCAAGCCGCTCGTGTCCGACTGGAATTTCAAACGTCTGATCGCGATTCTGCGCCTGGCCGTCCCGTACACGGGCCTCATCCTCACCGCCCGCGAGAAGCCCCAGTTGCGACGCGAGGTGATGAGCTTCGGCGTCTCGCAGATCGACGCCGGCAGCCGAATCGAGATGGGCGGGTATACCGAATGTGGCGACGCCCAGCAGCTCTGCAAGGAGCAGTTCTCGCTGGGCGACATCCGCAGTCTCGATGAGGTCGTCCACGAGCTGGTCACCGACGGGTACATCCCCAGCTGGTGCACGGCCTGCTACCGCGTGGGGCGTACCGGCGAGCACTTCATGGAGTTCGCCATCCCCGGGTTCATCAAGAAGCTCTGCACGCCCAACGCCATGCTGACGCTGCAGGAGTACCTCATCGACTACGCCACGCCCGAGACGCGGGCCGCCGGAGAGAAGCTCATCGACGCCGAACTGGCCAAGCTCGAAGAGGACGAGCGGAAGCAGACGCTCACCGATCGGCTGGCGAAGATTCGTGACACCGAAGACCGGGATATGTTCTTCTAGACGGCATGGCAGACTTCCGAACCGAACACGACCTGCTGGGCGAGAAGGAAATTCCCGGCGACGCGCTGTACGGCGTGCATGCGGCGCGGGCGAGGGAGAACTTCCCGCTGGCCCGTCGGATGCCGCGGCGCGCACTGATCCATGCGTTCGGACAGGTGAAACTCGCCTGTGCCCGGGCCAACCAGGAACTGGGCGCCTGGGACGACGAAACGTTCTCCGCCATCGCCGCAGCCTGCGAGGAGATGGCAG
>CAZYIH010000223.1:0-4740 GCA_964646915.1 uncultured Planctomycetaceae bacterium | reverse complement strand
TTCCAGGGGCAGGGACGCCGCCGGCAGATCGGTTCCCCGTTCACCGACGTTCCCGGGTTAAGCCCAGTTCCCGCGCTGTGGCCTGCGCTGGCAGGTTCCCCCCGCAGGACGTATAATTCGCCGTCGAACGCACCGAACGAAACCCAGGACGAGACCGACATGATCGACATCAAGTTCATCCGCGAGCATCCCGAGAAGGTCAAGGAGGCGGTCCGCCTCAAGAACATGGACGTGGACATCGACGCCCTGCTCGAGCTCGACGCCAGGCTGCTGGACATCCAGCGCGAGCTGCAGGAGATCCGCACCGAGCAGAACCAGGCGGGCAAGACCATCGCCAAACTGCAGGGCGAGGAGAAGAAGTCCGCCATCGAGAACATGTCCCGCCTCAAGGAGCGTGCCAAGCAGCTCGCCGACAAACAGGCCGAGCTCGAGCCGGAGTTCCACGAGCGGATGTTGCGCGTCCCGCAGATTCCCTCGCCCGAGGCAGCCGTCGGCCAAAGCGAGGACGATAACGTCGAGGTCCGTCGCGTGGGCGACCCGCCCCGGTTCGATTTCCCGCTGAAGGACCACGTCGAGCTGGGCGAGCTGCTGGATATTATCGACCTGCAGCGCGGCGTGAAGCTCGCCGGTTCGCGCAACTACATCCTCAAGGGGGCCGGCGCAAGGCTGCACCAGGCGGTGCTTCGCCTGGCGTTCGATCACATGGCCGAGAAGGGCTTCACCGCGATGACCGTGCCCGTGCTGGTCGACGAGAGGATCATGGAGGGCATGGGGCAATTCCCGCTGCACCGCGACGAGTCGTACCTCTGCGAGCGGGACGGCCAGGCGCTGGCGGGCACGAGCGAAGTGGCGCTGGTGGGCTATCACGCCGACGAGATCCTCGCCGCCGACGACCTGCCCAAGACGTACACCGCCCTGAGCACGTGTTTCCGTCGCGAAGCCGGCGCTGCCGGCCGAGACACGCGCGGGCTGTATCGCATTCACTTTTTCGACAAGGTCGAGCAGGTCGTTCTCTGTCGCGAGGACGCCGACGAGGCGGCGGGTTGGCATGAGCGGATTCTCGCCAACACCGAGGAAGTGCTCGCCAAGCTTGAGTTGCCTTACCGCGTGGTGGAGGTGTGCACCGGTGACATGGGCCAGGGCAAGGTGCGGATGTACGACATCGAGACGTGGATGCCCTCGCGCGAAAGCTACGGCGAGACGCACTCGGCCAGTTCGCTGCACGATTTCCAGGCCCGTCGGCTGAACCTGCGATACCGCGACGCCGAGGGCAACGTTCATTTCTGCTACACGCTGAACAACACCGTCGTCGCCAGCCCGCGGATTCTCATCCCGCTGCTGGAGCTCAACCAGAACGCCGACGGCAGCGTGAACATCCCCGCCGCCCTCCAGCCCTACATGGGCGGGATGGAGCGGATCACGCCGGTGAGCTGACGCCGGCGAGAAATGCGGAACATTTTCCTGATTGTGTGAAACTCCTCTGCCTCGGGGGCGTCTATAATTCCGTTCGGGCATGGGATTTGTTTCCTGCGCCCGCGAAAGGAGAACACATGTTCCGCCAACGCATCGGCCGGGCTGGGTTTGTCGTGACCGCCTCGCTGCTTCCGTTCGTTCTTGTCCTGCCATCATGGTTTCTCTACAGCTCCGGCGCCGAGGCTCCCATGCAGGTTCAACCGGCGGCTGCGCCGCCCGCTCGTGCCCAGGCCAAACCCGCGAAGAAGCCGGCCGGCAAGAAACAGCAGAAGAAGGTCCAGGCCCGCATCGTGGTCCAGGGCGGTGGAGGCGGCCAGGGCGCCATCGTCGTTAAGAATATCGTCATCAACGGCGACGCCAACGGCGTGATCATCGTCGAGCAGCAGGGCGGCGACAAGTAGCCCGCGCCGCCGAGATAATCTAAACGCCCCTGTGGGGAGGCGAGACGTAAGCCCGGGTGCCCAGGTACCCGGGCTTCTCTTTTTCCCGGTCGGGTCGGCTGCACGGAATCTTCGTAAAATTGTCCCTCCCCAGTGCCCGATCCGGGGGCTATAATGGCAAGTCCGGGCGAGTTCCCGGACAGGACCACGGACCATGACCCACTCAGCGACAATTCGGGAGGTTCTCAGGGAGAGCGTCGGCCGGCGGCCGACCATCGACTCTCCCGGTCCGTTTGCGCCTGTCTTCGCCCCCGTCGCGGGCGTCTATTTCTATTCGTGGCGAGGCTGGCGCGTCGGCTGAGTCCCGTCGAGCTTGCCCCATCGCCCGACCCGTTTGACCTTCCCCCCTGCAAGGAGTGATTTCCCATGATCGTTGTGATGAAACCAGGAGCGTCCGAGGCCCACGTCAAGCACGTGGTGGATCTCGTGAACGACTATGGCCTCAAGGACCACGTCATCCACGGAACCGACCGCACCGTCATCGCCTGCCTGGGCGATAAGCGCGCCGTGGACAAGGGCGCCATCGAGAACGCCCCCATGGTCGATCGGATCGTTCCGATTCTGGCCCCGTACAAGATGGCCTCCACCGAGGTCAAGCAGGAGAAGTCCGAGATCGCCATCGGGCCGGCAAAGTTCCCCATGGGAGGCCGATCGGTGGGCGTCATTGCAGGCCCGTGCGCCGTGGAAAGTCGCGAGCAGATCTTCCGCACCGCCGAAGCCGTCAAAGCCGCCGGCTGTGTGGGTCTGCGCGGCGGGGCGTACAAGCCCCGCACCAGCCCTTACAGCTTCCAGGGCCTGGGCGAGGAAGGGCTGAAGATTCTCGCCGAAGCGCGCGATCGCACCGGCCTGGCGGTGGTCACCGAGGTGGTCGGCACGGAGACCGTCGAGCTGGTCGCCGAATACGCCGACGTCATGCAGATCGGCGCCCGCAACATGCAGCATTACCCGCTGCTGGAGGCGGTGGGTGGCACGGACAAACCCGTCCTGCTCAAGCGGGGTCTCTCCAGTCAGTTGGACGAATGGCTGCTGGCGGCCGAGTACATCATCAACGCGGGTAACCCGAACGTGATTCTCTGCGAGCGGGGCATTCGCACTTACGAGGAGTACGTCCGCAACACCCTGCCCCTGGCGGCCGTCCCCGAACTCCGCCAGCGCACGCACCTGCCTGTGGTGGTGGACCCCTCCCACGGGACCGGCCATTCGCACCTGGTGCCCGCGATGTGCCGGGCCGCCGTTGCCGCCGGTGCCGACGGACTCATCGTGGAGGTCCACCCCGACCCCGAGCACGCCATGAGCGACGGGGCCCAGTCGCTCACCCCCGCGGCGATGGCCGACCTGATGCCCGTGCTGGATCGCATCGCCCAGGCCGTCGGACGCGAGACGTAAAGAGACGCACGCTTCTGAAATTGTTCTGCGCACACACCGGGCGGTCCGCTTTTGGCGAACCGCCCGGTGTTCGTATCCGGCAGTGCTGCTTTGGCCTTACCCGTTCAGCGGGCGGACCTTGATGTTACGGTACCACACCGGGTCGTTGTGGTCCTGCAGGGCGAGGTGTCCTTCGGGCTCCCTGCCGTAGCGCGGAAACTTCGAGAACTTGCTCTCGGCGACCCGTTTCTCCCAGTCGTCGCTGAACAGGTCGTACTCGACGACCTTCTCGCCGTTGAGCCAGTGCTCGACGTGATTGCCATCGACCACGATCTTTGCGTGGTTCCACTCGCCGATGGGCTTGCACATGTCCTTGGTGGGAGCATGCAGGGCGTAATTGGCACTGGCCTGGGTTTTGGGGTTCTGCCCGTCGGGGTGCACGTCGTTGTTGAGAATCTGGTACTCCGGGCCGGTCTTCCAGACCTGCTCCTCGTCCTCGCTGACGCGGAAGAACAGCCCGCTGTTGCCCGGACCGGCCACCTTCCACTCGATGCTGAACTCGAGATCCTGGAACTGCTCCTTGGTGATGATATCGCCGGCCTTGTCCGCGCGATGCAGCGTGCCGTCCACCACGACCCAGCCGTCGGGGAAGCTCTCGGAACGGAACCCCCGCCAGTGCCCGGTGCTCTCGCCGTCAAACAACAGCTTCCAGCCGTCCGCTTTTTCCTGCTCTGTAAGTTGGTTCATCGGTGCTTCGCTCATCGGTTTGCTCCTGCCTTTCTGATCGCCTCGTGAATTGGTCTGCTGCTCCAGCCTAGCATGCCGGGGGACAATCGCCAGCCCAAGCGCTGCGAAAATCGGCGCGATGCGAACTTTTTCTGCCTGTTCGATCGGACACCGCAGCCGTAAGCTGCCCGGTATGAGCGAACTGGTCCTGCGACGTTACAGGCATGCGGATCGTGACGCGGTCTGGCAGCTGCACAACCTCGCGCTGCACGAGGTGGGCGCTCACGGCGGGCAGGGCGGCTGGGACGACGACCTGCACAACATCCAGGCTGTCTACCTCGACGTCGGCGGTGAGTTCCTCGTGGGTCAATGCGCGGGGAGGATCGTGGCCATGGGCGCGCTGCTGGGGGAGGGCGAGGACGTCGCCTGGATCAAGCGAATGCGCGTGCATCCGGATTTCCAGCGCCGCGGGTTCGGGCGATGTGTGCTGCGGGCGCTGATCGACCGGGCCCGTCGCGACGGGTACACAAAGCTGAAGCTGGACACCACCACGTTGCAGACCGCCGCCCATCGGTTGTATGAATCCGAGGGCTTCGTGCAGACCGGCACGCGGGAGTTCGTCAACGGCCCGCGGCGGTTCACCCTGAAGCTCTACGAGAAGGCCCTGTAGCCGGCGCATAGACAGGGCCACAACGAGGTGGCCCTGTTGGCAGCCGCCCTGGGGGCATAGGCGGCG
>CAZYIH010000222.1:0-4771 GCA_964646915.1 uncultured Planctomycetaceae bacterium | reverse complement strand
AGTGTTAGTTTTCTCATCCGTCAGCTCTCCTTACAAAAAGTGATTTGCTTGAAATGCTTCCCACGCGTGGCGCTGTCTCCGGCAGAATGCAAAGGAGAACAGCACCGGTTCGGCTGATTTGAGCTTGCTGAAGACTACGCCTTGTCGTTGAACCTCCTTCGTACGGACCTAAAGTTTTCGATTTGACGTATTGTGCATATGAAAACGTCGAAATTCGAAATGAGACCAACTCATTGCCTCAAATTCCGTCGTTTATTTCCCAAAAAGCCGCACGATCAAAGAACAGTACAGCCCAGATGGTCAGACTTGCCGGGAGAATCACGCCAGACCAAGCCCGTGGGGATGGTGACATGTTTCGGCCAAAGATGCTGCAAATGGCCGAAAAACTTGGTCTTCTCCGTCTTCTCCCGAATGCTTCACTCTGTATGCTACCCTCGAACGCGAGTTTGTCAACGAAAAAACCCGGGGCAATTGCGGGTTCGCTGCACCGGCGTCGCCCTTTCACGCCTTCCCAGACCGGCCCGGGGCCCGGTTTTGGGGGGAGGATTCAACTGATCGCCATTGCCCCGACGAGAACCAGTGATTACCCGAGGCAGGAAAACGGCAGGAGACTGGGGGAATTTCGGTTGCTACCACGCCGGACACGGGTAGAATCGGGGGCAGATCAAATCCAGTCGGGATTCAGGCTTGTTCATGCGTGGGAGCACTTCATACCGGCAGCGTGTCGGTCCAGGAGGCAAGCCGTTGTCCCCAATCAATCAGAGGAGTTGACCAACATGACGCGACGAATACTCTTTCCCCTCGGTCTCGTGATTGCCTTGGCTGTGCTGCCCGCCTGCAACGGCAGCGACAAGGGCGAAGCCAACTCGAACACCGCGCCGGCCGGTCGGGTGGCTGTGGTGTCGTTGGACGAGGTCGCCAGCAAACTCGGACAGACCGCCGCCTGGAAAAAAGAGCTCTCCGCCTACCAGGAGCAGCTCAAGGACGAGCTGATGCAGCGCAAGGAAACGCTGCAGAACAAGGTCGACGAGTTCGAGAAGACCCTGCCGGAAACGCCCACCGACGAGCAGAAGAAGAAGCTCCGCGACATGCTCATGACCGCCAACCGCGAAATGGTCCAGGCCGACCGCCTTCAGGGCCAGAAGCTTCAGGCCCGACGGAACGAACTGCTCAATAACTTCCGCGAGCAGATGAAGACCCTCACGCTCAAGGTCGCCAGGGACAAGGGCTTCTCCATCGTGCTCACCAAGGCCGGCAGCGTCCTGGCTACCGACCCGGAAGCGGACATCACCCAGGCGGTGCTCGAAGCAGCGTTCGAAGCGAACATGAACGTCACCGCCGGCAACCAATAGATTGCCCCACGCCCGCCGACCTGCGGGCAACGATCGCACGCACACCCCGGCCGCCCGGCAGAGGCAACCGCCTCCGTCGGGCGGCCTGCTTTATGCGCCCAGGTTCGGCCGACCAACCGGTCTCCGCCGGCCAACGCGACGGAGTATCTGACAGACAGACCGGAACCCCGACGCACCGGATGCGTTGCAGGGGATCGGGAGAGGTTGCTACACTGGGTCAGCCCCGCCCGGGCGAATCCGACCAACCCCATTGTGCTAGCAGAGGTGTCTGTCATGGCAAGAGGCGTTTCCACGTCCCGCATCGGTATTCTGTTGAGTTCGTTCGTGCTGCTGACGGCGATCATCGTCGACTCGGCGCCCGCCCAGGAGAACGGCGAGGTCGACAAGGCCACCAAGAAGCTGATGGCCGCCCAAGGACTCTATCAACGCGGGCTCTACAAGCTGGCTGCACGCGAGTACGAAGGCTTCCTCAAAGAGAATGGCAAGCACAAGCACGCCGAGCTGGCCCGCTATGGTCTCGCGTTGTCTCGCTACCAACTCGGGGAGTTCGAGAAGAGCTCGGAATTGCTGGCCGACCTGCTCAAAGACAGGAACTTCGAACACCGCGAACCCGCCCTGGCCGTCATGGGCCATTGCTACATGCAGCAGCGGAAATACGACGACGCGCTCGCTGCCTTCAACGCCCTGCTCAAGAAATATCCCAAAAGCGCCCACGCGCCGGGGGCCCGCATCAATCGGGCCCAGGCGCTGTACATGCGCAAGAAGTACGCCGACGCCCTGGACGCCTGCCGGGACTTTCTCAAGCACCACCCCAAGAGCCCCTCCAAGTCGGCGGCAGTGTACTTTGCGGGCATCTCCCGGATGGCCCTGAAGAAGTACCCCGACGCGATCGAGACGCTCCGGACGGTCCTGAAAGATCACGAGAAATCGCCCTACGCACTGGATGCGAAACTCAACCTCGGCCGATGCCTCGAAGCCACCGATCAGCTGGACAAGGCGGCCGACCAGTACGCCGCGTTCGTCAAGTCCGCCCCGGACGCCCGCGTCCCCGAGGGACGCTACGCATTGGGATCGGTGCTCCATCGGATGGGTCGATACGACAAGGCCGCCGGAGAGCTGACCACGCTGCTCAAGAAGCATCCCGAGCACCGGTTGGCGGACGCAGCCCGGCTGCAGTTGGGCATCGTGCAGTTGGACGCCGGCAAAATCGACGACGCCCGCAAGACGCTCCAGCATGTCCGCAAAAACGACAAGACCCGCGCCACCCGCGCCGCGTTCTACCTCGCCCGCTGCGACATGGCCCAGGAGAAATACGCCGAGGCCCGCAAGGCGCTGGGCGAGCTTCTCAAGGAGAAGGACAAGCCCGGCAATGTCGACGAGATCGCCTATCATCGCGCGATGTGCGCGATGGAGTTGGAGGAATACAAGTCGGCCGCCAACGAGTTCGAGGAGTTCCGCAAGCGCTGGCCCGACGCGGCAGAGGCGACCGACTCGATGTACCGCCAGGCGTATTGCCTCTATCGACTCAAGCAGTACGCCGACAGTATCGAGCTCTGCCGGAAGGTGGCGAAAAAAGGCGACGGGCCGGTCGCCATTCCAGCCGTCGAGTTGGCCGGGGAGAACCTCTTCCTCCTGGAGCAGTACGACCAGGCGGCTGAGACGTTCGCCGGGCTTCTCAAGATGCTCCAGCGGAAGGACGCCCAAGCCACCGACACGCGGCGCAACCTCATCAAGCTCCGCATCGGCCAATGTCACTACTATGACGAGGACTACAAGGCGACCATCGAATCGCTCGGCTGGCTGAAGGATCTCGACAACGACGAAAAGACCCCTCAACTGAAGGAGGGACTCCTCCTGCTGGGCGACGCGCAGCTGAAGACGGACAAACACGACGACGCGATCAAGACCCTCAAGACCTACCTTGACGACGACCCAGCCAAGAAGAACGAGGCCCGCTTCAAGCTCGCCCTGGCACAGATGGGCGATAAGAAGACCGACGACGCCCGCAAGACACTCGGCAGTCTGACCGACGGCGACGCGAAGGGCCCGTGGGTCCTGCGGGGCCGACTGCAATACGCCCAGTTGCTCTACGATGCCGAGAAACTCTCCGAGGCAGGCAGACAGCTGCAGACGCTGCTGGATGAGGACCCCAAGAGCGAACTCCGCGCCCCGGCGCTGTACCTGATGGGCTGGGTGGACATGCGGCAGGAGCGCCACGCCCTGGCGGCCAAGCGGTTCGGCGAACTGGTCGAGAAGCACCCCGAGCATCCCCAAGCCTCCGACGCGCGGTTCCAGAAGGGCGAAGCCCTCCACCGCAACAAAAGCTGGGACGCCGCCCAGGATGCGCTTGAGGCGTACCTCAAGAAGAACCCCAAGGGCGAACACGCCACGCGGGCACGCTACCTGGTGGGCGTCTGCCTGGCCGAGCGCGACAAGCACGCCGAAGCGATGAAGATTTTCGCGTCGCTGGCTGCCGACAAGAACACCGCCTCGCCCAACGTGCTGTACAAGCTGGCGTGGTCGGCCCGCGAACTGAAGGACCCCAACACCGCCAAGGCGTCGTACCGGAACCTGCTGAAGGACTACCCCGAGGCGAAGCTCGCTGTCCACGCGAAATCGGAGCTGGCGGGCATGCTGTACGTCGACAAGAACTACAACCAGGCGGCCGATCTGCTCAAGCCCGTCGTCGCCGACGACAAGACGCCCGAAACGATCCTGCCGGTGGCGATCTATCGGCTGGGCAGCAGCTACGCCAAGCTCGACAAACACAAGGAGGCCGGCGAAACCCTCGAAGCGTTCGCCAAGCGATTCACCGAACACAAGCTCGCCCCCTCGGGGTTGTATCGTGCCGCGACGGCGAAGCTGGAGACTAACAAGCCCGACGAAGCGGAGAAGCTGCTCTCGACGCTGCTGAAACGCCATGGCAAGCACGACCTCGCTGCCCCCGCGCTGCTGAAGCTCGGCGACGCACAGGCCGCGAGCAACGACTTCGCCAAGGCCTACTCGACCTATACCACGTTCATTAAGAAGTATCCCAAGTACGATCGGCTGTACTTCGCGCAGTTCGGGGCGGGCTGGTCGGCCCAGAACCTCGATAAGTACGATGACGCCCGCAAGTGGTACAAGAAGGTCATCGACGACCACAATGGTCCGACGGCCGCCCGCGCCCAGTTCCAGGTCGGCGAGTGCTACTTCGCTGAGAAACAGTTCGAGACCGCCGCGGCGGAGCTGCTGAAGGTGGACATCGTCTACGACTATCCCAAGTGGGCGGCCCGGGCACTCTACGAGGCGGGGATCGCCTTCGAGAACGCCAAGCAGTTCGTCCAGGCCAAGAAGCAGTACCTCGCTCTCCGCAAGAGATTCCCCAAGAGCACGCCGGCTGAGATGGCCGCCAAACGCCTCGAAGCACTGGCGAAAGC
>CAZYIH010000221.1:1718-4787 GCA_964646915.1 uncultured Planctomycetaceae bacterium | reverse complement strand
AATGGAGGCGGTGGGAATCGAACCCACGTCCCGTGACGTTTCAGCGACGGCTTCTACGTGCGTAGTCGGTCTATTGGGGTCTCACCGGGAGGACTCGAACCGACACGATTCCTCCCAGCCAGGACGACCGAAGTCCCCGGCGGTCACCGTCCAACGCCTGCCGGGCAAGCCCGCTGTTCGTCGTCACCGGCCAGCCCACGGGCAAAGCCAACCGGGACGGGATGCGTTAGTTACGCAGCCATTCGGTAGGTGTGATTGGCACCTAAAAGGTAGTCCAAGGTGTTTTACCAGGCCTCCTTGGAACCTGGGCACGCCACCGGCACTGGAACCCGTCCGGTCGAAACCATATCGCCCCCGGGTGGGTCCAAGCCGAAGCTCGGTTGTCTCGTCTTATACGCATCATAGCACAGTATCGTTCAGATTTCACGCGAACTTGCGTATGCCCTGCTCGCCCGGCGCCGGGAAACTGTGGGGTGGGTCGTATCAGCCTTCGCCATCGGGCTCGACAAATCGCTCGTAGAGTTGTTCGATGGCGTCGGGGTCACCGATGAACGTAAGGTGGTCGCCGCGTTTGAATTCCGTTTCGCCGGTCGGGTCGAAGTGGTCTTCCCCGCGGCGCACCATGGCCAGGAACGCCCCGGGCGGCAGATCAATCCGGTAGACCTGCTTGCCCACCAGCGTCTCGGTGGCTGGGTCTTCGCCCACGAACAGTTCCAGGAACCGGGCGTCGCGCAGGAGCGTTTCCTTGAGCTTGTCGGGGTTTTCGATCCGCCGCCAGGCACCGATGAACGATTCATCCTCCGCCCGCTCGGCCAACTGGGCGAGAATGCGCAGGTGCTGGCCGGTCATGTCTTCGGGGCTGACCAGCGCGAAGAGGCCATACACTTCGCACGACCTGTTTGCCGGCTGGGTCGGGTCGTCCGGAGGCAGGGAAACGCAAACGCCCTCTGCCGACCGGGCCAGGGCCAACTCCGATTGCTCGATGCGGGACGATCGGAAGTGCAACAGCGCGACCCCCTTGGAGATCGGCGACCCTCCGTACCGCCCGGTCTCCAGCATGCGGTCGGTGATACGATCGGCCTCGATCGGCACACGACGGGAGAGGGACTCGGCCAGTTGACCGACGATGCTGTCGAACGACTGGTCGGCGGACAGGTCGAGCACCTCCGCCCGCCCCAGGATTTCGTCGTAGGGGTCTTGCTCGCGAAGGCCTTTCTCCTTGATGATCTCGCGGAACTCTGCCCGCAGCCCGGGGTGGCGGTATCGTCCCAGCCGAGCGAAGACGTGATGGATGGCGCCGTATCGCTCGACCTTCGGCCTGGCGTAGCGGACGTACCAAACGACACCGACGCCGATGGCCGCCACGGAAACCAGCGTCGTCGCCCAGCCCATCTCCAGGATCAACCCGGCGCTGATGAGCACGCCGGCGATGGGGGTCCACGGATAGAGCGGCACGTGGAAGCCGGGGTCATAGCTATCGATACGGCTTTCTCGCATGACGATCACCGCCAGGTTGATCAGGCCGAATACCAACAGATTGAACGTGCTGCCGAATTTTGCGACCTGCCCGGGCGACAGGACGACGATCAGCACGATCGTCACCGCGCCGGTCAGCAGGATGGCCCCGGTGGGAGTGTGGAAACGCCCCAGCGCAGCCAAGCGGGCGGGCATGAGCTTGTCGCGTGCCATCGCCAGGGGGTATCGACTGGCCGAGAGGATGCCCGCGTTGCCCGTCGAGGCAAAGGCTGCCACCGCAGCGATCACGATCAACAGGATGCCGGTCTGAGCAGGCAGCCAATCGGTGAATTCGGCGATCGTGGTGGCGACCGGAGTCAGATCGCCCCGCAGTTGCTCCGGACCCAGCACAGCGGTCATGATGAACATGCCCAGCACGTAGAACAGCGTCACGGTTCCCAGCGAGAGAATCATCCCCAACGGCAGGCTTCGTTCCGGACGACGGACCTCTTCGCTGATGGAGGCGACTTTCGTGAGTCCCGCATAGGAGACGAACACCAATCCGACGGTGGCGGCCAATCCGCCCAGACCATGGCGGGCGTGAAAGAACGGGGTATACTGTTCCCTCAGCGAGTCCCCCGACATTCGGCTACCAATGTGCCAGAACCCCTCGACGATGAAGAAGGCCAACACGCCCAGGATCGCGACGACCAGGACTTTCTGGATTCGCGAGGACTGCTTCGCCCCGACAATGTTGACGCCCACGAACAGTACCGTCAGGGCGACGGCCAATCCCTTCACCGCCCACAACCCGCCGCCGGAATCATGCGGCAGATGGCCCGCCAGACCCGGCGCGATGGCGAGGTATGCCCCCATGCCCACCAGCGCGAAGGCGACCTTGAGAACCAGCGCCAACCACGTTCCCAGGCCCGTGACGGTTCCAACGGCAGGGCCGAGGCTGCGGTCCAGGAAATAGTACGAACCGCCCGCCCGCGGCAAGGCCGTTGCGAGCTCGGCCATGCTGAGCATCGAGGGCACCATCAGCATGCCGGCAAGCAGGTACGCCAGTACCGCCGATGCCCCCGCCCGCGCCGCCGCCAGCCCGGGCAACAGGAAGAACCCCGAGCTGAACATCGCCCCGGTGGCGATGCAGTACACGTCCCACACCCCCAGCTCCTTGCGAAGCCTGGACCCCTGCGATGGATCTGAGTCGGCATTTTTGTCCGTGGGTTCCATGTCTCTGTAAGTATACGGTAGTGTTGCGTAAGCTTCCCCGCGAAAAGAAGTAGTCCACGAGTCGGGGAAATCCCCTCGGCCACGTCGTAAGTGAGGCAGCCGCAGGAGGCAGGAAAGCAAGCCTTCCGGGGGGCGATCCGCGCACTGGCCGGCCGACTGGAGGTTGGCATTCATGGGGAAGGTCACCCCACGGCGCAGAAAAAACCGACGGCGATGATTGCCACCGCCGTCGGTTGATCTGCTCTGTATTCCAATGTCGGCTGACGCCTCAGTGCGAGCGGCGGTTTCGCCCTGCCCCGCCCTTGCGGGCTGAGCGACGTTTGCCGCTGGGCCCGGCCGAGTTGCGCGGGTAGCCGCTCTTTTTGCCGGCAGAGCTGC
>CAZYIH010000221.1:0-1618 GCA_964646915.1 uncultured Planctomycetaceae bacterium | reverse complement strand
GGAGGAACGCTTTGTCGAGGCCCGCGAGCCGCCGCCCTTATGGCCGCCGCTGCGTCGGCTGTTCTTGCTCGATTGGCGCTGGCGGGATCGCTCCGCCTGTTTGCGTGCCTGTCGGCGGTGCGGCGTCTCGGCCGGCTTGCCGTCTTCCAGACCCTTCGAGGCGTCCTCGGAGTGGTACTCGTGATCGAGGATCACGGGCACCCGCTGGCGGATGGTGGCTTCGATTTCCTGGAGATACTCTCGCTCGTCGCCGGAGCAGAAGGAGATCGCCTCGCCGGCGGCGCCGGCCCGTGCGGTCCGTCCGATGCGGTGGACGTAGCTTTCCGGCTCGTTGGGCAGGTCGTAGTTGATCACGTGGGTGATCCCGTCCACGTCGATGCCCCGGGCGGCAATGTCGGTGGCAACCAGCACGCGGAGTTTTCCCGAGCGGAAGCTGTCCAGCGCCCGGGTGCGGGCGTTCTGCGACTTGTTGCCGTGGATGGCGCTGGCCGCGACGTTGCTTCTCTCCAGTTGCTTGCAGATACGGTCGGCGCCGCGCTTGGTCCGCGAGAAGATCAGCGCCCGGCCGATCTCGGTGTTCTGCATGAGCGAGGTGAGAAGGCTTTTCTTGGCGTCCTTGTCCACGAACATCAGCGACTGGTCGATCCGGTCGGCCGTCGTGGCCTTGGGGGCGACCTCCACGCGGACCGGATCGGTCAGCATGCGGTCGGCCAACTCGGCGACGGGCTTGGGCATGGTCGCCGAGAAGAACAGCGACTGGCGCTTGGGCGGCAGCGCGTCGATCACGCGGCGGACGTCGTGGATGAAGCCCATGTCCAGCATGCGGTCGGCTTCGTCGAGCACGAACAGCTCAAGCTTGCCCAGGCGGATGAGCCCCTGGCCCATCAGGTCCAGCAGACGTCCCGGGGTGGCCACGAGAATGTCGGGCTTGCGTCGCAGGGCCTTTTCCTGCTTGCGTTGGCTGACGCCGCCGAAGATGACGGTACTGGTCAGCGGCAGATGACGGCCATAGGTGTCGAAACTGTCACCGATCTGGGCAGCCAGCTCTCGGGTGGGGGTGAGAATCAGCGCCCGGATGTAACCTCGTCGACCTCCGGACTCCGCCAGCCGTTGCAGCACGGGCAGCGCGAAGGCAGCGGTTTTGCCGGTGCCCGTCTGGGCGGATCCGAGCAGGTCTCGCCCTTCCAGCAGGTGCGGGATGGATCGGGCCTGAACGGGCGTGGGCGTGTCGTAGCCTTCCTCGGCGACGGCACGGGCGAGCGGCTTGATGAGGTCGAGTTCAGCGAATTTCTGTACGTCGGACATATGCAGCGGTTCCTTACGGAGGGTTGCTCTGCGGACAGAGCGCGGTGCGAACGGTGAATGGAGGCTTAAACGACGGGCGTTCAGGCTCGACCAACCGGCGGCACACACATGGTGCCATCGCATGGACTGGAGCCCGATCCCGGGGGAAACCAGCGGGGTACAAGCGGCATCGCCATTCTCCAATGAGGAGTCAGGATCCGGCGGTGCAGCGAGCACGTATTCTCACACAATCCCGGCCTGATGCAAACACAAAAGCATCGCATTTGAGAACATTTCTTTCGGCCCCTCAGAGACTTGCAGCCGCAGGAATGGC
>CAZYIH010000220.1:0-4798 GCA_964646915.1 uncultured Planctomycetaceae bacterium | reverse complement strand
GGGGATCGCGTCGAGTTGTCGTTCGATGGCGGCGGCGAGGTTGCGGGTGTTGATGGGCTTGGAGACGTAATCGTCCATGCCGCAGGCGAGGCATTCGTCGCGGTCGCCGGTCATGGCGTTGGCTGTCATGGCGATGATCCGCACGCGGGGGCGCAGCACGCCGGACTCACCCGAGCGGATCCGGCGGGTGGCTTCCATCCCGTCCATCTGGGGCATCTGCACGTCCATGAGGACGACGTCGTATTCTTCGTTGCGCAGGGCGTGGAGTGCTTCGGCCCCGTTGGAGACGACATCGGCGTTGTAGCCCATCTTGCCGAGGATGCGTTTGGCGAGCACCTGGTTGACGCGGTTGTCCTCGGCGATCAGCAGCCGAACTGTTCCCGGGTCGCGTCGCGGGAGGGCGTGTTCGGGATCGTCGTTGGTGGGCAGGGCGTTGTGCGGTTCGGCCAGCCTCTGGAGCGAGGCGGCCAACAGGCTGGTCTTGAGGGGTTTGAGCAGGACCTCGTCGAGGGCGGCCAATTCCTCGGCCGATCGTCCTGCGCGTTTCCAGCGATCGGTCAGCCAGATGATGTGCGGGGCTTCGGCGCCGAGTTCGGGTTTGATCTGCGCGGCGAAACGGGCGGCGGCGGTGCCGTCGTCGTCGATATCGAGCAGGACGGCCCGCACGGGCTCGCCCTCGGTGGCGGCGTGCACCACCAAATCGTGGGCGGTCGAGAGTGAGACCACGCGCTGTGCCCGCCCCATCCAGCGGGGGAGGTATTCGTCGTAGATCCGCCGGTGGGTGTGGTTGTCTTCCACCAGCAGGACGTGCATGCCGCCCAGGTCCGCCAGCTTCGGCGGCTGACAGCTTGGCGAGACGCCCACCGGGACGGTAAACCAGAACGTCGAGCCGACGCCCTCGGTGCTCTCGACGCCGATGGACCCGCCCATCAGCTCCACCAGTTCGCGGGAGATCGCCAGGCCCAGCCCCGTTCCGCCGTACTTGCGTGTGGTGGAGGCGTCGACCTGTGAGAACAGTTGGAAGAGGCGGTCCATGCGCTGGGCGGGAATGCCGATGCCCGTGTCCCGCACGGTGAACCGGAGAATCGCGTCGCTTTCGGTGCGGTCTTCGAGTTCGACGGTGATGGCGACCTCGCCGGCTTCGGTGAACTTGATGGCGTTGTTGGCCAGGTTCAACAGCACCTGCCGCACCCGGGCCATGTCGCCGCTGACCACCGCGGGCAGGTCGGGGCTGACGAAGCAGCCGAACTCCAGTTGCTTCTCGTTGAGCTTACCGGCGAGGATGTCGATGGTCTCCTCGACGGCCTGGTGGGGCTGGAAGTCGAAGATCTCCAGATCCAGCTTGCCGGCTTCGATTTTCGAGAAGTCCAGGATGTCGTTGACCAGCGTCAGGAGCGAATCGCCACAGGTGCGCACCGTCTCCACGTAGGCCCGTTGTTCCTCGTTGAGCTGGGTATCCCGCAGCAGCCCGGTCGTGCCGATGACACCGTTCAGCGGCGTTCGGATCTCGTGGGACATGTTCGCCAGGAACAGGCTCTTGGCGCGGTTGGCGGCTTCGGCGGCGTCCTTGGCCTGGGCGAGTTCCGCGGTTCGTTTGCGGACGTCGTTCTCGAGGGTCTGGCGGTAGCGTTCCATCTGCTGTTCGTCGCGGCTTCGCTCGGTGATGTCCTCGGCCATCTCGATGACGTGGCTGACCTGTCCGTCCGGGTCGAGGACGGGGCTGGCGACGATGCGGAAGGTGTACTCCTCGCCGTTGAGCTCTTTGCGGGCGATGGTCTCGTGGACCTTCCCGTCTTCCAACGCCTTGATCACCGGGCACCACGGGCAGGGGCCGTCCTGGTGTTCCTCGCCGAGGACGTCGTGGCAGATCGGGCGCGATGTGACGTTCAGGTCCGGGTACCAGCTTCGCATGCAGCTGTTGACCGCGAGGATCCGCATCTGGCGGTCCAGCAGCGTCACGCCGATGGGGATATTCTCCACGAGGTTTCGGAACCGCTGTTCGCTGGCGCGGAGCTGCTGTTCGTACTCGTGCTGCTGCTCGGTGCGGATCTGAAGCGTGGTGGCCAGCGAATTGACGCTCCTCTGGAGCTTGCCGAGTTCGTCGGTCCTGTCGACTTCCTCGACGCGCACCGACAGGTCGCCCTGTTCGACGGCCCGGACGCATTCGAGCGTCTGGTGGATGCGTCGCGTAACCCGCCGCGTGACGAAGTACGCCAGGCCTATCGCGCCGCATACCAGGATGACGCCGGCAGTCGAGACGTATCCGAAGAACTTCTGCCGCCGCTGCATCATTTCATCTCGCGTGACGGACACGGCGATGATCCACCCCCAGGGCCCGAAGGAGCGATACACGCTGAAGCGTTCTTTTCCGGCGATGGTGTGTCGCAGGGCGCCGCGTTGCTCGCCGAGGAGCTCTTTGGGGTTGTCCAGCACGACCCGGCCGCCCAGCGAGCCCTTGGGTCCGGCCAGCAGTCGCCCGTCCCGGTCGAAAATCAGCGCTCGCCCGCTCTGACCAAGACGGAATGCGCGCATGTTCTGGAGGACGTTCGCTTGAGACTCGTGCACGTAGCCCGGCACGTCGTCGAGCTGGTGTTCGCGCAGCTCCTTCTGTGCGGCGACGGCCTGCTCGTGCAATGCGTCGGTCTGCAGTGCGAGCATGCGGTGATAGAGATCGTAGACGATGTCGTCGATGACGACCGTCCCCAGCGCTACCATCAGCAGGGCGACGGTAACCAGCGTAAGTACCGACAGCAGATTGAGTTTGAAGATGAGCCTCATGTGCGATCGCGCAGACGGGAACTCCCGGCCGACGACTTCCTCCTTATTCGGTGCAGGCCTGTCGGTTTCACGGACAGGTCGCTGTCTGGCCCAACAGCCTGCCGAAAGCGAGGGTGAGCGAGCGGGTCGGCAGACCGTTCTTGCACATCTCCTGACGCCTGGGAGCTCTCCCTTGCCCGTCGGCCCGCAGCCGAGGGTTCTCACAGGCGAACTCGGACCGGTCGTACATGCATTACCCGAGCTTCACATGGGCCCTATCGACGCAAATTCCCGCAGGGTTGAGTAGTCGTTACGCCACCCGGAACGGAGGATTTGCGCAAGAATCTTGTCCATGCGACCTTAGGGAAATGTACTGAAACTGGTCGGGGCAATGTTTTCCGGGGTTTCCACCGATGAATAGCGCAATCACCACTGCCGGGAGTGGCTTTTCCGCAATCGCAGGAATTCGTCGGTGTCCCCACGGCCATCGGGGTTTGCGAGATCTCGGCCGACGCGCCGCGCAGCAGATACATACACTGGCATGGAGTTTGGTTGGGGACTATACTACGCGTTTCACGACCCGAGGAGACCTGAGATGGCCGAGATGCGAACCGAAACGGATTCCATGGGCGAGATGCAGGTGCCCGCCGACGCGCTGTACGGGGCCCAGACGGCACGGGCCGTCGAGAACTTCCCCATCTCCGGCTGGACCATGCCCCGCGAGTTTATCGGCGCCCTGGGGCTGGTCAAGCAGGCCGCCGCCATGGTCAATAAGGACCTCGGCCAACTCGATGCCACAATCGCCGACGCCATCGTCCAGGCCTCCGAGGAGGTCATTGACGGCCGACACGACGGGCAGTTCGTGGTCGACACCTTCCAGACCGGCAGCGGGACCTCCACCAACATGAACGCCAACGAGGTGATCGCCAACCGGGCGATCCAGATCCTCGGAGGCACGCCCGGCGACAAGTCGCTGGTGCACCCCAACGACCACGTCAACATGTCCCAGTCGTCCAACGACGTGATTCCCACCGCGCTGCACATTGCCGCTGCCACCGAGATCCATCACGGGCTGGTCCCCGAGCTTCGCTCCCTGCGCGATGCCCTCGAAGCCAAGGCCGCCGAGTTCAACGACGTGGTGAAAATCGGCAGAACCCACATGATGGACGCCGTGCCGGTCCGTCTCGGCCAGGAGTTCAACGGCTACATGGTGGGCGTGGAGAACACGCTTTCCACGCTCGGGGCGGCCGTGGGTTGGCTGTGCGAGCTGCCGCTGGGGGCGACGGCCGTCGGGACAGGTCTCAACGCACCCAAGGGATACCCCCAAGCCGCCTGCCGGATCATCGCCAACCAGACGAACCTGCCCTTCCACACCGCCCGAAGCATGTTCCAGTGCATCGCCACCAAGGACGCGGCGCTGTTCGCCTCCAGCGGGCTTCGCAGCGTCGCGATCGTATTGGGCAAGATCGCCTCGGACATCCGCCTGCTGGGCTCGGGCCCGCGCTGCGGCCTGGGCGAACTGAAGCTTCCTGCCGTCCAGCCGGGCAGCTCGATCATGCCCGGGAAGGTCAACCCGGTCATCTGCGAGTCGGTCATTCAAGTCGCCTGCCAGGTCGTCGGGTGCGACGCAGCCGTCACCGCCGGCGCCACCGGCGGCGTGGGAAGCATGCTGAACCTCAACCTCGCCGCCCCGATGATCGCCTCCAACCTCATCACCTCCGCCCGACTGTTGGCCAACGTCACCGAAGTGTTCGAGGAGAAGTGCATCGCGGGCCTCCAGGCCGACACCGAACACTGCCGCCAACTGGTCGAGCAGTCCCTGGCGATGATCACCGCATTGGCCCCGGAAATCGGCTACGACCGCGCCGCCGAAATCGCACACCGGGCAGCCGACAGCGGCAAGACCGTCCGCGAGATCTGCCTGGAAGAAAATGTCCTGCCCGAGGACAGACTCAACGAATTGCTCGACGCCCGACGACAGACCGGGGAATAGTCGCCAGCGCGTGCAGCGGATTCTGACAACAATCGAGTTCGCGTGGGA
>CAZYIH010000219.1:1493-4816 GCA_964646915.1 uncultured Planctomycetaceae bacterium | reverse complement strand
CATTGGACTGGCCGAGCTGGGGGGCGTGGGGGTAGAATGGAAGCGTTCCGCGTTTTCCCCCATCGTCGGCAGCTGAGGCGCCGGCGGAAAGGAGTCGTCATGATTCTCAAGGCAACCCGACGTGTTCTGACAGTCTCACTGGTAGCGATACCGGCCGCTCTGCTGGTATGGGCGGTGCTGCCCGCCGCAGCCGAGGATGAAGCCCACGAAGACTTCCGCAAACGCGTGGTGCGAGACCGCGGCGACGCGGTCGAGAAGGCCCGCGACCGTAAGCGCGATGGCGAAGAGAAGGGTCGCAAGCGCGAGGGTGAAGACAAAGGCCGCAAGCGCGATGGTGACCGCGAAGGGGAAGGCAAAGGCCGCAAGCGCGACGGTGACGGCGGCAGCGAGGAAGGGCGGTTTCTCAAGGAGCTTGCCAAGGCGAAGGTCGATCTGGCCGGGGCGATCGTCAAGGCCGAGCAGGCCTCGGGCGGCAAGGCGGTCGCGGCGCGGTACGTCAACTACCGCGGCAAGCTGCAGGTGCTGGTGCAGATGGTCACCAAGACGGGCCGACGCAACGCCGCCGTCGATGCGACGACCGGGAAGGTCCGCCTGCAGAAGGGCCGAGACGCCAAGAAGGTTGAAGGTCGGCGCAAGGGTGGCCGCGAAGACGACAAGAAGGGCGAAGGCCATCGTAAGGGCGACCGCGAGGGCGATCGGGAAGGCGAAGGTCGAAAGAAGGATCGCGACCGCGACCGCGAAGGCGAGGGTTGATTCCCCCGCCTTCGTCGGCGGTTGGTGAGCGGGCGTGGAGGCAGAGCGTTACGCCTGGATATCGGGTGTGGGTGGTGTCTGCTTGCCGGCCTGCTGCCGCATCTGTTCGCTGACGGCCTGGGCGACCTGCACGTAGTGCATCCGCGTCTCGTAGAGGGCCTTGTCGAGGATGGTCTTCTCATCCTCGTCGAGATTGCCCGCCGTTTTCTCTTCGAGCACGTTGAGCGTGTCGACGTGGAACTTCGCCAATTCGAGGTCCACATAGCGACGGCCGTCCTGCGGGTCGGCCATGCCGCCCAGGGCCATCAGAATCTGCGTGACCAGTGAGCTGATCAGCGTGGAGAACGTGGCCGGGGGAATCTCCCGCCCATCGGCGCCGGTCGCCCCGGAGGCAGCGGCAGAGTCGGCCTGCTTGTCGACCTGGTCGGAGAGCTTTTCCTTCTCGGCCTTGGCTTGGGCTTTCCAGTCGTCGTCGACGATGATCTTCGGTTTCTCGTTGTTTCCGTTCTCAGCCATCATGTTTGCTCCATGGGGTTTCGGTGGGGTGTGTCCGTCGGGCCATTCTATGCGCCGGCGATGCGGGGCATGCGCATCGGCTCTGCCTGCAGCGTCGCCTGCATGAATTCCAGCAGCAGCTTGGCCTTCAGCTCGGTGGCGGCCGGGTCGGCCCAGAGGTTCTTCAGCTCGTTGGGGTCTTCCTGCAGGTCGAACAGCTCGCCGTCGTCCCAGGCGCGATAGACGGTGATCTTGTACCGGTCGTTCACGTAGGACCGCATGTGGCAGACCTCATTGCCGTGATGGTTCTCCGTGACCGACCAGCTCCGCGCCGGGTCGCCGCCGGCCCAGGTGGCCCGCTGATCCACGCCGGTCATCGCGCCGGGCACGTCCAGCCCCACCGCTCGCAGAATCGTCGGGGCCAGGTCCACGAGGTTCTGAATCGCCCCGGACGTCTCGCCGGCCGGCACGTTTCCGCCGGGCCAGCGAACCAGGAACGGAATCCGCAGCAGGTCCTCGTAGTGGTGAATCGCCTTGGCCGTCAGGCCGTGCTGCCCGAGGAAGTGGCCGTGGTCGGTCGTAAAAATCACGATGGTATTCTCGGCGATGCCCAGCTCGTCGAGCTTATCGAGGATCCGCCCGATGTGGTGGTCCATGAAGCTCGTCATGCCGTAGTAGATCGCCATGTTCTCCTTGAGCTTCTCGTAGTCGTGGGCCTGGCTGTGGCCGCCGTGGATGGCCCCGTCGGAGGGCGGGAAGATCTCGCGCATCTTCGCGTCGGGCTTCATCGCTTCGGCGAAGTGCGGCGGGTTGGCGTCGTGTTCGCCCTCGGTGACGGTGCCCGGCTGCATGTCGTCGGGGTCGTACATGCTCGCCCAGGGCTCGGGGACGGTGTAGGGCGGATGCGGGTCGTGGAAGCTCGCCCAGGTGAAGAACGGCTCGTCGTCGGCGACGGCCTTTTCGATCTGCGCGATGGTCCGCTCGCCGGTCCAGGTGGTGTAGTGGTACTCCTCGGGCAGGTCCCAGTGGAGCTGACCTTTCTCGTAGTAGGGCTTGGCGTCGTCGTCTTCCTTCGGCGGCCAGGGCTGGAAGTAGTCGGCCCAGTTGGTCAGGCCCTTTTCCTCCATCCAGATGGCGTAATGCTGCCCGACGTGCGACTCATTGCCGTGCATGCGGGCGGTCTCGACGTGGTCGAAGCCATACCACGGGCCGGTGAAGTCCCGCCAGAAGTCCAAATCCCGCAGGATCGGCTGACACTCGATCGACGGATACTCCGCGGTGGACGCCAGCGGCTGAAGATGGGCCTTGCCGACCAGGCTGGTCTGGTAGCCCGCTTCCGAGAGCATCCCCCCCAGCGTGGGGACGTCCTCCAGCAGCTTGGTTCCCAGGCTCCACGCGCCGTGCTGGGAGGGCATCATCCCGGTGATGACCGTCGCCCGCGTCGGCGTGCAGGTGGGGTTGGGGCAGTACGCCCGGTCGAACCGGACGCCTTCGCCCGCCAGCCGATCCAGCGCCGGGGTCTTGATCCTCGGGTTGACCGACCCCAGCGTGCTGTGGTGCTGCTGGTCGGAGGTGATGAGCAGAATGTTTGGCCGTTGGGGAGTCGTTGTCTCAGTCATGATGGCCAGCATTATAGCAGGTGATCGAGCGAATGAAACGCCCCGGCCGCAAATCCGCCATAAGCGCACAGCCGCCGAGTCGGAATCGGCTCCGCAATGGCTGAACGCTTCGGAGAAAGCGTTCCGAGGGGACATAGCAACGCCCCACAGACAAGGCCTGCGGGGCGTTGGTCTTTGTCGTGCCGGCCGTCATACCCCCGACGTGCCGGCAAGAGGAGGTCTCAGTCAATCAGCGGCGGCGGCGACGCAGCAGCACGCCCAGCCCGCCGATGGCCAGCAGGCTCATCGTCGCCGGCTCGGGAACGCCCTCGACCTTGATGTTGTCGAAGCCGGTCCCGCGTCCGCCCTGGTCCTTATTGTCTTCCAGGAAGATCTGGAACGTCACGGGCCCGGCAAGGTCGGCGAAGGTGCTGTCGGTTCCTCCGTCGGTCAGGTCCACCGAGAGGGTTTCCCAGT
>CAZYIH010000219.1:0-1393 GCA_964646915.1 uncultured Planctomycetaceae bacterium | reverse complement strand
GCAATCACGTCGGCGTCGGCCGACGTTCCGAGCCCCAGAGTCACCGCTGCGATCATCAATACTGCGATTGTCTTGTTCATCTTGATCCACTCCTTTTCGTTGATGTACGGCATGAAATGCGGCTGAGCCCGACATGGGCCCGCTGCAACCCTTGTTGCATGTGTCTAGAGTATGCCTATTCTGCTGTTCTGTAAATCCGCTAATTGCGAAAAGAAGGGGGTAAATGACGCAGGATGCTGCTATACTCGCCCCATGGCTTCACCGCGACGATCAACCAGGATCCACATGGTGCTCTGGCCCACGTACAGCTATGCGCGTGAGGTCATCCGCGGGGTCCGCCGGTTCGCTGCCGAGCGACACCCGGAATGGGTTCTCACCACATACATGCCCGATCCGAAGGACCTGGGCACGTTGCGGGATGCCCGTTTCGACGGCGCAATCACCATGGCCGGCGATGAGGACATCGACCGCCTGCTGGCTTCGATGGACCGCCCGATGGTGAACACGTCGGGGCTATTGCTCGATTCCCGGCTGCCGCAGGTCATCCCGGATAATCGCCGCGTGGGCCAGTTGGCCGCCGAGACGTTCCTGCGGTCGGGCTTGCGCCACTTCGCCTGCATACCGGAGGCGTGGCAGGGGTTCTCGATAGAGCGAGCCATCGGGTTCACCGACGCGATCGAAGCCCGGGGCTATGCGTGTGCGTTGCTCAAGCGCGAAGAGGATCGACCGTTGGCGGAACGGTTGGCCGAGTTGCCCACCCCCTGCGGGCTGTTCGCCGTGACCGACGGGCAGGCGAGTCGTGCATACGCCGCCTGCCGGGAGGCCGGCGCGCGGATTCCCGAGGATTTCAGCGTAATCGGGGTGGATAACGATCCGGGCCTCTGCCCGTCGCTGGTGCCCCCGTTGGCGAGCGTCGACTGCAATGCCCAAGGCGTGGGCTTCGAGGCGGCGAGCGTGCTGGAGGGGCTTCTGGAAGGTCGCCCCACAGGCGGCGGGCCTCACCTCGTACCCCCTGAAGGAGTGGTCATACGCGCGTCGCTGGGAAGCCATCCGGACCTGCCCGGCAACGTCGCCTTCGCCGTGCGGTACATCGCCGCCCATGCCTGCGACCCGCTGCGGATCGAAGAGCTACTGGACCACCTGCAGGTATCAAGGCGAACGCTGGAGAAGCAGTTCCGCGGCGCCGTCGGTCGAACACTGCACCAGGAGATCCGACGCGTGCAAATGGAACGGGCCAGGAAGCTCCTTCGAGAGACCCACTGCACCATCCGGGAAATCTCGGCCCGCATCGGCCTGGCCGACCACAAGTGCTTCTCGCGCATTTTTCGCCAGGCTTTCGGCCAGACGCCAACCGAGTACCGCCGCAGCGAAGAGCATACCGAACTCCCCCTGT
>CAZYIH010000218.1:0-4824 GCA_964646915.1 uncultured Planctomycetaceae bacterium | reverse complement strand
CCATGCTGCTACCACCGGGTAGCGGTGATTGTCTCGGGCCTGTCGGCCGGCACGTCGAGGTATTCCAGCGTCTGCTCGAGCACGTCGCGGACGTAGGGGGCAGCGACCGTGCTGCCGTAATGACCTCGCGAGTAGTCCGGCCAGTACACCGAAATCAGACAGATCACCGCGGGCTTGCCCACCGGCGCCCCGCCGATGAACGAGGCGGTGTACGCCCGGTCAACATAGCCACCGGGCCCGGAAATCTGGGCGGTGCCCGTCTTGCCGAAGCTGGTCCATTTCTCGAGACGACACCGCTTGCCCGTGCCGCGCTCGACGACCTGGGCGAGCACCTCGCGCGTTCGTTTCGAGACCGCCGGCGAGATCAGCCGACGAACCACGCGACGTCGCGAGCGATACACCACCGTGCCGTCCGGTTCGACGAGCCGATCGATCAATCGCGGCTGCATCAGCTCCCCGCCGTTGACCAGGCAGGCGAACGCCGAGGTCAACTGGACGGCCGTGGCTGCGATCTCCTGGCCGAACGGCACGCGACGCAAGCTGTAGCCGTCCCACCGTCGGGCGTCGCGCACGATTCCCGCGCTCTCGCCCTTCAGCGGCAGGTGCGTCTTGCCGCCGAACCCGTAGGCCCGCACGATCTTGTACATCCGCTCGTTGCCGAGGATTTCGCCGATTTTGGCCATCGCGATGTTCGAGGAGAACACCACGCCATCCTCGACGGTCAGGTCGGGATACGCCTTGCCATGATCGCTGATGCGTCCGCCGCGATGAGCCCGGTACACGCCGTTGTATTGGCCGATGGGCAGCTCGGTGTCGTAATCGAGCAATCCGAGCTGGACGGCCGATGCGGCGATGAGGGGCTTGAAGATGCTGCCCGGCTCGTAGGGCGAGCAGACCGCGTGCGGCGTCATGTGGTTCGGGTCGGCGAGGTTGTACTCGTTGGGGTTGAACGTCGGGGCTGAGCACATCGCGAGGATCTCGCCGGTGCGTGGGTTCATTACCACGCCGGTGCCCCACTTCGCGCCGTACCGCGAGACGCTCTCGTTCACCGCCCGCTGGAGATAGCCCTGAATGACCACGTCCATGCAGAGGTACACGTTGCGTCCGTCGCGCGGGAGATGACTTTCCTCGGGGACCGGCCAGATCGCCCTGCGTCGCGCGTCGGCCAGCATCACGCGCTGTCCGTCGTTGGCGTCGAGATGTTCGTCCAGCGCCAGTTCGAGCCCGCCGCCGGCTACGCCGTCCCTGCGACGGAAACCCAAAATGCCCGACGCCAGTCGGCCGTTGGGATACTGGCGGCGCCACTCGTAGAGGATGCCCACCGGACGGAGCTTGAGGTCTTTGACGCGCCGGGCCTGCTCGCGCGTAATCTCGCGCTGCACCCAGGCGAATCGACCCGCGCGACGGCGCAGGATGATCTGCTGGATCTCCCACGCGGAGACATCCAGGACCTCGGCCACCGCGATGGCGACCTCGTCAATCCGATCTTCCTCGACCAGCGCGGGGTCCACGAAACAACTGGGCACCTGGTGCGAACCGGCCAACAGGACCGATCGCCCGCGCGTTCGGCCGTACACGCTGCCCACGCGGGCGGGGATGGGTTGACGGATGACTTCCTGCCGCAGGGCCCGACGGGTGATTTCCTCGCTGCTGTCACGGACGAGAATCGCCAGCCTCGCGCCCAGCCCGACCAGTGCCAGCACCAGAACGGTGAAGACCAGCTCGAATCGCCATGTCCGCCGAAGGGTGTCCACCCGGGCGCCTTTCGTTTGTGGATGTGTGGCTGTCTACTCGTCCGCGCGTCCGGCGAACTGTATGGTGTCGCCGACGATGGGCAGGTCCAACGCCAGCCGACGGGATCGCTCGACGACGGCCGACGGCGTTGTCAGCTCGCCGACGCGCACCATGCGGTCGGCCAGTTCGCGACGGATGACCACGCGCCGGCGTTGGAGGCTTTGGATCTCGTGGGCGGCCATCGTCTCCTCTCGCCGGATGTGTACCAGCGCGACGGCGACGGCACCGAGGGCGAACATGATGGCGGCGAGTCGAATCACGTGTGATCCTTTCACTCGGGCATGGGCGGGATGCTCAGCACAACGCCCACGGGCACGACGTTCTCGCTGGGGAGTTTGTCGCGGTTGGCCCGGTAGATGATGCGATACAGGTTTCCGTTGTCGGCCCCGTACGCTTTGCGCGCGATGGTCGTCAGCGTATCCCCCCGCATGGTGCGATAGTGGCGGGTGGTGGTTCGCGGGTCCACGCGACGGGGTTCGGGTTCGGGGCGCCGGGAACTCGTCCGGCGGGCCGGCTCGGTCCGTTCGGCCCGACGGGGGGGCTCTACCCGACGGGGGCGGCGCGTGCGATTGCCGATAGTCGGCGTGCGTGCCTCGTGGACGGTGGGGCTTCCTTCCATCTCGCGGGCGAGGTAGTCCACGTCGCGCAGGGAGGCCGCCTCGAGCGGAGGCGCTTCGGCATCGTTGGTAAGTTCACCGAGGATCAACCCGAACGCGAAGATGAAAACCAGCCCGACCAGCAATCCGATGCGTGTTTCGCGTGTCATGGGTTTCGCTCCTTCGATCCGGGTGCCTGTTCGCCCGGCGAGATCCGTTCGCCGGGATGCTTCAGCTTGTGGTTGTTCGTTCGATCGCCCGCAGCTTCGCCGATCGGCTGCGGGGGTTCCGCGCCATTTCGTCGGGCCCGGGCGTGATGGGCTTCTTCGTGAGCACCTCGACCGCCCCGTCCGCTGCCAGGCGGTTGAACGTGTGCTTCACCGGCCGATCTTCCAGCGAGTGGAAGCTGATGACCGCCGCCCTGCCGCCGGACGCCAAGGCGTTCGCAAGCGAGTCCAGCAGCGTCTGAAGCACGCTCATTTCGTCGTTCACGGCGATCCGCAACGCCTGAAACGTTCGTGTGGCCGGGTGCACGCCGCGTCGCGTGGATCGCGCCGGTCGCGGCAGCGAGCGGGACACGATTTCAGCCAACTGCCCCGTCGTGGCGATGCGTCCCTTTTTACGCTGCTGAACGATCGCCCGTGCCACCCGCCGCGAGTAGCGTTCCTGCCCGTATTCGTATATCAAGTCCGCCAGTTCACGCTCCGAGAGGCGGCTGATGAGCCCCTCGGCCGTCTCGTCCAGTCGCGGGTCCAGCCGCATGTCCAACGGGCCGTCTGCCTGAAAACTCAGGCCCCGCTCGGCGTCGTCCAGTTGCGTGGAGGCAACGCCCAGATCGGCCAGGATCGCATCGGCCGATGATTCGTCGGCTTCGTCGAGAACGGTCGTCAATTGCGAGAAGTTTGCCTGGAACAGCCGCACTCGCTCGCCGAATTCCGCGAGGTTCTCGCGGGCCTGCTGGAGGTTCGCCTCGTCGACGTCGATCCCGATCAGCCGGGCGTCCGACGGGGCGCGCTCCAGGAGCATGTGCGAATGGCCGCCCAATCCGACGGTGCAGTCGACGATGAGCTTCGCCCGCTCGGGGCGGAGCAACTCCAGCACGTCGTCAGCAAGAACAGGAACGTGGCCGCCGCGGGTCATGAGGAGATCCGTCTCCTCATGTCGTCGCGACGCGGTTCTCGATCGCGCGGGTCACCTCAGGCGAGAGCTCGACGTAAGCCGAGTACTCGTCCCCCAGCGCCCGAACGCGGGCCAATCGTCCGGCAAGCTTCGACAGGCGCTGCCGATGCCCGTCGTCCAGCCACGACGGGCGTGCCAGATGGCGCCGCAGTTCGGCCAGTTCGCTTGCACGACATCCCTGTCGGCAATCCGAACGGCTCGGGGCGATTTGGGGGACCTGCATACCAAGCGTCCTTTCCTGGCGTTTCTCTCGCCGGTGCAACCCGGGTCGACGCCGATCCATCGACGCCGACCCTGTTGCGATCGAGTCCCATCGGCGGCCGGGCCCTGTCGGGGCGTCCGTGCCCCAGGCGCGGGTCGCCGGTGTTCCTTCCAACTGCACTGCTTCATCTACAACCACGGCTGTCCGTAGCCGTCTGTTCGTTCGTTCATTCCTCGGCGGCGGTTTCGTCCAGCATGGCGGCCGCCTCGTCCAGCAACTCGCCGTAGACCCCGAGAGACTCACCGATCTGGGCTTCCCACGCTTCGGTGGGCCAGATCTCGATGTGGTCGCCATTGCCCACGACGGTGACCTTCTTGTCGACGATGGCACGCTCCATGGACTTCTCAGGCAGCACGACGCGACCTTGCGAGTCGGTCTTCACCACCCGGGCCATCGCGAACAGCATGTTCAGCCCGGCTGCCTGCTTCTTGGGAAGCGGGCTGCGACGGATCTTCGAAACCAGCCGGCGGTAGTACTTGTCCGGATACAGCCACAAGTGCCGGTCCGGGCCGAGAACGAGGTAGAAATTCGCCCCGTCGTCTTCGGGGTCCATCCCCTCCCGCAGCGCGGAGGCAATCGCCAGACGCTTCTTGGCGTCAATCGACTGCTCAAACTCGCCTACAAAGAGAGGCACACTCAGGACCCTTTCACCGCTTACTGGGAAGTTATGGGAATCTTAGGTCTAGACAGGGACGACGGCAAGCAAAAAAAACCGGCAACTCGGGAAACAGCGGGTATTTCGGGAGTCGGCCGTGGTCTCGGCGCGCGGGGTCCGGGGCGATGGTCCCCAAGATATGGTGCCGCCCTTTCGGCAAGCCTCAGCCGATGGCGGTACGAGGTCGACAGCGCGGGGACTCCCGGCGCGAAAGAAAATTCTGCGATTTTCCCAGGCGTCGCCTTGGACGGATCCGCATCGACCCGTCACCTCACGTTATCGGACGCCGCCGCGAAAGAACATGAGAAAAACGCTCCGTAGCACGGCCTTCCAGTCGT
>CAZYIH010000217.1:0-4839 GCA_964646915.1 uncultured Planctomycetaceae bacterium | reverse complement strand
CTTGAAGTACGGCGGGACTTGACACAAAGGGCCCGGTCGGCGACAGTGCTTCTCTGGTTTTCGGAGAGTTCATGAGCAAGGCATCGAAGCACAAACCGTTTGCGCCGGTCGCGGCGCTGCTGGCCTGGCTGATTCCCGGCGCCGGCCATATTTACATCGGCCGACCGGTGCGCGGCGCGGTGATCTGTATCGCCATCGCCGCGACGTTCTGGGCGGGCATCGCCATCGGCGGGGTGATGACGGTGGACTACCACTACCAGCGTTGGTGGTTTTACGGGCAGATGTGCACCGGCGTGCATGGCGTGGTCGGCTGGTATCGCCAGAACCAGGTTTACGGCGAGCTCCAGCGGGATCCGCGTATCGGCAGGATCGTCGTGCCGGCCACCGGGCAGGTGACTCCCCAGCAGATGCTCGTGGACGAACGGCTCTCGAAAAATCCCCATCGCGACGCGAATGACCCGCTCTCGGGGCTTGCGCTGGCGACGCCCATGGACAACGCCGCCCGCGCGTACACCGGAATCGCCGGATTGCTGAACCTGCTGTGCATCTTCGACGTGATCGCGCTGTCGCTGATGGGCGCCCCGCCCGAGCCGAGCGACGATGCCGACGACGACCAGCGCACTCACGCCACCAGTGAAACGGAGGCGACCGAATGACACTCGCCTGGTCGCTGTTCACCCACCCGATGGCGCTGTCATCCGACACGGTCATGTGGCTGGTGCTGCCGCTGGCGCTGTCGGTGGCCGTGATCTACAAGGCCATCCGCGTCCGCCGCGTAGCCGAGCTTCCCAGGCAGGTGGCGATTCTCATGGTCCAGATGGTCGGCGGACTCCTCGCCCTGGGGCTGGTGCTCTGGGCCGTGGCGACCTATTGGCCGTAAGGCCTGCCCGCCGCCCTACACCGCGAAGTATTTCGCCTGGGGATGATGGGCGATAATCGCACTGGTCGACTGCTCGGGGACCATTTCCATCGACTCGGTCAGCGTCACGCCGATCTGGTCGGGCTTGAGCAGGTCGAAGACCATCCTGTGGGCTTCGAGATCCGGGCAGGCCGGGTACCCGAACCCGTACCGCGAGCCGGTGTATTGCTGGGCGGCGTAGCCGAGAACGTCATCGGGGGCCTCCTCGGCGATTCCCATCTCCCGTCGCATCACCTCGTGCCAGTACTCGGCCAGGGCGTCGGTCACTTCCACGCTGAAGGCGTGCGTCAGGACGTACTGGGTGTACTCGTCGCCCTCGAACAGCTCGCGGGTGACCTCCGAGATCCGCTCGCCCACCGTCACCACGAAGAACGAGCAGAGATCCGTTCCCAGCTCCGTGGGTCGGTAGAAATCGGCGATGCACAGATGCGGCGGATCCGCCTGCCGGGGGAAGGCGAACTCCAACTCGCGGCCCTCGTGGCGCACGATCACGGAATTCTCCCGCGAGTTGCACTCGAAGTAGCCATACGCCACCTTCGGGCGGAGCATTCCTTCCTCGACGGTGCGACGGCAGAGTTCCTCGTACTTCGGGCGGACCTCATTATCCACGAGTTCCTTGTACTCCTCGGCCGACATGGTTCCGCGCCGGTACCCCCACCGCCCCCGGAAGAGGGCCTGCTCGTTGACGTAGGGGAAGATCTCGGCCGGGTCGATGTCCGTCACGTGGCGGGCGCCCAGGAAGGGCGCCGGCGGAACGGGGGGCTGCTCGTAATCGATCGAGACATTCTTTCGGCCTGGCTTGTTGGGCTGGACGGCTGCGGCGGCGTCGTACTCGGTGGCGACGAGGGTTCCTTCGTCGAATTCGCTCATGGACTTGAGCCCGGCGAACGCGTCGGCACAGTACACCACCGGTCCGGGGTAGTCCGGTACGCAGTCCTCGGCGACGAACTTCTTCGTAAGGGCTGCCCCGCCCAGAAGGATCGGCTGGGTCAGGTCGGCCGCGGCGAAGAGGGGCATGGACTCCTTCATGATGATCGCCGATTTCACCAGCAGCCCGCTCAGGCCGATCACGTCGACGTCGAGTTCCCTGGCCTTCTCGATGATGGTCTCGGCGGGAACCTTCGTGCCGATGTTGAACACCCTGTAGCCGTTGTTGGTGAGGATGATATCCACGAGGTTCTTGCCGATGTCGTGCACGTCGCCCTGCACCGTCGCCAGGAGCACCTTGGTTCCATGCTCGCCCTCGGCCCGTTCCATGTAGGGTTCGAGCAGGTCGACGGACTTCTTCATGACCTCGGCCGCCTGGAGCACGAACGGCAGGAGCATCTCCCCCCGGCCGAACAGCTCGCCCACGTGGCGCATCGCGGGTACGAGGATGTCGTTGATGATGCCCGTCGCCGTCCGCCTCTGCAGCAGGATGTGCAGCAGGTCGTTGAGGCCTTCCTTGTCGCCCGAGACCACCTTGCGGGTCATCTGCTCCTCGGGCAGGCGGGTCTGGGTGTCTTCCTCGGTGTCCGTGGTCTCGGTCCGATCGGCGAAATGTTCGATCAGCGCCATCAGCGGCGTTGTGCCCTCGTCTCTCTGCCGGTCGTAGATGAGGTCCATCGCCATTTCACGATCCTCATCCTCGATCGACGAGAGGGGCATGATCTTGGCGACGTCGACGATGGCGGCATCCAGACCGGCCTGGACGGCCTCGTGCAGGAAGACGCTGTTGAGCACGCGGCGGGCGTGGGGCTTGAGGCCGAAGGAAATGTTGCTCAGCCCCAGGACGGTGTGCACGCCGGGCAGTTCTTCCTTGATGCGGCGGATGCCCTCCAGCGTCTCGATGCCCGCGGTCCGCAGCGACTCGTCGCCCGAGGCGATGGTGAACGTCAGCGGGTCGAAGAGGATATCCTGCGGGCGCAGGCCATGATCGTTGACCGCGAGGTCGTGGATCGCCCGGGCCGTGGCGACCTTGTCGTCGGCGGTCATGGCCATTCCGACTTCATTGATGGTCAGGGCGACGACGGCGGCGCCGTATTTCCGGGCTGCCGAGGCGATGCGGGCGAGGTTCGTTCCGCCGTCTTCGAGGTTGATCGAGTTCACCACGCACCGCCCCGGATGGATGCGAAGGCAGGCGTCGATGACGTCCGGGGTGGTCGAGTCGATCACGGTGGGGATCGTCACGTTTTTGGCGAACAGCCGCGTCATCTCGGTCATGTCGGCCAATTCATCCCGGCCGGCGTACGCGCAGCAGAGGTCCACGGCGTGGGCTCCCTGGGCGACCTGATTCAGCCCGACCTTGAGACACGCCTGGAAGTCGTCGGCCAACAGCAACTCGCGGAACTGTTTCGAGCCGTTGGTATTGGCCCGCTCGCCGATCATCAGCGGCGGGATCTCCTGGCGGATGTCCACCGCGTTGTACAACGACGACAGCGACGGGGTATGCGTCACGTCGCGACCGGCGGGTGTCGCGTCCGAGAGAGCACCGCTCAGCGCGGCGATGTGCTCCGGGGTGGTTCCGCAACACCCTCCGACCACCGAGACGCCCTGGTGGACGACGTATTCGCGAACGGCGGCGGCGAAGTCTTCCGGCGAGAGCGGGTACATCGTCTTGCCGTCGACCACCTGGGGCATGCCCGCGTTGGGAATCAGCGAGATCCGCCCGGCCCAGTGTTCGGCGAGGTACTGGACGTAGGAGGCCATCCCTTTGGGGCCCGTGGCGCAGTTGAGCCCGAGTGAGAACAGCTCGAACGGTTCCAGGGCGGTGACGGCCGATGCGATGTCCGAGCCGACCAGCATGGTTCCGGTGGTCTCGACGGTCACCGAGACGCTGATGGGTACGGAAGCCCCGAGCTTCTCGAACACCTCGCGGGCGGTCACCAGGGCGGTCTTCACCTGCAGGAGGTCCTGGCAGGTCTCGAAGATCAGCAGGTCCACTCCGCCCTGGACCAACGCCTCGATCTGCGCCGCCTGGGAGGCGGCCAACTCGTCCACGCTGATCTGCCGGAGGGAGGGCAGCTTCGTACCCGGCCCGACCGAGCCGGCGATGAATCGGTTGTCGTAATCGTCCGCACAGCGGCGGGCGATCTCGACGGCGGCGTGGTTGATCTCCGTGGCGCGGTCCTGCAGGTCGTACTCGCTGAGAACGGCCGGCGCTGCCCCGAACGTGTTGGTCTCGATCACCATCGCCCCGGCGTCGAGAAACTCGCGGTGCATCTGCTCGATGTACTCCGGGGCCGAGATGTTCAGCCACTCATTGCAGCCTTCGCAGGAACCCCACGCCTCGGCGGGGATGCTCATCCTCTGAATGCTGCTGCCGCAGGCACCGTCGAAGATCAGGAGTTTGCTTTCAGTCAGTTTGCTCACGCGTGCTCACCGTATTGGGAGAAGCCCCGGCCGACCGCCCGTTCCTCGCCCGGGGGAGAACGTTTGTCCGGGACAGGCAGAACGCTACAGGATAGCCGCTCAGGGGGCGAAGCTCAAACGGTTCTCCGCGCCGGGACGGAGCAGGGCGGGGAAGAAAATGAGAAATCGCACCGGATCGGTTTGATATTCTGTGGAACCCGGTCCTAGTATGCCTCGTTGACGCTCGCTGGTAGCGGAGTCCGGCACCGGCGGGGCGACGACCACGATCACCGGCTGGCAGCTCGCTCGCCACAGAGAAGCAGCAGAATCCGGAGGCAGAACCGGAGAAACACACCGCCTCCCCCCGAAAGGGAGCGCGACGCGGTGGAAGGAGGACGTTGGACGGCTGGGACGTTGTGGAGGAGACGCCCCGGACGATGAGAAGGAGGAGCAGGAACGATTCGCGGACGGCCCGGAACACGGGTCGTCCGCTTTTCTTTGGGGTCCAACGGCGGGACGGGGCCTGGTGAGGAGGCGATTGTCCCGCGAGGCGATGTTGCCCGTTGGAATCATCACGCAAAATGGCTAGT
>CAZYIH010000216.1:0-4859 GCA_964646915.1 uncultured Planctomycetaceae bacterium | reverse complement strand
CCGTAAGGCGTCACCCACAGGCCTCCTGCCCAGGTCGCCGCGAACAGCAGGAGGAAGAAGAACAGAAAGCCGGCCGCCGGACCGGGTCCGCGACGTCCTGCCGCCGCGATCAGCAGGGCAGCGAGGATGGCGGCGATAATCATCGCGATAAGAAATTCAGCAATCCACATGAACAGGCTCCTTTGGGCTCGTATTGCGGGCAGACAAAACCAAGGCCGACCCCACGGGGGAGTGGGATCGGCCTGGCTTGGCCGGGAGAACGCGGTTACTTGATCGTCAGTTTGTCGACGACCCAGGTGGCTCCGCCTTCGTAGGCATTTTCACGGGCGGCTTCGCGTTCGGCGTAGGTATCCACCTGGCCGGTCAGCGTTGCCACGCCGTTGTCCACTTTGACGTTCACCTGGTCCTCGTCCACGAACGGGCTCCACCAGAGTTCGTTCTGGATGTCGTCGCGGATTTCCGCATCGGTCGCGAACGTGTAGTACGGCTCGTAGTCGTACCAGTCGAACGTGTACGGGTAGTACTCAGCCACATACGGGTCGTACACCAGTGGTTCGTCGGTGTATTCGACGTCGAGCTGGTTTCGCACGTTCGTCACGCCGTCGGCGGCAGCGGCTGCGTCGTGGGCGCGGGACTTCTCGTAGTAGGTGTCCACGTCGCCGTAGAGATACGCGGTATTGTCGACCACCGAGACGGTGATCTCGAAACGGTCGGCCACCGGGTCGCGCAATAGTGCCTTGCGGACATTGGCGGCGATCTCACTGTCGGAAAGGTCCCCGTCCTGACGGACCTTAATGCGGTTGGTCACCGCGGTAACGCCGGTGGTGCGCCGGGCGATCTGTTCGGCGGCGCGTTTGGCGAGCATGTTGTCCACCTTGCCGCGGAGCGTGACGGCCGAGCCGGCGACGTCCACGTCGATGTTGAACGAGAAAGCACGCGGATCGTACACCAAGGCGTCCTTGATGGCGTCCTTGATTTCATTGGACGACTTGATGGGGAAGGACTTCCGCTGCATCTGGTCGTCCTTGGCCCAGTCCTGAACCGCCAAGCTGGTCGCGTTGACATCCTTCACGCCGACCACCCAGGCGTCGTAGCGGGCCTGGCGCTTCTCGGCGGCGGATCCGACGGTTCCATCGAGGGTGACCTTGTCATCGTCGACCTTAACCGTGATCAGCGAGTGGTCCACCAGCGCATCCCACTTGAGGGCTTTGCGGACCTCGGCGGCGATCTCGGCATCTGAGCGGTCCTGCTTGTAGGAGACGGTAATGGCGTCCTTCAGTGCGGTGACGCCCTTGACGCCCTTGGCGACGTTCATCGCCAGTTGCTTCTCCTGCCAGGACTGCACGGTCCCGCCCAGCGTGACCACGCCGTCGTCGACGCTCACGTCCAGTTCATAGGAATCGGCGGCTGGGTCGTACGCCAGCGCGGCAATCACGTCATTGCGGATCGTCGCGTCCGAGCGGTTGTCGGCCGGTTTGACTTTGATGCGGTTAATGACCGATCGCACGCCCTTGATGGTCTCCGCCAATCGGCCCGCGCGCTGCTTGGCCATGATGTTGTCCACCGTTCCGGTCAACGTCGGAATGCCCTCATTGGTGCGGACATCGATCTTGTTGGCCGGGACGGCCGAGTCGAACAGCAACTCGTCCTCGATGGCGTCGCTGATGTTCTGGTCGGTGAGTTCTTTCTGGGGGGCTCCCGTCGCCGGCAGCGTCACCAGCGTGACAGCCAACATCACGATCACCATCGTCGCGATGAACCCGCGTCCTCTTGTTCGTGTGCGTAGCATCTGGTCCAGCTCCTTTCTGCTGCGGTTGCGTCTTTTCTGAGAGGCGGTGGTTGGAGTTATTGGACGGCGGAGGCACCCTCCCAGTAGTGCCTCATGCCGTAATGGTCAAACAGGGCCCGCTCGTACTCGCGGGTAATCGGTTGGTCGGGGTCGTACTCCGGTGCCGAGCGAATCTTGTCGGTCGGCAGGTCGATCTGCACCTGCTTCTGCGACCAGAGAATGCCTTTCGCCCAGTCCGGTGCGAGCAGGACTTTCTTGCCGGGCAGCCAGTTGCGGGTGTCGACCAGCAGATAGCGGATCCGCCAGTCGGCCGGGTCGGCGATGAGCCCTTCGACGTGGCCGAGCTCGCCATCCTCGGCGAGGATGTGGTAGCCGGTCACTTCGCGAACGCTTCGCAGCGATGTTTCGGTTTCGCTGCTCTGCTGGCTGGGGGGTGCGGTCTGCTCTTCCTTGATGGACTCAGGCGCCACGCCCACGGGCATCATGCCCACAGCCGGCACGCCGAGATGCGTCCAGTACATCGGCCAATTGTAATGACCGATCATTTCCGCCTCCCGCCGGCGCGAAACCGGGCGGTCGGCGTGAATGGGCGGGCTGCTTTCGATCTGCTCGCGAGTGAGTGAGACGGGGATTGCGTCATCCTCGCCCTGGGGTGCCTCGAAGGATTCCGTGGAGATCAGCACCTGTCGGCCGGGCAGCCAATCGCCGGTGTCGGCTACGAGGTAACGAACGACCCAACTGTGATCGTCGAAGTAGAAATCCTTCACCGTGCCCAATGTGTCGTCACGGGCGTCGAGTGTGGCTCCCATCAGGTTATTGAGTGTCAGCAACATGGAGTCGGCCCTTCCTGGTTCTGGATGAATCCGTCTCCGGATCGGCCGAGAGTGCGGCAGTTCTGCTGCTCTGCCGGATCGGCCATCGACTTCACAGAATGCTATGGACGCCCCGCGGGGGTCCCAATGGGAGCGAGTCCGGAATTGCCGTGGACCGGAATTGCACAGGGCATGGGAGAATCCCCCACGCTTAATGGACTCCCCCCGGAGGCGTTTCGTACAAGCTCGGTTCGAGGCAACCGGTACGGATACAATGAGGCAGCGTTGATTCGCATCGCCTGTTGGGCGAGCAAGCACAGAAGGAGTCCCGATGTTTGGCAAGAGTATCCATTTATTCACCCTGTTCGGGTTCGAGGTCCGAATTGATCTCAGCTGGCTGATCATCCTCGTGATCGTGGTCTGGTCGCTGTCGGCCGGCGTGTTTCCGCAGCAGTACCCCACCGATGAGTTCCCCCAGTTGGGCAGTTGGGCCTATTTCGGGATGGGGTTGGCGGCGGCAGTGGGGCTGTTCGGCTCGATCGTGTTTCACGAGATGTGGCATTCGTTGATCGCCCGGCGATTCGGGCTGCCGATGGAGGGAATCACGCTGTTCCTCTTCGGAGGTGTCGCCCAGATGGACGAGGAGCCCCCCAGCCCCGCTGCGGAGTTCTACATGGCCATCGCCGGTCCGATTGCTTCGGTGGCAGTCGCGGGGGTCTGCCTGGGCCTGTGGCAGTGGGGGCAGGCTGCGGGTTGGCCCGTGGCGGTGCGGGGTGTGCTGATGTGGCTGGGCATCATCAACACAGCCCTGGTCGTGTTCAATCTCATCCCGGGCTTCCCGCTGGACGGCGGGCGGGTGCTGCGTTCGATCCTGTGGAAGGTATGGGGCGATCTTCGCCGCGCGACGCGGGCGGCCTCACGCGTGGGGGCGGGCTTCGGACTGGTACTGATCGGCTTGGGCATCGTCGAACTGCTGGTCGGTGGCAACGTCATTGGCGCGGTCTGGTGGATCCTGATCGGCATGTTCATCCGCGGGGCCGCCAAACAGGGCTACCAGCAGGTCATCCTGCGGCAGTTGCTCCACGGCGACCCGGTGAGCAAATACATGAACCCCGAGCCCGTGACCGTCTCGGCAGACACCTCGCTGCGGCAGCTGGTGGAAGACTATGTCTATCACTACCACCACAAGATGTACCCCGTGGTCAAGGACGGCGAACTCGTCGGCTGCGTGACCACCAGGGATGTAGCCGAGATTCCACGCGGCGAGTGGGACGATCAGCTCGTGGAGTACATCGCCTCGGACTGCTCGGAGCAGAACACGATTTCCCCCCATGCCGACGCCATGGACGCACTGACGCAGATGTCCGGGAGCAAGGCCAGCCGACTGATGGTGACCAGCGACGGCAGAATCGAGGGCATCATCTCGCTCAAAGACCTCACGCAGTTGCTGGCGTTGCGGCTGGAACTGGACCAGGGCGAAGCGCCCGCCAGTGTGAACCTGCCACAGGTCCCGCAATCGGAAACCCCACAGTGAACCATCGCATCACGGCGGGCCGATCTCGCCGGAGCGAAAGGAGAGCAAACCATGAAGAACCGTCAAGTCGTCGCGAAAGTCAATGAGTTGGCCGATGGGCAGATGAAGGCTGTTTCCGTCGGCGAGAAGGAAATCCTGCTGCTTCGGATCGGTGATGAGTTCCGCGCTTATGCGTCGGAATGTCCCCATCACGGGGCTCCGTTGGCCGATGGTGCGCTCATTGAGGGCAAGTTGCGGTGTCCGTGGCATCAGGCGGTGTTCGACGCTTTGACGGGCAAACGCGTCGAGCCGCCGGCGATGGACGACCTGCCGCGTTTCGAGACGGAGGTGGTCGAAGAGAACGTCGTGGTGCTTCTGCCCCGCGATCTGCCCGGCAAAGAGACACCGGCGATGACCGTCCCCGACCTCGAAGCCGACGCCCGGGAGGCGGTCGGGTCCGGTGAGGGGCAGTACCGCTCCGCCGATCGGTTCCCGGTCGAACGCCTCGAACAGGGCCGAACGTTCGTAATCATCGGCAGCGGGGCAGCCGGGATGGCCGCTGCCGAGGCCTTGCGCGAAGAGGGGTTCGCCGGAAACATTACCGTGCTCACCGCCGACGAAGACCTGCCCTACGACCGCACGGATCTGAGCAAACGCTACCTGCAGAAGCCCGACGCCTCGTCGCCGCAACTGCGCGACGCGGACTTCTATGATCGGTTCGGGATTCGCATCATCACCGGCTGTG
>CAZYIH010000215.1:0-4888 GCA_964646915.1 uncultured Planctomycetaceae bacterium | reverse complement strand
CTGCGCCTGCATGGGCAGGATGCCAATGCCACGTTCACGTAGCACGGCCTTCCAGCGTAGCACGGCCTTCCAGTTGAAAATCCTGAGCGGAGTCGAAGGGGCCGTGTTTTCATGCGCTGGAAGCCCATGCCACGAAAAGCGCACGGGCAGGATGTCCATTCCACAGGCGCGTAAAAAGCGGGGCCCGGCGATCGGCCAAGCCCCGCGGATTGCGTTTTCCCTGGCAGGGGGTTTCAGATTCGTTTCACCAGAAGGCAGGCGTTGTGGCCGCCAAAGCCGAAGCTGTTGGACAGCATCACATCGGCAGTCGCCTCCCGGGGTTCGTTGGGGATGTAGTCCAGGTCACAGCCTTCCTCGGGGTTATCGAGGTTCAGCGTGGGCGGCAGGACGTTATCCTGCATGCCCTTGAGGCAGGCGATGAGTTCCACGCCGCCGGAAGCACCCAGCAGGTGGCCGGTGGCGGACTTCGTGGAGGACACCAACAGCCCGCCGGTGGCATAGTCGCCAAAGACGGCCTTGATGGCACCGGTTTCGGCGACGTCGCCCAGTTGCGTGCTGGTTCCGTGAGTGTTGATGTAGTCGACGTCCTCGGGGTTCACGCCGCCGTCGGCCAGGGCTTTCCGCATCGCTTTGGATGCGCCCTTGCCTTCGGGGTCCGGGGCGGTGATGTGATACCCGTCGGCAGAGGCCCCGTAGCCGATCAGCTCGGCGTAGATCCGGGCGCCGCGCTGCTGGGCGTGTTCGAGCGTTTCCAGCACGATCACGCCGGCACCCTCGGCCAACAGGAACCCATCGCGGTCCTTATCGAACGGGCGCGAGGCGTGCTCCGGGTCGTCGTTCCGCGTGCTGAGGCCTTTGAGGGCACAGAAGCTCGCCAGCCCGATGCGAGTCAACGCCGCTTCCGAGCCGCCGGTGAGCATCACGTCCACCTCGCCACGCTGCAGCGTGCGGAGCGCTTCGCCGATCCCGGTCGACGCCGACGCACAGGCCGTCGCCACCGAATGATTGGGCCCGCGAAGGCCCCACACCAGCGAGACGTTGCCCGAGGCGGCGTTGCCCATCAGCTTGGGAACGGTGAACGGGCTGACCCGCTTGGGGCCCTTGTCGATGAGCTTGAGGTGCTGGGTTTCCAGCTCCTGGAGCCCGCCGATGCCCGTACCAACCAGAACGCCGCAACGATCAAGGTCTTCCTGATCGAACTCCAGCCCGGCGTCGTCGACGGCTTCGATGGCCGACTGGACGGCGAACTGGCTGAAGCGGTCCATGCGCTTCGCCTCTCGCGGATCGACCTTCTCGGACGGGACGGTTTCCCAGTCCTTGACTTCTCCGCCGATCTGCGAGGGAAACTCGGACGCATCGAACCGCGCAATGCGCGCGATCCCGCTGCGGCAGTTCAGCAGCGCGTCCCAAGTCTCCGAAACATTGTGGCCCAGAGGGTTTACAGTACCCAGGCCCGTGATGACCACGCGGCAATCAGCCATGCAGAAACTTCCCTCGCCCGGCAGTTAAGCCTGATTGGCGTGTTCGTTGATGTAATCGATCGCCTGACCGACGGTCTGGATCTTCTCGGCTTCCTCGTCGGGAATGCTCAGTTCGAACTCATCTTCGAACTCCATCACGAGCTCCACCGTGTCCAGCGAATCGGCGTTCAGATCGTTCACAAACGACGTCTCGCGAGTGATCTCGCTCTTGTCGACGCCCATCTGCTCGGAAACGATTTCGATGACCTTCTCTTGGATTTCGTCGGGCACTTTCGTGACCTCCCTGATCAATACGGGTTTCTGATCCTTCGTTGCTGCCTTCGCAGGTCGCGGTACTATATCGCCCTGCTGCGGGGCATGCAACACATACTTGATTTCTCACCCGCACCGATGCGGGCACGACTCGGACCCGATCCGCGGGCCCGCGAGAGTCCTACATGTGCATCCCGCCGTCCACGCTGAGCACCTGGCCGGTGATGTACGTGGAGGCGTCCGACGCCAGGAAACGCACGGCGTTGGCGATGTCCTGCGGCTGACCGAACCGCTTCAACGGAATCTGGTCCATGGCCATGTCCTTGGCCTGCTGTGGCAGTACGTCGGTCATGGGCGTCTGGATGAAACCCGGAGCGATCGCGTTGGCACGGACGCTCTTGCCGGCCAGTTCCTTGGCGGTCGACTTCGTCAGGCCGATCATGCCCGCCTTGGAGGCGGCGTAGTTCGCCTGGCCGCGATTGCCCTCCAGCCCGGAGAAGCTGGCCATGTTGATGATGGACCCGCCCCGCTGGCGGACCATGTACTTGCACACAGCCCTGCTGCCGACGAATGCACTGGTGAGGTTCACCTTCAGCACAAGGGCCCAGTCCTCGTCGCTCATCCGCATCAAAAGTCCATCGCGGGTGATGCCCGCATTGTTCACCAGCACGTCGATCCGGCTGTGCTTTTCGACGACGTCGTCCACCAGCGCGCCGAATCCGTCGCCGTCGGTGACGTCCTGCACGCGGGTCTCCAGGGCGTCGCCCGGATCGCCCAGTTCACCGGGCAGCTCGTCGAGGGCTTCGCTGTTCATGTCCACCGCGACCACCGTCATTCCGTCGGCCAACAGGCCCCGGACGATCTCTCGCCCGATTCCCTGTGCTCCGCCGGTGACGATGGCGACTTTCTTCTGATTCTCAGACATCCGGTGCTCCTTGGTATTGGGTTCGTCCGTGGGGAGTGCTACTCCGCGGCGGCGAGCTTCTCGATCGAGGCGGCATCCTTCAGCGAGGTGAAATCCGCCCGCCGTTGAATCCGCCGCATCAGGCCCGCCAGCACCCGGCCTGGCCCGATTTCGTAGAATGTCTCCACGCCATTTTCAAGCAACTTTTCCATGCACTGCTGCCAGCGAACCGGCGAGGTCAGCTGGGCCAGCAGCTTCTTCTTGATGGTCTCCGAGTCGGTGTGGGCTTCGGCGTCCACATTGCTCAACACCGGCCCCGAGGGGGTACGGAACGTCACCTCGGCCAGTGCGCCGGCGAACTTCTCTGCCGCCGGGGCCATCAGCTCCGAGTGGAACGCGCCGGCCACCTTCAGCTCGATCGCCCCGCTGGCGCCGAACTGCGGGGCCAGCTCGGCCGCCCGCTTGACGGCGGCGGCTTCCCCGGAGAGTACGATCTGCCCGGGGCAGTTGAAATTCGCACACGAAAGGGCTTGGCCGTCGCCGGCGGCTTCGGCGACCAGGTCGCGGGCCTGCTGCTCGTCCATGCCCAGCACACTCACCATGCCCGACGGGGTGGCCGTCGCGGCTGCCTGCATGAGCTCGCCGCGCTTGGCGACAAGCTTGACCATGTCGGTGAAGTCCAGCGCGTCGGCGGCGTAGAGGGCGGAATATTCGCCCAGGCTCAGTCCGGCGAAATACGCCGGCTGAATCGAACGCCGTTTGTCGTCCGGGAGGATCTCGTCGAGCACCGCCAGCATCGCCGCTGAGACGGTGAAAATCGCCGGCTGGGCGATGTCCGTGCGGGCCAACTCGTCCTCGGGCCCCTCGAAACAGAGGGTCGTCAACTCCAGCCCGGTCGCGTCGGCGGCCTGCTGGAAGATCGCTCGCGCCGAGGCAAAGCGGCCGTGCAGCTCCTTGGCCATGCCGACGTGCTGGGCGCCCTGTCCGGGAAAGAGAAACGCTGTACTCATGGTTGGTCCTGTCTGATCGTGGTCGCTGGTGGAGATCCCGCGCGGTTACATCTTCACGACGGCGCCGGCCCAGGTCAACCCGGCACCGAACGCCACCAGCAGGAGATTGTCGCCGCTCTTGACGAGGCCTTTTTCCCTCGCCTCAGCCAAGGCCATGGGAACCGACGCCCCGGAGGTGTTTCCGTAGCGTTCGATGTTGAGGTAGATCTTGTCCATCGGAAAGTCGAACTTCTCGGTGGCCGACTTGATGATCCGAACGTTCACCTGGTGGGGAATGACCAGATCCACGTCGTCCACCGTCAGCCCGGCCTTGTCCATGCACTCCCCAAGGAGCCATTGCATCTTCTCGACGGCGAATTTGTACACGTCCCGCCCACGCATTCTGACGTAGTGTTCCCCGGCGGCGATCGTCTCGGCGGAGGGTGGCTTGGCCGTCCCGCCGGCGGGCACGTGGATGAAGTCCCATCCGGACCCCTCGGCGTGCATCGTGGTGAATACCACGCCGCGAGGTTCCTCGGTGGCTTCGAGAATCACCGCCCCGGCCCCGTCGCCGAACAGGATGCAGCTGCCGCGGTCGGAATAGTCCGTAAAGCGGGACATCACGTCCACGCCGATGACCATCACCCGCTTGTGCATGCCCGTCTCGATGAACTTCGAGCCGATCGTCAGGCCGTACACGAACCCGCTGCATGCCCCGGAGACGTCGAAGGCAGGCACGCCCGAGAGGCCCAGCTCGTTCTGCACCAGGCAGGCGGTGGCGGGGAATGGCAGCTCGGGGGTGATCGTCGCACAGATGATCAGATCCAACTGGTCGGCCTCGATGCCCGCATCGGCGATGGCGTTCCTCGCCGCCTGGACCGCCAGACCCTTGGTGGACTCGCCCTCCGAGCAAATCCGACGCTCCTTGATCCCCGTGCGTTTGGTAATCCACTCATCCGAGGTATCGATGATCTTCTCGAAATCCTCGTTGGTCATGACCTTGTCGGGGACGGCGTAGCCGGTGCCCCGGATGGCCGCACGGAGAGGCTGAGACATTTATCTGGTTCCTTCCGAGATGGTCTCGGTGATCTGCTGGTTGACGCGATGTTCGGCGAACGTCCTGGCCGATCGGACCGCGTTCATGATCCCGCAGTGGTCGCTGGCGCCGTGGCAGATGATGCAGATGCCCGCCACACCCAGCAGCGGGGCGCCGCCGTAATCGTTGAAGTCGTACTTGGCCATGTACCGCTTGGCCGATTCCA
>CAZYIH010000214.1:0-4901 GCA_964646915.1 uncultured Planctomycetaceae bacterium | reverse complement strand
CCTTGCCAGAAGAACAGGATGCTGACGGGATCGTTCAAGAATCGCTCTGGCTCATAAAAGAGACAGTGTCCAAGCCTCGCGCCGGCCAGCGTCGCAATCGTTCCCCAGACCAGAAACCGATCCGCGAACGCACGAGAATAACCACCCCGGAGCATCTGCCACCGCCACACCCAGTAAGCGACCAGGAGTGTGCTGGCGAAGACGGCCCCATACCAGCGAATCTGCAGTAGTCCCAGCCGCACAAGCACGGGGTCGAGATCAAACATGATTCCATTCATAAGCTCTGGCGTGAGTCCGTCCTTCGTCTGTTGGGGCAACCGATGTAATCAGCAGTATTGGCAGTCCACATGTACCTTCATAGAATGCCTGCATTCGTGTTCGCCAGTCGGCGTTCTCGCTCTCAGAGCCTGTTCGGCTCCTACACCGGCTCGCGACGCAACCAGATCGTGTTGCGTCTCAGTTGCACCAGCACGCTAATGGTAAAAAAGGCCTTCATCCGGCGTCGGGATGCAGAGCGCGACGCCGGATGGGCCAAAGTCATAGTAGCGGCTACTTCGCGGGGGGTGTTGTCCAGACAGTTTTCTTGGCTGTGCCTACGCCCACACTGGGGCCTTCGTCGGCAAGGAGTTGCACCCAGAGGCGACGATTTCCCTGCGGGTCAAAGAGCACCGCGTTGGGATTGCCCTTGGGGTTGATTCCAAAACCCATTCGAGGCTTCGGGGCAGTCACATCCCAGAACAGCATGCAAGGCCGCTCGTCTTGGCGCAGGCGAAGGTCGTATCGCGTCTTTCCGGAGGTGTCGATCAGGGCCAGTCCGGGGTGGCCGTCGTTGCCCAGATTAAGCCTTGCCTTGGGCTTCTCGTCGGCTGCGAGCAGCGTAACGGCCGGCCCGTCTGCTTCCACTGCTACGGTCAGTCGGGCTTTACCGTTGGAATCATACAGCCGAAGCCCGGGCCCGTCGTCTGTGCTTGCCAAAGCGCCAACCACCTCGCCTTGAGCATTTACTAACTCGAAGCGCTGGGCCTGGATTACCTCAGACGTACTCATGTTTGCCTGCCCATTGCAGGCAAAGCTCCCGCAAACCAGCAGGGCCAATGTTACAATGCTAACAATCCGTTTCATGCTTGCTTCCTTTCTTCGTGAGACACGCTGGATCATCTGGCTCGTCCATACGCGGACATTCGCCACACCAGCCTTTTCCAATACTATTCACCTGCTCCGCAAGAACCTATGGCTTCTTTCCAGCAGCATCCCAGAGCAGAACTTTACCTGAGGCAATTCACAACGGGGCGAAACTGCAGAAAGTCATTTCTCCTGCGGCTATCGCAACGGGGGAATCAGCAACGTCGGCACGGGGGCGTGGCGAGCGACGTTGTGGCTGACGCTGCCGAGAAAGATCTCTCTGATGAACCCTCGGCCCTGGCTGCCCATGACAGCCAGTGAGATGTCACCTTGGCGCGTGCGTTGGAGGATTTCCTCGGTTACCAAACCGTAAGGCAGTTCGATCCGGACATCCTCTGCGCCCTGTGAAGCGAGTTGCTCCTTCATCCGCTCCAGCCGCTCAGTGTCGATGGCGTTGAACTCTTCCAGCCGCTCTTTGAGATGGCGGTCGATCTTCGTGCGGTCCTGAACGTGCATCAGCACGACCGACTTGACACCCCCGGCGACCAGTTCCTGGACGGCCTGGAATGCATGCTCGGCGTTTTCCGAGAAGTCCGTCGGGAACAAAACGCGGTTCAACGAGGCCAGCGGACATTCTTGCTGACAGTCCTTGTCCTCATGGATGCGGGCAACCAGCAGCGGCAGTCGGCAGCTGTGCAGCACCTCACCGGCCGTGCCGCCCATAACCACCTCGCCGGCAAGGCTGTGGACTCGCGAACCGACAACGACCAGATCGCAGTTCTTGTCTTTGGCCGCGCGGTTCACCTCGACGCGAGGGTCACCGAGCAGAACCTCGGCCTCGGCCTGATAGCCCTGGTCTTCCAGCACTTTCCGGCAGCGGTCGAGATCGCCCTTGAGAATCTCTTCGACATTGGCACGGACGCCTCGCACTTCGTGAAGGCCAAGGCAGAACGCCAGGATTACCTGGTCAACACCCAGACTGCGCAGGCCGACCTTGCACTGGAGGAACTGTTCGGACCGCTCGCTGAGGTCGGAGACAATCAACGCCTTCTTATACATGTTCATATTCCGCCTCTCTTTCACAAGGACAGACGCAGACCATAGATATGAATCAGCGTGTAGTAGACGCCGACCGCCACGAAGAGGATGCCGGTGATGAGCCGAAACCACCGCTCGATCTTGGTCATTGCGTTGAATGCCTTGCCAACGTGCTGGCTGGCGAAGGCAATCACCAGGGCAAAGGCGATGACCGGCACGGCTGTTCCGACGCCGTAGGCCAAGGGCGGCAGGATCATGGAGCCCTGTTCGAGGGAGATCACCAAGGCACTGAGGAACAGCGCGATCGACGGCGGGCAGAATGCCAGGGCGAACAGGATGCCCAGCGGCAAGGCCCAGATGGCGCCGCCCTTGGCGATGCGTTCCTGGAGTTTTGACCCGCCCACGCCGATGGAGAGGTTCAGCTCGATCAGTCCCAGCAGGATCATTCCGATGAACAGCAGCGCCGGGCCCAGCGCCATGTTCCCGTAGTGCTGGAGGCTTCGGGAGGTCGGGCTGGCATATTCCCTCAGGCTTTCCGCGCCCCCGGTGGCGGTCTGAAACGCCCAGAGCAGCGCCACGCCCAGGCCCACGTAGACCAGCGTTCGGCCCAGCGTGTAAAGGCCGGCCGACAGGAGCACACGCTTGGAATTGCCGACGTTGCGGCTGAGGAAGGAGATCGCCGCGATGTTCGTCGCCAGCGGACATGGGCTGACGGCCGTCAGTAAACCGAGCCAGAAGACACCGGCAAGGACCGCGAAAAACGTCATTTACCGTCTCCTTCCACGACGGAGCGGATGCCCGTCCGCAGGTAATCGGTGAGCCGGTCGGCATTCGATGCCCGTTCCATTACTTCGTCCAGCCGCTCTCGGAACACTTCCTTGCCGTCCTCGAAGCGCACCGCGATGACCATGTTCTCACCAACGTTGTACTTGTCGGCCAGGGCCTTGTTTTCCCGCTCCAGGTAGTTCAGCGAGACGAACTCCATCGTTCCGGCTTCGAGGGCGTCGGCGAATTCCTCATGGACGACCTTCTCCGCCGCCGTCTCGATGAACGTACAGGTCACACATGGGATACCGTGAAAGTAGTAGACGACGATCTTCGTCTCACCGGGCGCGGTTACCGGCTCTGCGGTGGCCGGTGCGTTGCGCACGGCCATTTCCTTGCCGATGGCCACGCCGATGCTCACCAGCAGAAACGCGATGAGGACCTTGCCAATAATCTTCCTGGCTTTCATGGCGGCTCCTTACTTTACGTCCATCTCGGCGAGTTTTTCTTCGAGTTTGTCCTGGGGCAAGAAACCCGTATGGCGATCAACTTCCTTGCCATCCTTGTCGAAGAAGATCAGCGTCGGAATGGACTGCACGCCGTAGCGGGTAGCCAGCATCTGCCGTTCACGAACCGAGACGAAGAGGATGTTCGCCTTCTCGCCAAACTTCCGGCGAAGGTTCTTGAGAATGGGCTGCAGCATTTCGCAAGGCCGACACCCCTCGGAACCGAAATCCACGAGCGTGGGTTTGCCGCTGGCGCGGGCCTTGTCCACCGGGTTGTCCTTCGCGAGCTTCGCCTGGCGGTCTATCCAGGCAGACTGCACCCGCACGGGCGTCCGTTTGCCCAGCGACCGGACGCGCCCGGTTATGATTTCCTGCTGCTTCCGCTGCCGCAGGAAGTTGGCGATGGCCTCCTTGACGGCCTTGAGCGGCTGACCGCCTACCATGTCCTTGTTCTTCTTGTAGAACTCGGCCACTTCGGCGTCGGTAACCTTCACGTCGGCGGTGAGCTTCTCGAAGTACGCCTTGAGCAATTCCCGCTCGGAGAGCTTGTCGGCGTCCTTGCCGTCCTTGATGGCCGAGGCCTTGGCTTCCGCAATCAGCAGTTTCTCGGTGGCCATCTGCTCCAGCAGGAAGAAGGCGTTGTTGCGGAGTTGCTCTCGCATTTTCTCCGGGGCCTTGGCGATCTCGGCATCGATATCCTTCTGGGTGATCTTCAGGTCGCCGGCCCGCAGCAGGACGCCATCGGCCAATTCCGCCGGGCGGGCATGAACCAAGGCAGCCGAAGCCAGGTTCGGGTACGCCTGCGCGACGGTGTTGGGTTCCTCGGCCGAAGCCAAGGCTCCAACCACGAGTAGAATTACTGCTGACAGTGTTGTACGGATTTTCATAACGGCACTCCTGCCGGCCGATGGCCGGGTTCGGCGATTCAGGTCAACTCCTGCCCAGGCGATTCCGAATCGCCTCGACAACGTATGCTTCAAATTCCTTCGGGGCCGGATGCAGCACCCATGTCTTGTCGAGAATCTCGTGGGAGACCTCCCGCCCGTCCTTGTACGACACCAACACCAGCGAGCTGGTGTAAAGCCTGTAGCGTTTTTCGAGCGATTCCTGCTGTTGGTAATTGATCGAATCCCACCGCAAGGTGCCCTCTGCCAACTCCTCGGCAAACCGCTCCCGAACCACTTGCCGCGACTTCTTCTCGATCTTCACGCACATCGGACACCGCATGGCGCGATGCATGTAGTACACACCGACCTTCGTCTTCTGCGTCGGGCCGGCCGATTCCGCACGAGTCTGGGCCTGTTGCGATCCACCGCAGCCAGCGACAGCCAATACCAGCAGCCCGGCCAGTGTCTTGCACAGCGTCAACGTCATCGTGTGGTCCTTACTTCGGGGCACATTCGCCGATCTTGCAGGCCTTGGAGATCTGCTGCGGCGAGAGCTTCATCTTGTCCGCCAGCGACTGGTTGA
>CAZYIH010000213.1:0-4919 GCA_964646915.1 uncultured Planctomycetaceae bacterium | reverse complement strand
ACGAAGATCTTGCCGTCGCCGATATTGCCCGTGCGGGCGCCATTGATGATGGCGTCAATCGTCGGCTGAACGAAGTCATCGTTCACGGCGATCTCGATGCGAACCTTCTTGAGCAGGTTCACCTCGACGTCCACGCCGCGGTAGGTCTCGTGGTAGCCTTTCTGCTGGCCGCAGCCCATGGCGTTGGTCACGGACATCTTGTACACCTCAGCCGCGTAGAGGGACTGCTTCACGTCGCTGAGTTTTTCCGGTTGGATGTATGCGGTAATCAGTTTCATGGTTGTCCTCGCAATCACTCGGTGGTGAAGATCTGGAAGGAAGCATACGCCTCGAGGCCGTGCTCGCCAATGTCCAATCCGCGGAGTTCTTCCTCGCGGGAGACCCGCAGGCCGACGGTCATCTTGATCGCCAGGAAGACCAGGCCCATCGACGCCAGCACGAAGCCGACCACGGCGAACGTGCCCATCGCCTGGATGCCCAGCAGGCTGCCGTCACCGCCGTACAGCAGGCCGGCCCCGGCAGGGGAGTCGGACTTCAGCAGGCCCTGCGTTCCGAACAGGCCCACCGCCAGCGTACCCCATATGCCGTTCATTCCGTGCACCTGCACCGCACCGACCGGGTCGTCCACGCGGATGCGGTCCAGCAGCAGCGTCCCGAGCACCACGATCACGCCGCCGACGATTCCGATCACGATCGCCGCCCAAGGCTCGACATAGGCACACGGGGCGGTAATCGCCACCAGGCCCGCCAGGCAGCCGTTCATGATCATGCTCAGGTCCGGCTTACCCACGACGATCCAGATGGTCACCATGGCCGTCAGAGCACCGGCTGCGGCAGCGAGATTGGTGTTGATGGCCACCAGCGCCGCCAGCGATCCGCCGTCGCCGGATACACCCAGCGTGCTGCCCGGGTTGAACCCGAACCAGCCGAACCACAGGATGAACACGCCCAGCGAGGCGATCGGGATGTTGTGTCCCTGGATGGCTTTGACCTTGCCGCCGACGTACTTGCCGATCCGCGGGCCCAGAATGACCGTCCCGATGAAGGCCGCCCAGCCGCCGGTGGCGTGGACCACGGTCGAGCCGGCGAAGTCCTTGAACCCCGCCTGGTTGAGCCATCCGCCGCCGGACCAGATCCAGTGACCCACGATCGGGTAGATCAACCCGGAGATGACCACGGTGTAGAGCAAATATGCATGGAACTTCATTCGGCCGGCCATTCCGCCGGCGACGATGGTGGCCGCCGCTCCGCAGAACGCCGCCTGGAACAACCAGAACGCCCAGATCGGGACTTCCGAGGGATTCGATGCACTCGACAGGCCAAAGCCCGTCCAGCCGATGAACCCGTTGCCCTCACCGAACATGAATGCGTAGCCCACCAGGAAGAACATGATGCTGGCGGAACAGTAGTCGACGAAGTTCTTCGTGAGGATGTTGCACGCGTTCTTGGCGCGGATGAAACCAGCCTCGACCATGCCGAACCCGGCCTGCATGAAGAACACCAGGAAGGCCGCCAACAGCACCCAGACCGTGTCGACGGCCATCTTGCTGTTGAGGATCATCTCGGTGACGTTCGCCGGGATTGCGGACTCAGCCTTGGTCGACATCTCCGAGATGGCGTTCGGCTCGGCCTCCTGCGCCCCAGCAGGGCCGGCAGAGAGGACCAGAACGGACAGGGCCAGCGCGCAAAGCAAGCCCGCGCGCCTCCCTCGTGGAAGCAGTCGTTGCATCATGTGCAGTTTCCCTTTCTCGAATACCTGGATACCTGGTGAACCTGTGCCTGTCCCAGACGTAGCACAATTCGTGCCATAAACAGCGGCAATCCGTAGGTCATGTCTATTTAAAGACTTAACGCGAATACAAACATGGAGTCCGGCTTGCAATCGGCGACATCTTTGTCTTACAGGCCCCGACGCCGCAACATTTCCGTAACGCACGCGAGCAAATCCGACGTTTTCGGCGCGTCCCGTGGGGCCCTTTGAAGGCCGTCGAAAAGGGGGGGCGCACGGGGTCTGAGGAGACACCGAGTACACGATAGCTGATCACGGCAGGGGGCCAGCGCGGCCGCAGGGGAGGTGCACGGCGGAGGCAGGGAAAAGGGCGAACCGAATCGGCCGAGCAGCCGGGCTGGTTGTGTCAGTCAAGAAATGCTTGGGTAAGCAATTACCAGCCATATCCGTCGGGGCTCGTCGCGCGGCAGGTCGAAAACTTCGGCCGACGGTTGAAGGCCAACAGGGTCAGGCTGATCTGCTGATCGGGTGTCCCAGGTCGGACGTGAGGAAGGCTGTACGGGCGACCAGCCGGCGGACCGGCGTCGCCCGACTCAAAAACACACGGCCGCGAAAGACACCATTGGCCCGCACACGCCATACGTTATCGGACGTCGCGGCAAAATCCGAAAGCCGGTAAGATTTGGCATCATCAGCGGAACTCCGAAAAGTCGATCCCGGGTTATCGGACGTTAAGGGAAGCTGCCTGAGGCTGGCCAGAAATCGGAAATAAGGCTGCGCGATTATCGGACGTTGCGCTCGGAGTTGCCTCGGCAGACAGCGTGGAATGCAAAGCCCCCGAATCGAGAGATCTGCGAAGGTCGGCCATCGTCCTGCGAGCAACGCTTGGCCGTTGCGGCGAAACCTGGCCGGGAGTCGATCGGATCGCGCTGGCGTCTGCCTTGGCTGATGGCGCGATGGCCACGATGGTCGAAGACGGATGTGTTCCTCGGCTGTTGGGCGTCCAAGGCAACGCAAAGGTTTTGGCGTCCGTTGTGCGGCGAGGGCATGGAGGGCATCCATCGGCCCGGCTCCGTTACCTACGCCCCTGCCCGGCCGACTGCCAGACTCCTGCAACGTCCGATAATATATCTTATGTAGCTTTTGGGTCCAGCTATTTGAACGAGCGGGCGTCATCGGTCCCCCAGCGCCTGGACACCAGCGCAGGCGGGCCGTTTATCGCCAGCCCCGTCGCGAGTCAAACTCCGGCTGATTTCCTGGCGCTACTTGGCCTTGCCGAAGATGTCGTCGAGCTTTGCGCTGGTGATGCGTCCGAGGCGTTTGTTGCGCTCGGAGGCTGCGTACACGCTCAGGATGCGGGCCTTGAGATCGACGACGTACACCAGATCGGCGTTGCGGTCGAATTGGCCGACGGACATCAGCCATCGGCCCCGCCGGACGGTATCGCCGACGGCCTGGGCCTGGTCGGGTGTGTTCAGCGAGAAGACCAGCACCGAAAGGACGATGGCGGAGATGGTCAGCAACAGGATCGGAGTATTGAGATTGCTCTTCATGGGTTCTCCCGTGTGTCAGTTTGTTGTGCGGGTTGTGCGGGCGGTTCCAGGCGGGGCGTTCAGCGTTGTTTGCGTCGCTCTGCCGCGGGCAGGAGGTTCACGCCGCTGTACCGCACGAGTTCTTCCTCCTGTTTGTCGTAGCGGATGCCGACCATCTGGCCGGTCTTGAGATCGACCATGTAGACGAGGTTTTCGTCTCCATCGAGGCGTGCGCTGATCATGGTGACGTCGTTTGTGACGAACCCCTGGGCCTGGGCGGGCTCGACGCTCCAACTGCCGGCGACGAGCGTGAGCAGCAGGCCGACGTTCAGGGCGATGAGCAGTGCGAATACGAGTTTCTTCATGAGCGTACTCCTTTACTGAGGGTGACGGTGTCGCCGTCGGCCGAGCTTCGACCGGGGCGGAACTGCCGGGTCATTGTAATATTGTATCGCAGTCGCGGCAGGGCGGGCGGATCCCGGCCGGGCGCCCCCCTTCTGCCCCCCTGCCATGGCCCCCCTTCCCGAGGGAGCCCAAAAGCAGCGGGCGGGCTCAGCACCGATCGCACTGGCCCGCCCGGGGAAAATTCAGGTTCGGCCCGATGGGGCGCTTTGTCGAATCGCTATTCCTGGAACGCCCGCTTGAGGTCCAGTTGCGTCAGCAGCGTGGTGGTCTTTTTCTGTTCGTCCGCGAAGTAGACGTTCATCTTCTGCTGAGTCAGGTCGACCACGTAGAGCAACTCGGTGGAGCTGTTGTATTGGCCGGTGACCTGGATGTACTCGTTTCGTCGCTGGGCCATCGCCGCCTGGGCGGGATCGGTGTGATTGAGCCCCACCAGCAGCGCTCCGAGGAGAATGGCACTGATCGTCAGCAGCAGTATGGTCACGTTCTGGGTGTTTTTCATGGCGTATCTCCCTCGATGGGCTAGTTCTTGGCCTGTGCCTGACGTCCGAAGTCGCGCAGCAGCCGCACTCCGCGATACGGGACGAGCTGTTTCTTGCGCTGGTCGAACTGGAAGGCGAGCATCCTGCTCTTGGTCAGGTTGGTCACGAAGATGACGTCCTCGGTCTTGTCGATCTTGGCGGCGATGACCATGTAGTCTTGCCCGACGAATCCCTGCGCCTTGGCCTGGGGCACCGACCCGGTTCCCACGACCAGGGCGACGAGGATCAGGAGGTTGACGCACACGAGTGCGACGATTACCGCGTTTTTCATCCTGTGTCTCCTACCTTTATACATCTGAGCCCGTCGGGGCGAGACGTGTCTACGTCGATCAACGTCTCACGGCGGGGCGAATGTCTCTCTCAGGTCCGCGCGTCAGTCCAAGCGGGTGCGTTTGGAGTCCTTGAACCCGCAGGCGGCGACCAGTGCGGCGAACAGGAACGTCATACCCACCGCATGCCAGCGTGCAAACGGGTCGGTCAGGTACGGTGCCTGGTCCTCGAAGCCGTCGGCGGCACCGGCCAACCGGGCGGTTGTCAACACCGCCAGCACAGCCAGGACCGTCGCAAACGTCCGCGTATTGTTGGCAAGTTGTTTCATGTCGGGGATTATACCCAGGTGCGTTGGCTGCGTGCAACCATCCACCGGCGTCATTGCCGCTGCGTGGGGGCAGACACACCATCGGAGCGGTGGTTAGGGCAGATGGGTGAAAAAAA
>CAZYIH010000212.1:0-4933 GCA_964646915.1 uncultured Planctomycetaceae bacterium | reverse complement strand
TGGTGGGCTCGCGGCGGTGCACGCATTATGGCATGGAACAGGCCGGGCGGTTCGGCGAACTTCTCGGCAGGGCGGGGTTCACGGTGGTCTCAGGCGGGGCGCGGGGGATCGACACCGCTTCCCATCGCGGGGCGCTGGTCGCCGGCGGGCGGACCATCGCCGTGATGGGCTGCGGCCTCAGCCAGACCTACCCGCGCGAGAACCGGGCGCTGTTCGAGCAGATCGTGGCCGACGGCCAGGGGGCGCTGATCAGCGAATTGCCGATGAAGACAGCCGTCAAGGCGGGCAACTTCCCCACGCGGAACCGCATCATTTCGGGGTTGTCGCTGGGCGTGCTCATCGTCGAAGCCGCCCGTCGCAGCGGGGCGCTGATTACCGCCCGCGACGCCGCCGAGCAGAACCGCAGCCTCTTCGCCGTGCCCGGCCCGGTCAATTCGCCGATGTCGCAGGGCACCAATGACCTCATCCGCGACCATGGCGCGACGCTGGTGCAGAACCTCGATGACATCCTCCAAGACCTCGGCGACGTGGGCGAGGCGATGTCCACAGCCCAGGGCGAGGGCGAAACGCTGAGCGTGGAGGACGTCCCGCTGCCGCCGGGCCTGGACCAGACCGAGCGCACGCTGGTGGCGGCGCTCTCGCGGCAGGGGCGATCGCTGGACGAGGTGGTCCGCGAGACGGGCGTTCCGGTGGCCAAGGCGGCCCCCGCGATGACGATGCTCGTGCTCAAGGGCGTCATCGAACAACGCCCGGGGAATATCTTCGCCCGGCGGAAGAAGGGGTAGGCCGGCGGCAGCGTTGCCGTCCACGCCCGAGGAGTGTTGCTGTTCGGAAGAGTGCGTCCGGAGTTCCATTCCGCCTCATTGGCCGGGTTGCCGTACGATTCAGCCGGCATCGACAGTCCGGGGTGACTCTTCACCCATGTACAGCAGTCAGGGCTGGTCGTACCCGCGTATTCCGCTGCCTCCGTGGTCGAGGAAGTCGGCCGATGCCCGGCAAGACCCCGATGGAACAGCGCAAAAAGGGAGCCCACCCGAAAGGTGAGCTCCACGCTCTGCACCCCCACGCCATGCAGAAATTCGATTGCGTCAGGTTGCCTGTTTTCTTCGCCGCCGAAGCAGCGCCAGCCCGCCGAACGCCAACAGACCCAGCGAAGTCGGCTCGGGAACAGCAATGGTGTCGATGAGCAACTGGTCGACCCACGTGTCTTTGAATTCGATGGTAACGCGCAGCCGGTCGGGTGTTCCCTCGAGGACCCAGTCCTGGAAGAACACGGTTCCCGTGTCGCTGTTAATCGGGACTTGTGGCTTCATCAAGGCTGCGATGATCTCCTCGCCCTCGATTCCCTCCACCTGGATATCCCAGTAAGTGTACACGTTTTCTGAGCCGAACCCGCCGCCGCATTGGAGACGGATGAGCGTTGTGTCCAGGAGCGGGTCACTGTCCATGTCCGCGTAGAGAGGCACCTCGAATACGCCCATAAATGGCTCGCCGCTCCCGTCCCCGTTCCACGTCAGTCCTCCGTGGTTGGCATTGTTCATCGTTCCGCGGGGCGCGCCGTCCGGGATGCCGTCACCGTAGTACCCGAGTTCTTCCCAACGCGGATTGGCCAGTAGCGCTGGCAGGTCATAGTCGCCCCAGTTGCGGGGCACGTGCGGGTAAGCGGCCTGCGACCATTCCCCGTCGGCCTGGTTCCATAGGTTCTTCCCGTGGTCGGGCAAGTACCATGTGTCCGATGCGAAGGAATCGTATTCCTCGTAGTACCCCTGCTCTGCCCAATCTTGGATGGTGTTGTACCAATGCCAATGGTACGACGTTGAGTTTGCGGGGGGAACCCAGTCCGGGTTGACACCGAAGGTGTCGGTTCTGTTGTCCCGCCAGCCGCCATTTGGGTAGTCTCGGGTTCGGCCCAGCGTATTGACCCACGAGGGGGGGAAGAAGTCATCGGCCCCGCGTGTTACGTCCAGTCCAGCGCTGAGTACCACCAGCACACAGATCGCCGTTGCGATCGGCTTCGTTGCTCGCATAGGTCCCATGGAGTCCTCCAATTGGCATCTGCCGCAATGTCGTCTCCCGGTGACGGCCGGGAGAAACAGAACTACCTTCTATTCTCGCCATTGACGAGAACCGCTCGCAAGGCGTATATTGCGTCCAAATACCGTCATAAAGCGACACGTGTTGCGAGGGATACTCATGCCTGATTCACGTCAACCGTTGCGCATCGCGGTGGTGATGGACCGTCGCGAGGAAATTCAGATGTCGCTGTGGTTCCACGCCCAGCGGGTTCTTCGGGAGTCCGGGCCGTGCGTGTTCAGCCTCTTCAGCCCCGAGGCGGGCGACCTGCGCCGATTGGCCCAGTGGCGGGCGGATGGAGTTCTCGGGTACGTCCAGGACGAGGAGGTCATGTCGGTTCTGCTGAAGCTCGGCTGTGCGGTGGTGAACACATCCGGCGCTCTGGGCTTCGAGTATGTCCCTACGGTTTGCCCCGACAATGACGCGATCGGCCGATTGGCAGGCGAGCACCTGCGGGAGAAGAACTGCCGCCACTTCGGGTTTGTGGGCGTGCAGGGGCACCGCTACAGCGAGCTGCAGCAGGGCGGGTTTGCCTCGGCCCTTGGGAGGGAGGATGGGACGCTCTCGGTGTTCGACGGGACGGTGCATCCGCTTCCGACCGTGCCCCCCACAGCGGTGGCCCTGCGGCGAAATCGGCCGGTTGTACGCTGGTTGAAATCGCTTCCGGACCACACGGGTTTGCTCATCGCCGACAGTTGGCTGGGCATGCGCATCTGCGATCTGGCGACGGCGGCGGGGATTGATCTGCTCTCGACGCTGGCGATTGTCACCGGGCACGATTGTGACGTGCCGTCCGTGCCGTCGCTATCGGGCGTGCACATCTCCGAGGAGCAGTGGAGCCGCCAGGCCGTCACCACGTTGTTGGAGGTTCTCGCTGGTCAACCGGCGCCGGACGGCCCGATCCTGATTCAGCCTACCAGCGTGAATGAGCGGGAGTCGTCCGCGCGGACCATGGTTCGCGATCCGGCTCTGCGGGAGGCGCTGCGATTCATTCACGCCCGAGCCGACAGGGCGATCAGCGTGGATAACGTTGCCCGGTCGGCGGCCGTGGGGCGACGCTCGCTCGAACGGCGTTTCCGCGCCGAACTCGGACGGACGGTGCTGGGCGAGATCCACCGCACGCACATCGAGCAGGCCAAGCGGTTGCTGATCGACACGGACCTGGCGATGCCCGCGGTGGCACGGATGTCGGGCCTGCGGGATGACCGTCACCTGCTTCGCCTGTTCCATCGGTACGAGAACACCTCTCCGGGCGCTTATCGGCAGCGGTTCCGCGTGGGATAGCGTCGGGCGACGGACGATGCGCTGAAACGGACGGGGTCGATTCGGTATACTGGTCGCATGGCCAGGAAACGAGCAGCCGTGCTGGAAGACCTTCGCGAGACGATCTCGCAGATGCCCACAGGCCCGGGCGTGTACCTGTTCAAGGACGCCGCGGGCGTGGTGTTGTACGTGGGCAAGGCGAAGTCTCTGCGCTCGCGGGTGGCCAGCTACTTCCAACCCGGGGCGGATCTCCAGTCCAGCCGGGGTGAACGCATCGAGCACATGGTGCGCAAGCTCGTCGAGGAAATCGACTGGCTGGATTGCGAGTCCGAGGTCGACGCGCTGCTGCGGGAGAGTCGGCTGATCAAGGACATCCGTCCGAAGTTCAACGCCGCCCAGCGGGACGCCAAGACCTACCCCTACCTGCAGGTGACCACGCGGGAGGACTTTCCGCGGGTGTCCATTACGCGCGAGCCGCTCTCGAAGAACGTGAAGCTCTACGGGCCGTTCGTCTCACCGGCCGACCTGCGGGCGGCCCTGCCGTTGATGCAGCGGGTGTTCAAGTTCCGCACGTGCACACTGGACATCGATGCCGACGACGAGTCGCGCAAATACTTTCGGCCTTGCCTGCTTTACAGCATCAAGCAGTGCACCGGGCCGTGCGGCGGGCGGGTGTCGCGCGAGGACTATCGCCGGCAGATTCATCGGTTGCGGCAGTTCCTCGACAGCAAGGGAACCACGCTCAAGCGCGAGCTCACCGCCGAGATGGAGGAGGCGAGCAAGGCGCTGGAGTTCGAGCGGGCGGCCGAGCTGCGCGACGAGTTGCGTGCGCTGGAGGGTCTGCAGAAGCGCGGGCTGGTGCATGAGCACGCCCAGCCCGAGGCGTTCTTCGTGGACCCGGCCGAGGGTCTCGCGCGGCTGGCGGATGTGCTCAAGCTCCCCCAGACGCCGCGATCGATCGAGGGGATCGACATCGCTCACCTCGGCGGCGGTGAGCTGTGCGGGGCTCTGGTGTGCTTCATCGACGGCAAGCCCTTCAAGAACGGCTACCGGCGCTACAAGATCCGCACGGTCGACGGCAACGACGATTTTGCCTGCATGCGGGAGGTGGTCTGGCGGCGGTACAAGCACGCGGGGATGAACGCCGAGCTGTTCCCGGACGTGATCCTCATCGACGGCGGCAAGGGACAGCTCAACGCGGCCTACAGCGCGTTCGAGGACCTGGAGTTCACCCCGCCGATGCTGATCTCGCTGGCGAAGAAGGAGGAAACAATCTTCGTTCACGGGCGGGACAAGCCGTTGAAACTCTCCCGCCACGACGCCGGGCTGCGCGTGCTCCAGAGCGTCCGCGACGAGGCACACCGTTTCGTGCAGCACTACCACCACATCCTGCGGCGACGTGCGACGCTCGGGCAGGACGCCCCGGTCGGGCGGGGTCGGGCTCAAGGGCCGTGAGAGGGTTCTTCGTGGCATGGGCTTCCAGTTGGAAATCCTGAGCGAAGCCGAAGGGCCCATGGAAACACGGCCTGGAAGGCCGTGCTGCGGTGGGTCTTTCGTGGCACAGGGAAGCACCGGCGTGGGGACACGCCGGTGGCAC
>CAZYIH010000211.1:0-4949 GCA_964646915.1 uncultured Planctomycetaceae bacterium | reverse complement strand
ACACGGGCCCTTCGGCACTGCTCAGGATTCTCAACTGGAAGGCGGTGCCACGAATAAAGAACCCCGCCGGCACGCTCGGTGCCGACGGGGTCTGGATGCATCGGTGTTCCGCCACTCGGGCGGGATTCGTCAGTGGGTTACCACTCCCAGCCGACGTTCATGCCGCCGTAGAACTCATCGGAGATGCCGGCAGCGGCGCTGTCGTCGATCGCCTGACTGTAGGCCAGGAAACCGCCGATGCTGAAGCCGCCCCACTCGGATGGGATTTCCAGAGCGCTGGAAAGGTCCACGGCGATGTCGAGCTGGTAGTTGATGCTCGAGAGCTTCGTGGTGCGGTTGGTGTTGAGGTACCGGTGGTCAAAGTGGAACTGGACGCTCGGGGTGAGCGTGGTGTCCTTGAGGACCGGCACGTCGGCCACCCCCATTTCGGACATCACGAAATCATGGCTGAGGCCGGCAACGATCCACTGGCCGTAATCGGCGTTGTCCACGTCAATGTAGTACGTGATGGTCGGGTTCAGGTTGAAGTCGATCCCGCACATCTTCCACAGCTCGGTATCATCAAAGCTCAGCCCGACGTAAAACTCGTTGGTCATCCGGTCATCACCTTTGCTCTGCGGGAAGTGATACCAGATGTGGCCGACGCTGATGTCCATGAACTCGGTGACGCCGTAGGTCCAGTCGATGGTGTAATCGACTTCCTGCAGCGTGCAGTCCTGATTGCGGTCAGCGGCACCCATGCGGCGGGCGTTGTCCTGGTCGGCGTAGAACTCGAACCAGACATTGCCGCTGAAGGTACCCAAGTCCATGCCGAACGCCTCGGACGTATCGACGCTGACGGTGAAGCCAATTTGATGGTTGATGGCTTCCCGGCCTTCGCCGGCCCACTCCGAGAAGTTCTGGCCACGCCAGATGTAGTCGCTGACCATCGCGTAGTCCACGGCCAGTCCGAGGCCCGGAATCGCCTTGGCGGGTCCGTCGGCGGGTACATCCATCTCGGGCTTGCCGGGCTCGACCTGCTGCACCGTGCCCTGCTCTTCGGCCATCGCGTTGAGCCAGTTACCGCCTTCCGCGGCGGTGGCGACCAGGGGCATCATGCCCACGACCAGCGCCAGAGACGCCAGCGCTCCTCGCCATCCCATACGTCTGTTGTGTCTCGTCATCCTTAACTCTCCTTGTGCATACCACGTTGTCTGTCGCGACTCAAAAGGTCGCAGTTCTGTTCCCCTCCGCCACGCTCACTGTGGCATGGGCGAAGGACCGATGCATTCTGTCGCCGTGTCCTTACGGGACAACAGCGTTCCTCAATAAAGTATGTCGGCCAAATGTTCAATCAAACATGTTGGAAATATCGGCAATTTAATCAAGTCGACAAGCTGTTCTGCGGAGAACAATCACCCGGCGTGGCCATCCTGCTGCCCTGCTCCAACGCGGCCAGGTTCCACACCATGGGTCTCTCACCGGCAGTGCATTCTGCATGCCATAGAGACACGCTTTATGCAACTCGTTATCTATAAATTCCTTATAATGATTCACTGCCCTTCGCTGCGGAAACGTGAAATTACAACCTTGTAGGATTTGCCCGCTCGTATTACGATTTTGTTTTAAGCGGCTGCGCTTACGACACACTTGGATGTCCCCGGGAAAGGGAACGGCAGGAGATGTCAACTTCACAGGAAAATCACGCGCCTGAAGCAAAAACCAGCGGACCGGCGCGTCACGTCAATGAGTTGGACGCCCTCCACGAGATCAGCCAGATCCTCGCCAGCAGTGCAGGCCAACGCGAGATGCTCGCCGAGGTCCTCGACGTGCTGCACGAGCATTTGGGCATGACGCGCGGGACGATCATGCTGGTCAATCCCGATCGGACCGGGTTGAGCATCGAGGTCGCTCACAATTTGGCCGACCGCAAGAGCAAGGGCGTTCGCTACGAGATGGGCGAGGGCATCACCGGGCGCGTCGTGGAAAGCGGTCAGCCGGCCGTCGTCCCGAAGGTCTCCCAGGAGCCCCTCTTTCTCGATCGGCTGCACAACCGGCGCCAACTGGACCGCGAGGAGATCAGCTTCATCTGCGTGCCGATCAAAATCGGCTCGGAGGTGGTGGGCACGCTGTCGGCCGACCGCATTTTCGACGAGAGCGTCGCCCTGGATGAGGACGTGCGCCTGTTGACGATTGTCGCGGGCATGGTCGCCCACGACGTGCGAACCCGCCGCATGCTCGCCACCGAACGTCAGACGTTGGAGGAGGAGAACCTCCGCCTGCGGACCGAGCTGGAGGACCGCTTCCGTCCCGAGAACATCATCGGCAACTCCAACGCCATGCGCGAGGTCTACCGGGCGATCCATCAGGTTGCCGCCAGCGACACAACCGTGCTCATCCGCGGGGAGAGCGGAACGGGCAAGGAACTGGTCGCCCACGCGATTCACTACTCCAGCGCCCGGGCGCAGGGGCCGTTTGTGAAGGTCAACTGCGCCGCCCTCAACGAGAACCTCCTCGAGAGCGAACTGTTCGGCCACGAGAAGGGCGCATTCACCGGTGCGGTGCAGGCCCGCCAGGGGCGCATCGACGAAGCCGAGGGCGGCACGCTGTTTCTCGACGAGATCGGCGACTTCTCGCCCATGACGCAGGTCAAGCTCCTCCGCGTGCTCCAGGAGCGCGAGTATCAGCCCGTCGGCAGCAACCAGACGCGTTCGGCGAACGTGCGGATCGTCTGTGCGACCAACAGCAATCTCGAACAGGCCGTCGAGACGGGCAGCTTCCGTCAGGACCTCTATTACCGCATCAACGTGTTCCCGGTGCACCTGCCTCCCCTGCGCGACCGCAAGGACGACATCCTGCTGCTGGCGGATTTCTTCGTGGGCAAATACGCCCAACGCATGGGCCGGGAGGTCCGGCGTATCTCGACGCCGGCGATCAACATGATGTTCGCCTACCATTGGCCCGGCAACGTGCGCGAGCTGGAGAACTGCATCGAACGCGCCGTCCTTCTGAGCACCGACGGCGTCATTCACGGCCATCACCTTCCGCCCACGCTGCAGACCTCCGAGACCACCGAGACGGCCGGCCAGGGAACGCTGCAGGAACGCGTGGACCTCTTCGAGAAGGACATCATCGTCGACGCACTGAAACGCTCCGAAGGCAACATGGCCGAGGCAGCGAGAGACCTGGGCAGCACGCCCCGAATCGTCCGTTACAAGGTGACCAAGCTCGATATCGACTGGAAACGCTTCGCCCGCAGCGGCTGAGGCGCCGGCGGACCTCCATTGGCTGCGACACCCTGCCGGGCTGCGCGCACCCAGCAAGCAAGGGAGAGACATGGACATCAAGGCGGCGTTGAGAAGCCAGTATCACGCGGCGATGGCGATGCTCAAGCCGGCCATCGAGAAGTGCCCCGACCAGCTCTGGGATCGCGAGCACCCAGCCAGTCCATATTGGCAGATCGCCTACCATTCCCTGTTCTTCACGCACCTCTACCTTGGCCAGGATGAGGATGCTTTCCGCCCGTGGGAGCACCACCGGGAAGAGACCCAGTTCCTCCAGGAACTGCCCTGGGCGCCACACGACCCGCCCGACCTCGGCGAGCCCTACACCCGCGAGCAACTCCTGGTGTACTGGCAGCAGGTGGACGGGATGGTGGACGCTACCGTCGACGCGCTGGACCTCGAGGCCGAGAATTGCGGCTTCTGGTGGTATGACATGCCCAAGCTGGAGCACGAGTGGATGAACGTGCGGCACATCCAGCATCACACCGGGCAGCTTCACGATCGGCTGACCGAGTTCGTGATTCTGGAGGACGACTGGCTCGGCGCAAAGCGGTAGCACAGACATCTACCGAAACGCGGGCTGTGCGGTTGCGGGCTGTGTGATGGCTGGGGTACAATGCTCGCGCTCCGTTGCCGCCGGCGGGGTGTGGCGGGGACGCGGCGGTCGCCAAGGCAGAGCAGAAAGGATTCGCCCATGCCTCAAAGCGGTCTGGTCATTTCGCAGATCCAGGACGTCACGATTGTGAACTTCCGCAACCGTTCGATCCTGGATACCGTCGGTGTCGAGTCGATCTCCAAGGAGCTTTACGCCCTGGCCGACGAGCAGGCACGAAAGAAGATCGTCCTGGATTTCTCCCAGGTCCGGTTCCTCTCGTCGCAGATGCTGGGGGTTCTGATCGCCCTGCACAAAAAGCTCCGTGAGATCGGCGGCAAGTTCGTCATCTGTGGCCTTCAGCCCGAGCTGCACCGCGTCTTTCGCATCACGCGACTGGACAAGGTCCTCGAGTTCGCGGACGACGAAAGCAAAGCCCTCGCAGAGTTCGACGTCTATGCCTGAACGCACCCAAACGCCGCCGGGGCGACCCGCCGCGGCAGGGGAGGTCTCTCCATGAAGAAGCAAATCCAGATTCTGCTGTCCGGGGCGCTGATCGTTGTTCCTTTGGCGCTGACCATCTGGCTGATCGCCTGGGCGGCCGCCAGCCTCGACTCCATCGGCGCAGCGCTGCTGGGTCAGTCCGGGGTGAACTATAAGCTCCCCCCGGGCGTCAGTGCCCTGGTGGTCATCGTGGCGATTTATCTCGTCGGGCTGCTCGCCCAGTTTGTGCTGTTCCAGAAGATCATCGACCGCTTCGAGGCGATCATCTCGCGCCTGCCGGGGATCAAGACGATCTACGAATCCACGCGCGACCTGATGAAGCTCTTCGGCGGCGACAAGAAGCACATGGGCAAGGTCGTGCTCTACCGTCAGCCCGCCACGGGCGTGATGATCCTCGGAATCATGACCAACGACTCCCCCGCCGGCGTGATCGATCACGGCGGGGAGCGGCGGGTGGCCGTCTACCAGCCCTTCAGCTACATGTTCGGCGGGCCGACGGTCTACGTTCGCGAGCAGGACGTCCAGGAGATCCCGATGGCCGTCGATCAGGCGCTGAAGCTCGCGACCACTGCCCACGTCGGCGCCAAGTC
>CAZYIH010000210.1:0-4980 GCA_964646915.1 uncultured Planctomycetaceae bacterium | reverse complement strand
GACAACTACGCCCAGGGCTACTTCGTGTACGACTCGAAGAAGGCCGGCGCGGTCACCGTCAGCCACCTGCGGTTCGGCCCGCGTCCGATCCACTCGGAGTACCTGGTCAACGCGGCGAACTTCGTGGCCTGCCACCAGTTCACCTTCCTGGAGAAGTACGACGTGCTGGACGCCGCCGTCGAGGGTGCCACGTTCCTGCTGAACGCCCCCTACTCCACCGATGAGGTCTGGGACCACCTGCCGCGGACCATCCAGGAAACCATCATCGACAAGAAGTTGAAGTTCTACGCGATCAACGGCTATGAGGTCGCCCAGGCCACCGGCATGGGTGCGCGGATCAATACGATCATGCAGACCTGCTTCTTCTATCTCTCGGGCATCCTGCCCCAGGACGAGGCGATCGCGAAGATCAAGGAATACATCAAGAAGACCTACGGCAAGAAGGGCGAGGAAATCGTCCAGAAGAACTACCAGGCCGTCGACAAGGCGATCGAGAATCTCCACGAGATCGCCGTGCCCGACAAGGCCAGCTCCACCATCGAGAAGCCCCCGGTGGTTTCGCCCGAGGCCCCCGAGTTCGTCCAGAAGGTCACCGCGACGATCATGGCCGGCAAGGGCGACACGCTGCCCGTCTCGGCGATGCCCGAAGACGGCAGTTGGCCGACCGGCACGACCAAGTGGGAGAAGCGGAACATCGCCCTGCAGATTCCGGTGTGGGATCCGGAGGTCTGCATCCAGTGCGGAAAGTGCTCGATCGCCTGCCCACACGCCACGATCCGCCCGAAGGTCTACGACGCCGGAAAGCTCTCCGACGCCCCCGAGACGTTCAAGTCCGTCGATGCAAAGGGCAAGGACTTCGACGGAATGAAGTGGACCATCCAGATCGCCCCGGAAGACTGCACCGGGTGCGGGCTGTGCGTAAAAGCGTGCCCGGCCAAGAACAAGACCGAGCCCGGCAAGAAGGCGATCAACATGGAAGACCAGATGCCCCTCCGCGAGCAGGAGGCGAAGAACTACGCGTTCTTCCTGGACCTTCCGGAGATGGACCGCGCGAGCCTGAACCTGCGGACCATCAAGGGCAGCCAGCTCTGCCAGCCCCTGTTCGAATACTCCGGGGCGTGTGCAGGCTGCGGCGAGACGCCCTACGTCAAGCTGCTGTCCCAGCTGTTCGGCGACCGGGCGGTCATCGGCAACGCCACGGGTTGCTCAAGCATTTACGGCGGCAACCTGCCCACCACGCCCTACACCGTCAACGCCGACGGCAGAGGGCCCGCGTGGAACAACTCGCTGTTCGAGGACAATGCGGAGTTCAGCTTCGGCTTCCGCCTGACCATCGACAAGCAGATCGAGTTCGCCACCGAGTTGCTCAAGGACCTCGCCGGACAGATCGGCGACGAGCTGGTCACCGCCCTGCTGAATTGCGAGCAGGTCGACGAGAAGGAAATCGCCGAGCAGCGCCGGCGCGTCGATCAACTGCTGGGCAAGCTCAAGGACATCGACGACCCCCGTGCCCGCCAGCTCGAATCGCTGGCCGACTCGCTCGTACACAAGAGCGTCTGGGCGCTGGGTGGCGATGGCTGGGCGTATGACATCGGCTACGGCGGGCTGGACCATGTGCTGGCCAGCGGTCGGGACATCAACGTGATGGTGCTGGACACGCAGGTGTACTCCAACACCGGCGGCCAGTGCTCCAAGGCGTCCATCCGCGGCCAGGTCGCGAAGTTCGCCGCCAGCGGCAAGCCCGTCCCCAAGAAGGACCTGGGCATGATCGCGATGACCTACGGAACCATCTACGTTGCACAGGTGGCCATGGGGGCGTCCGACGCCCAGACCGTCCGTGCCCTCCTGGAGGCTGAGAGCTATCGCGGCCCGAGCCTGGTGCTGTGCTACTCGCACTGCATCGCCCACGGGATCAACCTGGTCGACGGATTCGAGCAGCAGGACCTCGCGACCAAGTCGGGCCTGTGGCCGTTGTATCGGTACGACCCGCGCCTCAGCGAGGAAGGCAAGAACCCCCTGCAGATCGACAGCAAGGATCCGACCGCCTCGTTCGAGGACTTCGCCTACAACGAGACGCGGTTCAAGATGCTCTGCAAGTCCGATCCGGAGACGGCTGCGTCGCTGCTGGAACTAGGCCAGAAGGACATCCAGTCCCGCTGGAGCCTGCTCAAGCAGATGGCGGAAATGTCTTACGAGATCGAGCAGGCGTAACGCCATCCCGCAATCCGAAGCATCGTCAAGCCCCCGTCGGCCTTCGCCGGCGGGGGCTTTTTGTATCGGCTGTCCGAAAATCCGCAGCCGGAGCAGCCAAAGGCTTGAAAACCGCCTGTTTTCGGTGGGGAAACTACTCATGTCCGCCCGGCCAAGAGACGATACAAACCTGGAGACCCGCCCTCCGGTGCGCTCCCGGCTGGGCGACTCCGGGCAGGAATCCGCTCGCCGCCGCGATGGGAGAAGGCGTCAAAACAGAGGGCACCACAGGCAGGGACAAACGATGGGACTTTCACAAACCATTACAGGAAGTGATATTGACCAGGCATTGACCGGCGTCGTCGAGAGTCACGCCCCGGTCATCCTCACCTTCCGACAGAACAACGCATGGGCCTCGCAGAAGGGACACGCCGTCGAAGCCGACGGAAAACGTGTACTCGTGGTGGTGCCCGCCAACGAGAATCTCGATGATCACCTCTTCCCCGGCGTGGACGTCGGGGTGAGCTTCAACCTCGGCAGCCGAAAGTACATCTTCGCCGCCGGCCTGCAGAAGAAGATGCCCCTCCAGGACCAGGACGGCGAGCAGGTACTGGCCGTCATGCTGGAAAAACCCTCCGAGGTGCAGCGAATCGAACGCCGCAATGCCGTGCGGGCCAATGTCCCCGCCGGCGAGATCGTCCGGGCGTCCTTCTGGCCGGGCGGGACTGCCACCAAGCCCGACAAGCTCTCCCCCGCCTGCCCGACGTGGTCGGGCAAGGTGCTGGACCTCTCGGTGGGCGGCTTTCAGCTGCGAACGCACGTGGTCGCCACGACCTTCTTTCAGCCGCGGGATGTCGTGGGCGTGTGTCTCTCGTTCGACGCACTGGCCAAGAGCGTGAACGTCGACGCCGTCCTCTGCCACCACCAACTCGAGGGCAGCGGGATGGCCACCATCGGCTTCGAGTTCCTCGACCTCGACCAGTCGCCCGAAGGCCTGCTGGCGCTGGAACTCATCGGCGACAAAGTCACCCAGTACATCGAAGAGTAGATCCACCACGCCGCACCCCATGCACACTCACTGCGCGATGAGCCCCATGGCGAGCTCCGCAGCCTGTGAGGGTGCCTGCCCCCTTCGCCGGTGAAGCCCGCTCAGTCCAACGGGTCGAACTGATCGCGCGTGGCGTAGCACATCGGACAGACCCACTCATCGGGCAGGTCCTCGAACGCCGTGCCCGGCGGGATGCCGTTCATCTCATCCCCCTTCGCCGGATCATAAACATAGCTGCACTGGGTGCAGATGTACTTCTGCATTTGTGTCGTCATGCGGGGCTCCTCTCAGCCGCGGGCGTAGGACGCATTGTACCGGCGGGTCGACCCATCCACCAAGCAGACTTACTCGGCCACTATGGTGTCAGGTTCGGCGTCGGTGGTCCGGATGCGGTGTTCCAGCCGCCGGCGCACCTGGCGGAACCGGGCCCAGGAGATGACCCCGGCGATGACATTGCCGGCCGCCACGCCGATGAAGATGCCCATCAGCCCGCCCAGTTCCGAGCCGATCCACGCCAGCGGGACATACAGCAGGAACATGCGCAGGATGTCCAGCGTCGAGGCGTCCATCGGACGATTGATCGCCGAGAACGATCGGCTGGCGAGGAAGCACACCCCCCGCAGGCCATACCCGGCCGGTGCGATCCAGAGGAACAGCTGCAGATCGCGGGCGACGAGGGGCTTTTCGGTGAAGGCGTGGGCGATCGGACCCGACAACCCTGCCAGAGTCGCCCAGCACACCAACCCCCAACCGATCGAGAACACCATCGCATCGCGCTCGGCCAAATGCACTCTCTCGAACTTCTTGGCGCCCCAGTTCTGCCCGATGAAGGCCAGGATCGTCCCAGCCAGGGACCAGAGAACCATCATCGCAAAACTCTCGATGCGCGAGCCGGCAGCGATGGCAGCCACCGCCGCCTTGGACGCCTGCTCGCTGGTACCCGTCTGGCGGGCGAGGTAGTTGATCACGCCGAACGCCAGCGGGAACAGGATATTCGTCGCCGAGGCGGGGATGCCCACGTAGAGCACCTGCTTCCAGGAGTCCAGCAACTCACCGAGATGCAGTCGCCCCAGGGCGATCATCTGTTTACGGTAGTGCAGCACCGCCAGCGAGGCGATCAGCGTCAGCCCGCGTGAGATCACCGTCGCCAATGCCGCCCCGGTGATCCCCAAGGCCGGGAACCCCCACCATCCGAAGATGAAGATCGGGTCAAGAATCACATTGATCGCCGCAGCCACCAGCATGATCGCCGCCGGCCAAACCGTGTCGCCGGCGCCGCGCATGGCGTTGTTGGCGACCATGGGAAGCACCACTACCGCCAGCCCCGCATACCAGACGGTCATGTATTCGCGAATCTTGGGGAGCAGATCCTCGTGGGCCCCCTGCCAGCGGAACGGGGCTTCCATCAGTGCCAATCCGAGAAACGAAAACAGCAGGACCACGCAGAACGCCAGGCGGATCGAGTCGGTGGTGAGTCGCTGGACCTGGTCCAGGTCGCGTCGACCATACGCGCGGGACACCACGCTGGAGGTCCCGATGCCGATGCCCATGGCGATCATGAAAAAGAACATCACCACCGGGTGGATGAATCCCATCGCCGCCAGGTTACTGGCCGCGGGCAGGCCCTTGTCCAGCTGCGCGACGAAGTAGGTGTCGGCCAGGTTGAACGCCACCATACCGAACATCCCACCGACCATGGGAATGGTCAGTCGAATGAGCGTCCCGCCCACTGCACCGCGGGT